>JAYUZG010000053.1:0-9381 GCA_043751985.1 Betaproteobacteria bacterium
TAGCGGTAAGACCCTCGCTCTGCGCAAGCTCGACAAGCACACTTGGCAGTGCGCCCCGTGTCGCGACCCGCTCAGCGTGACCCTGCAAGTCTATGCCTTTGACGCGTCGGTGCGTGGCGCGTATCTCGATACCACCCGTGGATTCTTCAATGGGGCGAGCGTGTTCTTGCGTCCCTTGGGGCAGGAACACTTAGCGTGCAGAGTTGAGATCATTGCGCCGCGTGGGCGCGCGTATGACGCTTGGCGCGTCGCCACTGCACTCTCCAGAGCAAGTACCGACGGCAATGGTTTTGGCGGATACCGCGCCGCCGACTATGAAGAGCTGATCGATCATCCGGTTGAGCTGGGCATGTTTTCGATCATTCGCTTCCGCGCCTGTGGCGTGCCGCACGAAGTCGTAATTTCGGGGCGGCACGACGCGGATCTGCGCCGGCTCGCGCGCGACCTGAAAAAAATCTGCGAAACGCAGATCAGGTTCTTCGAACCGCGCAGCGAAGCGGCGCCGTTTGAGCGCTATGTATTCCTGATCAACGCGCAGGGTGAGGGCTACGGGGGCCTTGAGCACCGCGCGTCCACGGCGCTGCTGTGCAGCCGTCATGAACTGCCGCAGGCCGGGATACGCGAAGTCAGCGACGATTACCGCAACTTTCTAGGACTGGCGAGCCACGAATATTTTCACGCCTGGAACGTCAAGCGTATCCGGCCCGCGGCGTTCACGCCCTACGATCTGGAGCGCGAGAACCACACCGGACTGCTATGGGTCTTCGAGGGCATTACGTCTTATTACGATGACCTCTTGCTGGTGCGCTCCGGATTGATTTCCCCCGACGCGTATTTGCGCACCCTCGCCAAGAACATCGGCAGCCTGCTGCGCACCCCGGGACGCAGCAGGCAGACCCTGGTGGAAGCGAGTTGGGACGCCTGGATCAAGTATTACCGGCAAGATGAAGGCTCACCCAACTCGCAAGTGAGTTACTACCTGAAAGGCGCGCTCGCCGCGTTGTGTCTCGACTTGTTGATTCGCCAGCAGACGCGAAACCGCAAATCGCTGGACACAGTGATGCGCGCGCTGTGGCGCGCACATGGCAAGAACGGGACCGGCTTGGCTGAGGACGGTTTCGAAAGCATCGCCGAGAAAGTGACCGGTCTGAAACTAAAAACGTTTTTCGACGCCGCGCTGCGCTCGACCAAGGAATTACCACTTGTGCAATTGCTCGCCCGCGTCGGCGTCAAGCTTGAGATGCGGCGCGGTGACGCTGCGGTGAATCGCCCCTCGACGCGAGCACCCGCCAAAACCGTGGATCTGGGAATCCGCACCACCGAGGACGCGGCCGGGGTCAGGTTGAGCCATGTCCTCGATGGTGGCGCGGCGCAGCACGCCGGCCTCTGTCCGGGCGATCTGGTTATTGCGATCGACGGCTTGCGCGCAACCGGCAAGAGCTTCGAGCGGCTGCTCAAGCGTCTTCGACCCGGACAAACCGCGCAACTGTATGTCTTTCGACGCGATGAGTTGTTGCCCTTTACGGTGACGACCGATGCACCCAAAGCCGATACCTGCAGTTTGATCGCGCCGTCAGCCCCAGTTCCTGCTTCGTTTAAGGCACGGCTTGGGATATGATTCAGTGATTGGGTGGGTAAAAAAAACGGCTGGACCTGAGTCCAGCCGGTAAAACCGGAGACGTCGTCTTGGCCGTACCCGAGATTCCCGGCCAGGGACCGTCTCCAGGAGGAGAAGGGCAGTCGCACAAAAAAAAGGCGGCGCGATGAGCGCGCCGTAACGGGAGAGTAGTTCGCTCGGTTGCAACCGTTTTCCCGGTCACAC
The DNA here is from genome assembly GCA_043751985.1 of Betaproteobacteria bacterium. Lineage (GTDB taxonomy): Bacteria > Pseudomonadota > Gammaproteobacteria > Burkholderiales > JAYUZG01 > JAYUZG01. The sequence goes on from JAYUZG010000053.1 coordinate 1,823, forward strand.
TCCAGTCACCTGCGGCGAATCAGGCATCCGGTGACGCAGAGGCAGTGTGTGCGAATCTGTGCTTCGCCGCCATACGACGAAAGGTCTATAACTAAAGTTCTATAAGGCCTGTAACGAAGGTGGCTGGAACAACAAAAAGTATCGGCGCGCAGGGCGGCGCGGGCAGCGGAGGCGATTCCTCACCGCGGTTTCTGCTCGTGGGAAATGTGGCCGGAGACAGCGCGCGGCAGTTACTGACGCGGCTGGACGCAGGCGCGAACGTCATCCATGCCCGGTCCTTTAGCGACGTATTGCAGGTCAGTCACGAGAGTTGGTCGCTGGTCCTGGTTGATCACGACGCTTTCGGCGACTCTGCGCTGCATCTGCCTTCGCAGTTCCCCGGTTGCGCGGTGGTGGCGCTGGGCGGCGCCGGCGACGACGCTACCATGCAGAAATTCCTCGACTGCGGATTCTGTGGCTACCTGCCCCGCTCATATGACAGCGAGTTGATGCTGAGCGTGCTGCGTCTGGTGCGCGGCGGTACTCGCTATTTGCCGCACACCGGCGTACGCGCTCCAACGGCACCTCCCGCCGCCGCGCCTGCGAATATCAAGCAATCGCTCGCCGACTACGGGTTGACCCCGCGCCAGGTCGAGGTGCTGTGTCTGGCGGCGCAAGGTCACACCAACCTGGATATTGGTAACTCGCTCGGTATCGCGGAAGGCACGGTCAAGCTGCACATGCGCGACGTGTTTCGCGCGCTCAACGTGGAGAACCGCAGCGAGGCGATCATCCTGGCGCTGCGGCTCGAGAACGTGAACTTGCAGCAGATGCGCAGCGGCGAGACCGGTAAACTCGACGTGACGTGGCTGCTGCCGCACATGACTCACCTGCATTTGACCGAAGGAACGATTCTGTTTCACAAAGACGACGTGAGCGATGCGGCGTATTACCTGGGGCGCGGCATGGTTGAATTGGCGGAAATCGGCGTGCAATTGCGCAGCGGTGATTTCTTCGGCGAAATCGGCATTTTTTCCCCCGGGCAGCAACGTACCTGTAGTGCCCGCTGCACCAGTGACGTGGAGCTATTCAAACTCGATGCCGACAAAGTGAAACGAATTTACTATCTCAACCCTCAGTTCGCGATCTACGTCGTTCACCTGATTGCCGGGCGGCTGCGCGCTGATCAAGCGCGGCAAACTATTTCCGGCACCGATCAGGAGCAGGTTTCCAATTGAGCGTGAGTTATCGCGATATTGAGGCGGCGGCGCTGCGCCTCGATGGCCACGCGCGGCGGACGCCGGTTATTACTTCGCGCCAGGTCGATGCGCGAACCGGGGCACGGGTATTCTTTAAGTGCGAGAATTTCCAACGCGCCGGCGCTTTCAAGTTTCGCGGCGCCTACAACGCCATCTCCCAGCTCGGCATCGAGCAGCGTGCGCGCGGCGTTCTCGCCTATTCCTCCGGCAACCACGCGCAAGCCGTCGCTCTGGCCGCGAGCCTGCTGGGAAGCCGCGCAACTATCGTGATGCCGAAGGACGCGCCCCAGGTAAAGCTCGACGCCACGCGCGGCTACGGTGCCGAAATCATCCTCTACGACAAGCATTCGGTCGATCGCGAACAACTGGCGGCGCAAATCGCCGCGCAACGCGGTCTCACGCTGATCCCGCCGTTTGATCATCCGCACATCGTGGCGGGGCAAGGCACTTGTACCAAAGAGCTGATCGAGGAGACCGGCCCGCTGGATTACCTGTTTGTTCCGGTCGGCGGCGGTGGCTTGATTACCGGCTGCGCGATCGCCGCGCATCATCTGTCGCCCGCTGTACAAGTAGTCGGAGTCGAGCCTCTCGCCGGCGACGACGCGACGCGTTCATTCCATTCACGCACTCTGCAACGCTACCACAACCCCGACACCATCGCCGACGGCGCACGCACCGCTTCGCTCGGCGCGATCACTTTTCCGCTACTTCTGCGCTGGGTACAGGACATGATAACGGTCGATGACATCGCGCTCGCCGCGGCGATGTTCTACCTTTGGGAGCGACTGAAAATTGTAGTGGAACCCACCGGCGCGCTGGGCGCGGCCGGAGTATTCCAGGCGCGGCACGAAACCCAGGGAAAGCGCGTCGGCGTCATCTTGTCCGGAGGGAACGTCGATTTCAGCTCAGCGCTCACGCTTCGTTAGTCCCCATTCCGCGATCCGAGTGTCGGCAGGTCAAACCCGCCATTGCGATTCGAACATCTCACACCGATTTTCGCATCTCCCCGAGTGCTTTCGCGAAGCAGGACAATCAATGGCAAGTAATGTACCTATGTTGGGAGAGTAGCGGCACGAATCCCCAGTGATGCAGTACGTCGCGCCGCCCTCGCAAAACCGGACTTGGAGCGTTACACCATCCGGCTCCCAGCACAAGTCTTCGGCGGCGTGGTTGGGGTGAATGGGTGAATGATGCCGGAAGCAGCACGTAGGGTGGGTTCGCGAAGCAACCCACCGAGCAGCGCGGGAGAGAGCGCAGAGAGAATGAGAGCGGCACGGTGGGTTCGCGAAGCAACCCACCAAGCGACGTAATGGAGAGTGCAGAGAGAATGAGAGCGGCACGGTGGATTGCGCTGGCGCGCGAATGCACCCTACGTGATTTTCTATCGAGCGAATATTTGTTGAGACGCCAACACTCCCGCGGAGCGTATTTCATTGCGTCTGCGCCAGACGGCATCGCTGTCGCCGGTGCGCGCTGGCGAGTAGCGTAACCCGCGTTTTTTTACATGCGTAACGTATATCGTCGGTTTACGCTGCGCTAACCCAATCTACGACTCCGTTCCGTTCGCGGGCGGCTCCACCATCAACTGCCGCGGCTTGATCTTGTCCGGTAAAGCTTTGCCCATGCGTGCGCGATGGCCGGCGTAAGCTGCGAGTTGTTTGCCTTGAAGCACGATGGTGTTGGCCTTGCCGCGCGTAAGCCCCGCAATGGTCAGTTTCTGCTGGTCCGACACGATCGCTGCCACCAGCTTCTCGTCCTTCTCCAGCCCCATCAGGATCATGCCGCGCCCCTTCGATTGATATTTCAGCTCTGGCAACCGGAACAGCAGCATGCGTCCTTGCTCGGAAACGCAACCGACATAATTTGCCGCCGCCTCGGTGTAAACAAACGGCGCGAGCGTGGCCTCGCTCTCGTCCATGGTCATGAATTCCCGTCCCGCGCGGCGATTCGACATCATGTCGGAAATCTTGCACAGAAAACCATAGCCGCCGCTGGTCGACACCAGCGCGGTCGTTTCCGCTTTGGCAGCGAGGCAGAACATGATCTTCGCGCCGCCTTGCACATCGACCAGTGACGAAGCGGGGGCGCCGTCGCCGCGCGCCGAGGGTAACTGCGCCACTTCGACGCTGTACGAGCGTCCTTTCGAATCGAGAAATACCACCGGATCGACGGTGCGGCACTTCAGCAGCGATTGCAGTTCGTCGCCCTCCTTGAATGACAAAGTCGTGGGATCGACGCCCCACCCCTGACGTGCACGCACCCAGCCGTTGCGCGAAAAGATGATCGTCATCGGCTCATCGATGACCGGGGTCTCGATCACCGCTTTTTCGTCGGCCTCGATCAGCGTGCGGCGCTTGTCACCGAAGGTCTTGCTGTCGCGCTCGATCTCCTCGATCACCAGGCCACGCAAGGCCTCGGGCTCACGGAGAATTTTCTCCAAACCCTTTTGCTCTTTCTGCAAGTCCTTCAACTCCTGCTCGATCTTGATGTGCTCCAATCGCGCTAACTGACGCAAGCGGATGTCCAGAATATCCTCGGCCTGACGCACGCTCAGATTGAAGGCGCGAATCAAATCGGCCTTGGGATCGTCCGCGTTGCGGATGATCTTGATCACTCGGTCCACGTTGAGCAGCACCAGCATGCGCCCTTCGAGCACGTGGATGCGATCGAGCACCTGCTCCAGGCGATGTTGCGTGCGACGCGTGACGACTCGCAGGCGGAACCTCACCCACTCGTCGAGCACGTCGCGCAGATTCTTGCCGGTGGGCCGACCATCCAGCCCGACCATGACCATATTCAGCGAGACATTCGATTCCAGCCCGGTCTTGGCGAGCAACAAATTGGCAAATTCGTTTTCCTCGACCTTCGAGGTGCGCGGCTCGAACACCAGTCGCACTGGATGCGTGCGATCGGATTCGTCGCGCGCCTTGTCCAGCATCGACAACATGAGTTGCTTCTCGCGTTGCTGCTCGGGACTGACCGATTTTTTGCCGGCGCGCGGCTGCGGATTGGCGATCGCGTCCACCTGTTCCAGCACTTTCTTGGTCGAGGTGCCGGGGGGCAGTTCGGTGACCACGATCTGCCACTGGCCGCGCGCGAGCCGCTCCACGCTCCACTTGGCGCGTACCCGGAATGCGCCGCGGCCACTGGTATAAGCGTCCTTGATTTCGCCGCGCGGGGTGATGATCTGACCACCGCCGGGGAAATCCGGCCCTTTGATGTGCCTGAGAATTCCCGCGATGCTCAACTCCGGATCGCGAATCAGCGCGATCGCCGCGTTGGATACTTCATGCAGATTGTGGCTCGGAATCTCGGTCGCCATGCCGACCGCGATGCCGGACGCGCCGTTCAACAGCAGCACCGGCAAGCGCGCCGGCAGCACTGCGGGCTCGTTACGCGTGCCGTCATAGTTGGGCGCGAAGTCCACCGTGCCCTGATCCAGTTCCGACAACAAAATTTCGGCGAAGCGCGTGAGCCGCGCCTCGGTATAGCGATAGGCCGCGGCTTCGTCGCCGTCGCGTGAACCGAAATTACCTTCACCATCGATCAAGGGATAACGCAGGGTGAAGTCTTGCGCCAGCCGCACCAGCGCGTCATACACCGATTGATCGCCGTGGGGATGGAATTTGCCCAGCACGTCACCCACCACCGCGGCCGATTTGGTGCGCTTGGTTCCCGCGCGCGTACCGCTCTCCCACATCGAATACAAGATGCGGCCCTGTACCGGCTTCTGTCCGTCGGCCACACGTGGCAGCGCGCGGTCTTTCACCGTCGCGATGGCGTATTGCAGATACTGCGTCGACGCGTAGGCCCCCAAAGGCAAGCGATCGCTCGGCCCACCCCTCATCGGCGCGAAGTGCGGCGGCAGCGCGCCATTGCCGCCCCCAGACGCCGGCGGCGACGCTGGAGCCTTGACTTCACTCGCCACTACCGCATCGTCAAACAGGTCGGGCTGCTTAGCCATCAACTGATGTCCGCATCAACGAGATTGCCATAAGTCTCCATCCACTCGCGCCGCTGCGAGGCATTCTCTCTCGCCATCATCATGTTGAAGACCTCGATCGAGTTCTGCATGGCGCCATCGTCGACGCCCACCGGCAGCACCCGGCGAGTATCGGGATTGAGCGTGGTCTCCCACAGTTGCTCCGGACTCATCTCGCCCAGCCCCTTGAAGCGACTCACCGCCCAACTTCCTTTGCGCACATCCTCGTCTTCGAGCTTCGCTTCCAGACCGCGCAGCTCCTGCTCGTCCAGCGCGTAGATTTTTCTTGCCGGTTTATTTTTCCCTTGCGCCGGCACGTCGATGCGGAACAGCGGCGGTTGCGCCACGTACACATGCGCGTGCTCGATCAGCCGCGGAAAATGTTTGAAGAACAGCGTGAGCAACAACACCTGGATGTGCGAGCCATCGACGTCGGCGTCCGCCAGAATGATGATCTTGCGATAGCGCAACGCCGTGAGATCGACCACGTCCGCCGGCTGGTGATGATCGACGCCAATCGCCAAAGCGATCGCCTCAATCTCCTTGTTCGAGTACAGCGTATCGGGGCTGTCCTGCCACGTGTTCTTCGGTTTGCCTTTCAGCGGCAGCACCGCCTGAAACTCCTTGTCGCGCGCCTGCTTGGCCGAACCACCGGCGGAATCGCCTTCGACGATGAACAACTCGTTGCGCTCGGGATCGTCCGACGCGCAGTCGGTCAGCTTGCCCGGCAACACCGCGACGCCGGAAGATTTCTTGCGCTCCACTTTCTGCGCCGCGCGTGTGCGCGCCTGCGCCTGACGCATCACCAATTCGGCGATGCGCTTGCCTTCGTCCACATGCTGGTTCAGCCACAACTCAAACGGATCGCGCGACATCTGCGCCACCAGCTTCACTCCGTCGCGTGAAATCAACTCATTCTTGACCTGGCCCTTGAACTGCGGATCGAGCATCTTCACCGCGAGCACATAGTTGGCGCGCGACCACACGTCCTCAGGCACGATCTTCAATCCGCGCTGCCCCATCGCATGCAGATCGATGAAATTCTTGATCGCGTTGTAGGCACCTTCGCGCAGCCCCGACACATGCGTGCCGCCATGCCGCGTGGGGATCATGTTGACGTAGGCCTCGGTGACGGTGTCGCCGTCCTCGGTCCAGGCCAGCGCCCACATGGCACCCTCGCCTTCGGCAAACGAGTCGGTTTCGTTTTGCGCGGAGATGTAACGTTCGCCGAGAAAAGTATCCGCCACCGCTTGCTGCTCGGCTATCGCAGTGGCGAAATAACCCTTGATGCCTTCCGGGAAATGCCAAGTTTGCGTTTCGATCTTGTTGTTCTTCTCGATGCCCAGTGAAAAACGCACGCCCGGCAGCAACATGGCCTTCGCGCGCAACAAGGCGGCAATGTCTGCGGCAACAATCTGCGGCGAATCGAAGTATTTTCCGTCCGGCCAGAAGCGCACGCGTGTCCCAGTTTCTTTTGCACCCGCGCCGGCGATTTTTTTGAGCGGCTCCTTGACCTGGCCATTGTCGCCAAACACCAAGCGATACGCCGCACCGTCGCGCCGCACTTCCACTTCCAGGCGCTTCGACAGCGCGTTCGGCACGCAAACGCCCACGCCATGCAAGCCGCCGGCGATGCGATACGCCGCGTCCTTGTCCGTCTTGCGAAACTTTCCACCCGAGTGCAGCGTGGTGAAGATCACCTGCACCGCCGGGACCTTCTTCTTGGGGTGAATGTCCACCGGGATGCCGCGACCGTCATCCGTCACTTCGGCCGAACCGTCTTCAAACAAAATGACCGCCACGTTTTTTGCGAAACCGGCCAGACCTTCGTCCGCCGAGTTGTCGATGATCTCAACCAGCGCATGATTGGGATTCACCGGATCGGTGTACATGCCCGGACGATGCAGGATCGGCGACAGATCCTCGAGAATCTCGATGTCTTCAGCAGTATAAGCAGCGGGCTTTTTGGCCATATCTTGTTTGAACAGTTCCGCACATGCCGGACGCATACGCGCGTCCGAGCTCGGCGCGCATTCTATCGACTAAACGGACGAGGCGGGGAATTCCGCTTTGGGTAACCGGAGACATCGTTTTTCTACTACGCGCCCGTCGATTTGGCTGCGCCGATAAAGGCCTTCATGAAGGATGAATGAAGCGTGCCAAGTTTTGCTGTCTGACCGTGTCTGGGGCGCGGAGGCACGGTGAAGAATTCCTCCGTGCACGGCAATTCCAAGGCATCCAACCGGCGGAACTTCGTGTCATAGGAGAGACCCGCAGCGGCATACGCTACCGGATTCTCCACTTTGCGGATAGCGAATTCTCCGGCGAACAATCGATTC
>JAYUZG010000054.1:0-22832 GCA_043751985.1 Betaproteobacteria bacterium
CCGGATTTTCAAGGCCGCTCTCCGCCCTGCCGGCGCAAGGTCCGCGCTAACCAATCGGCGAACGCCGGCTGAGATTTGGTTGCGGTCTCCACAGTCAGCTCGTTGCGCGGCATGGTATGTAAGGTGCGCACTTGCCCGTTGGCCACCCCCAACACCAGCCAAGTTTCCGCGATTTCCACTAGCACCACCCGCTCGCGCGGACCGACCATGATGCCGCCCACCACCCGCAGCGCGCCACCCGCACTGCGCTGCATCGGCAGGTAGCGGCGCATCAACATCGCCACCAAAGCAAACGCACCGAGGACTAAGGCAAGTCCGAACAGGACTTGCAGAAATACGGCGAGAGATGAACTTCCGGTCGCAGCGTCGACGCTTTGCGCGCGGGCGGCTCCCGACAGGACTACAAAAAAAGAAAACGCACAGCGCGCACTTGCGGCATTCATCGGCGCAACCGTCGCAGGCGCTCTTCCGGATTGATGATATCGGTTACGCGAATACCAAACTTGTCGTTGACCACCACCACCTCGCCCTGCGCGATCAAGGTCCCATTTACCATGATGCTCATCGGCTCGCCCGCTATGCCGTCCAACTCGACGATCGAGCCCTGAGTAAGCTGCAGCAGATTTCTGATCACCATTTTGGCGCGGCCCATCTCGACCGTCAGGCTGACCGGGATATCCAGCACCATGTCCAACTTCCCCGGCGCCTGGTTCACCACGGTCTCTCGCGTCAGTTCCTGAAAGGGCGCGGGTTGCGGCGCCGCCGCTGCCGCCGCCGGCGTTTCTCGCTCGGCCAAGGCGGCCGCCCAGTCGTCGGCGCTGAGGTCCTCTTTGACTTCTTCTTCAGCCACGCCGATCTCCGTGAACGAGCGCCTCGCCCGCGCTCAACAAGCGCTCGACCTTCAACGCATAGCGACTATTCGATACGCCATACTTCGCCCGAATCACCGGAACGCCGTCCACATCCGCCGTGATCGAGTCCGGAACATTCAGCGTGACGATATCGCCAATATTCAGATTCATGATTTGGCGTAGCGTCACCGGCGCGTCACCCAGATAGGCAACCATTTCTATTTCCGCCTCCTGCAGCTGGTTGTGCAGCAACGCGACCCAGCGGTCATCACTTTCATTGCGATCGGCTTGAATCGTGCTATATATAATTTCACGAATCGGTTCCAGCATAGCATACGGCATACACAGGTGAATTTCCCCTCCGCCGTTTCCCAACTCTACGTTGAAAGTGGTGGCAACGACCACCTCGGTCGGCGTGGCGATATTGACAAATTGCGTGTGCATTTCCGAGCGCACGTATTCAAACTGAATCTCAAACACCGGCTTCCACGATTTTTCATACTCTTCGAACACCACTTTCAGCAAGCGCTGAACGATGCGTTGCTCAGTCAGCGTGAAATCGCGGCCCTCGACCCGAGTATGGTGACTGCCATCGCCGCCAAACAGATTGTCGATCACTTGGAACACCAGATTCGGATCGAAGATCAAGAGCGCGGTTCCGCGCAACGGCTTGACTTGCACCAGGTTTAGATTGGTGGGCACCACCAAATTGCGCACGAACTCACTGTACTTGACGACGCGCACCGGGCCGACCGATATTTCGGGGCTGCGTCGAATAAAGTTGAACAAGCCGATACGCAACAACCGCGCGAAGCGTTCGTTAATCAATTCCAGCGTAGGCATGCGCCCGCGTACGATGCGCTCCTGGCGTCCGATATCGTAAGGGCGCACCGCGCCCTTGTCCTCGACTTGCGGACTTTCTTCCGGCTCGCCGCTTACGCCACGCAGCAGCGCGTCGACTTCCTCCTGGGAAAGAATGTCATCGGCCATACAACGCTACTGTATCACCATGGAAGTCAATAAGACATCGACCACGCCCGCGTCTTCATCGAACGGCTCCGCCTTTTTCACGCCTTCTTTGCCGTGCTCGGCAGGTGCTTCCTGGCTCGCTTTGCCTTGCTCCGCAGGCGGCTCTTGACCCGCCTTGGGCGCCGGCGTATTGACGCCCAGCGGTTTGTTGACAATCTCGCGAACTTCCGCCCGCAACTGGTTTTTACCTTCGACCGTGGACACGTCCTGCGCCCGCTTGCTAGATAGCAACAGCAGCAGACCGTTTCGAATCTCCGGCATGTGCAACTTGATGTCGTCGCTGACATGCGCATCCGCGACCTTGAGATCGATGCCAACTTGCATGAAATGTTCGGTCCCTGGATCAGCCAGATTCACGGTAACCGACTCCAACGATACGAAGATCGGTTTGTCTCCGTCCTTTTTCTTGCTCTTCTTTTTTGTCTTATCGGACTTGTGAGCGTCGCCGTCGTCGTTGCCCTCCGCCGTCGCGTCGCCCTTCTTGTGCCCGAGGAAGTACCACGCCGCTCCCCCTCCCAGTGCGGCGACCAATACCGCCGCAACAACCATGATCAAAAGTCCCTTTTTCTTCTTGGAGCCGGCCGCAGGGGGCGCTGCCTCCGCGGGTTTTGCTGGTTTGCCAGACATCAGTGATCCTCAAATTTTTTAACAGGTGTCCGAACGCTCGACGCCACTGCGTGACGGCGCCGGAATCCGTAGGTGTTATGGTGCCGGAATCGCGCCCGGAACCGCTCCACGCCGATACCGGCGCGTGAGCGCGCCATACCGGCGTACTCCCACCAATTAACGGCGCGGATTCGCCGAATTGAGGGTCAAGCGCGACCGCGCGGTCAGACCAGAGTTCATCGTTCTCGCTCGCCAGCTTGCGCCGGCTCAAGCAAACGTATCGACCATTCCCAATTGAGCCAGCGGAGCCAGCCCGCCAAAGGGCAGGACTAGCTTGGCCTGCGAGATGGGTGCACGGCCTTGCGCCTCACGCTCAGCGGCTTGTTGCTGCCCCTGGTGCTGGCTGAAGGATTGTGCGCCGACCGAGACGTCGGCCAATGCGATGCCTTGCTCCCGCAGGATTTCGGTCAATCTTGGCAACGCCGCATTGATCGCATCGCGCACCAACGCATCCGAGGACGAGAATGACAGGCTCGCCTGATCGCTGCTCATCACGACGCGGATTTCCACGGGTCCAAGTTGAGGCGGATTTAATTGCAGATCGGCGGTTTGATGACCTTGTTGGACCACCCAGGTCACGCGCTCGGCAAAAGCGTCCTGCCAACCCGGACGCGCAAACGCCGGTTCGACGCGAGTCTCGACCGTGCGAAGCGTGCGTTCCGCAAGCGGCGAATTGGCAGGCGCGAGTCGCACTTCGGGCGCGGCGATTGATTCGAGCGCAGCCTGCGCTGGCGCCGCGGAATCTTCCGACTTGCCGAACACGGGAGCAGTAATCGTCGCGTCTGCCTGTGACGAATCCACGCGCGCCGCGTCCGCAACCGCGTTGAACGACTGGACCGGAACAGGTTCGTCGGTCGCCGCGACTGCCGGCGCGATCGCGCGCGGCGCGCCACGCAACTCCGCCACGTCAAGGTCTTTTGGAACCGCTTCCGCTTTAGCCACCGCAGCACCTGCGGCAAAAATCGCCGGCACGGCAAAAAATACCGTCGCAGGATCGGCGGGCGCCACGGCCAGTAATGCGTCGTCGCGCTCGGTTTTTGAGGCATCTTCAGCCGGTTTTTGAGTAGAGTCTGCACCGGTGAGAAGAGCAATCTGCTGCCCCAACACCCGCGCGAAAGTTGCATCCGCGCTCTCCGTGGCCAAGGTATCCGTGCTGGACGCGAGCGTCTCCGCGCTTGTGGTAAGTGCGCGTGTCACCGGCAAATTTAGTACAGGAAGCGTGTTGTCAGGCATGTCGATTTCGAGTGATGTTGTTGAACAATCGAACTCGTCGCAACATGCGTGCCACTCAATTGCGGGGGTTGGGGTCGCTGCGTATTCCGGGGCGAGTCGCGGTGAGATCGTCGTGTTCTTTTTGCTCGACGCGCGCCTCTCGCTTGGCTTCCGCAGCTTGATGACGATCAGCTAACACGTCGTAGGCCTTCAGTTCGCGCCGCGCTTCTTCCCATTTCACCCGCGCGGCTTCCCAGGCCAGCAAGCAGCGGCCGACTTCTTCATTTTGTTGCGCGATCGCGGTATCTAGGCTGGCGAGAAAAACCCGATATTCGCGCAAATGACCGGCGTCCATGCCGGTGCGCATTTTCTCCGTCAGCGCATCCGAGTAATCGCTGCGATACTGCTCAAGCTGTGTCAGCTTTTCCTGCGCGACACTCATGCGCGCGCGCAACTGCGTCAACTCAGAGCCGCGTGAGTCACTCTTGTATCCGGCCAGGTCAAGTAATGGTTGAAGATGAAATTTGCGCGACATCTTGTCCTCCCTTGGACGCGAACAGCGCGATCATGTCAGTACAACTTTCTTCGTAGGACGCGCGCTCGTTCATCCCCTGTTGCAGGAAGCGTTCCATCAACGGGTGAATCGCAATAGCTTGGTCTATGACCGCGTCATTGCCCTTTACGTAGGCACCCACGGAAATCAAATCGCGGCTGCGCCGATAGCGCGAATAGAGATACTTGAATCGCCGTACCGTCTCCAGTTGTTTGGGCGAAATCAATTCCGTCATGGCACGGCTGATGGAACTTTCCACGTCTATCGCCGGGTAATGCCCGGAGTCCGCCAGATCGCGCGTCAACACGATATGTCCGTCGAGAATGGCGCGCGCACTGTCCGCGATGGGATCCTGGGGATCATCGCCTTCCGTCAGCACCGTATAAAAGGCGGTGACAGAGCCGCGCCCATCGAGGCCATTTCCCGCACGCTCCACCAATTGCGGCAACTTCGCGAACACCGACGGCGTATAGCCTTTGGTCGCCGGCGGCTCGCCGATCGCCAGGGACACTTCGCGCTGTGCCATGGCAAATCGGGTGAGCGAATCCATGATCAGCAGTACGTGTTTACCTTGATCGCGAAAGTACTCGGCGACCGCGGTGGCATAAGCGGCGCCCTGCAACCGCAGCAGAGGAGGACTATCGGCTGGCGCGGCCACCACCACCGAGCGCGCCAACCCGTCGGGACCCAGGATGTTCTCGATGAATTCCTTTACCTCGCGCCCGCGCTCGCCGATCAGCCCGACCACCACGACGTCGGCGCTGGTGAAACGCGCCATCATGCCCAACAAAATACTTTTCCCCACGCCGCTGCCGGCGAACAATCCGAGCCGCTGCCCGCGCCCGATTGTGAGCAAAGCATTGATCGCGCGCACGCCGACATCCAACACGTCGCGAATCGGCGCGCGATCCAGCGGGTTCATCGGCCGGCTGTGCAAAGGAACGTAGCGCTCTACCGCCAGCGCACCGCGCTGATCGAGCGGGCGCCCAAATCCATCCAGCACACGACCGAGCAAACTGACGCCAACCGGAACTTGCCGCGCACGATCTTCCGCGCGCCGTCCCACCACGAATTCCGCATTAAGTTTGGGAGCGCGAACCAATACCGAATCGATCGGCACCACCCGTGCGCCAGGTTCCAAGCCATAAACATCGGTGGAGGGCATCAGGAACAACCGGTCGCCCGAGAATCCTACGACTTCCGCTTCCACCCGGTGCCCACCCGGCCCGATGATGTAGCAACTGTGTCCGACCGCGAGCTTCAGTCCGACTGCTTCCATCACCAGCCCGGCGACTCGAGTGAGGCGGCCACACACCGTCCAAGGCGCCACCGCGCCCACCGCGGCATGACAATCGTCCAGATATTTCCCCCAGCGTTTCGCCGCAGTCATCGCGCCTGCCTTCCGCTCATGCGCTCAACGCCTAGCCACCATCAGGTTTTAAGTCATCTGCCGCGGCCCGCTGTGAAGGTAGCCACCGGTCATCTCTGCCGAGGCTGGAGACGATGCGGCGCCAGCGCGACTCCAGCGTGGCGTCGATGTCACTCGATCGGTTGGAGACCGTGCACCCGCCACGGTTGATGTTGGAGTCCTCCACGACATGCCACGGAAGCGCGGCATTGGGATCGCCGCGCAGCGCCTCGCGCAACAGCCGCGCATCGTCCGGGTGCAGCGCAACTTCCGTCCGCAATTCCGTATCGGGAAGGCTGACCACCGCCTCGCGAATCACGTCCAGAATAAACTCTGGCTTCACTTCGACTGTCTTGCGTACGACCACACGAGCGATCTCGACCGCCAGTTGCACGATACGTTCCGCCAGACTCTGCTCCAAGGCCTGCGCGATGTCGCGTAAACCGGCCACCAACAGCCTCAGTTCGGCGGCGTCTCGCGCGCCTAGCGCACGGCCCTCGGTCAGCCCTTGTTCGAACCCGTCGCGTGCCGCTTGTTCACGCACGCGCCGCACTTCGTCGGCCGGTAACAGCCCTGCAGATGGCTCCGCGCCTGTCTGCGTAATCTCGCCGGCAAGCGCCGTCTGCATCACTACGGAGGATTGGGGATCGGTCGAGTCGATCCGCTGCGGTTCCCAGCGACGCGCGCTTGCGGCAGCGTCGCGCGAAATAATCTTACTGGATGAGACCTTCATCGCCCTTGCCGCTCAGCACAATTTGTCCTTCGTCGGCGAGTTTGCGCACCACTTTGAGAATTTCTTTCTGTTCCGCTTCTACTTCGGACAGCTTGACCGGCCCCTTCGATTCCAGATCCTCCTTCAACATTTCCGCTGCACGCTGCGACATATTCTTGAAGATCTTGTTCTTCATTTCTTCGCTGACGCCCTTCAACGCCAGGATCAACGAGTCCGATTGCACTTCGCGCAACAGCAACTGAATTCCGCGGTCGTCCAAATCCAGCAAGTTGTCGAACACGAACATCTTGTCCTGTATCTGCTGCGCCAGCTCGGGGTCGCTTTCCTTCAGATACGCGGACACCGACGCCTCCAGAGTGCCCCCCAGGTAATTCAAGATATCGGCCGCGGCATCCACCCCGCCCAACTTCGACTTCTTGATCTTGTCGCCACTCGCCAGCATCTGCGTCAGCACGTCATTCAACTCCTTCAATGCCGCCGGCTGAATGCCTTCGAGCGTGGCGATGCGCAACACCACATCATTGCGCAAGCGCTCGGCGAACTGCGCCAGCACCTCGCTCGCCTGATCCGCATCCAAGTGCACCATAATGGTGGCGATGATCTGCGGATGCTCGTTCTTGATCAGTTCGGCCAAACTGCCGGCATCCATCCACTTCAGGCCTTCGATCCCGGTGTTGTCTTGGTTCTGCAAGATGCGGTCAATGACGCCCGCAGCCTTGTCATCGCCGAGGGCTTTGGTCAACACGGAACGCAGATACTTGTCGCTGTCGACATCGATCGGACTTTGTCCAGCCGCGTCTTCTTGAAAACGGCGCAGCGCCTCTTCCAGCTTTTTTTGCGGGACACTGTCAAATCCCGCCATTGCCTTGCCCAGCTTCTGCACCTCTTTGGGAGTGAGGTGTTTGAACACTTCGACCGCTCCTTCTTCGCCCAGCGCCATCAGCAATACCGCACCGCGCTCGACCCCCGCCTCACTCATCTTTGTTGACCCAATCCTTGATCACCGTCGCCACCATCTTCGGATTCTGTTTCACGATTTCCTTCATCGCCCGGATGTCTTCCGCCACCGCGTTCTCCGTTGTGGCTTCGGCGTCCGCGCCGGTCATGATGCGGCTTCCCCCCTGCCCAGGCGCGGCATCGTCCACCGTCACCGACATGCCGCCGGAGGTAGCGCCCAGCGCAATCGGTTCGGCGGCCTGTGCCAGATCACGCAGCAGCGGCCGCAACACGCCGAACAAGAGATAGAACAGCAAGGCGGCAATGAATAGAGTTTTCCATGTTTCGATTTCCCGTGCGAACGGCGGCAACATCTCGGCGATGCGCTTCCACCACGGCGCCGCAGGCGCCTCCTCTACCGCCGGCAGATTAAACGAGACATTGGACACGTTGACCGCGTCACCACGCTCCTTATTGAACCCCACTGCCTGCCGCACCAATTCTGCGGCTTGCGCGACTTCCTTGTCGGTCAGTGGGCTGAAACTGACTTTCCCCGTGCTGTCAGCCGCGCGTCGGTGATTCACGACTACCGCCGCCGACAATCGCCTCAATTGCCCGACTTCGGATTTCACGTGCCGGATGGTCTTGTCCACTTCAAAGTTCAGCGTCGCATCTTTCTGCGAACTCACCGGAACCGCACTCGCGGCGCTGCCCGCGGCTTGCGCAGTGGCGACGATCGGCGCGCTCGCCGCACCGGGTGGTTGATTCGACAGCGCACCGGGCACGCCGGACGCACCAGCCGGATTACTGCTCTGGCTATCGCTCGTCTGCTGGCTGCGCATGGCTTGATCCTTCACGCTGCCATTCGGCTTGAATTCCTCCGAGGTTTGTTCGACTTGGGAGAAATCCAGCAGCGCCGTAACTTGCGCGCGGACGTTGCCCTCGCCGAACAATGGAGCCAGGATGTTTTCAATCCGCGCGACGTAGCCTGCTTCCACTTGCTGCCGATACTTGAGTTGGCCTGGATCCAGGCCCGCCGCGGGCGAATCTTCGGTCCCAGAGCCGGCGAGCAAATTCCCGCGCTGGTCCACGACCGTCACATTTCTTGGCGTGAGTTCCGACACGCTGCTGGCAAGAAGATGCATGACGCCGGCAACCTGCGCCGCGTCCAGCGTGCGTCCAGGATAGACATGCAGCAGCACGGACGCGCTCGGTTTCTGCGCTTCGCGCACGAATACCGACGGACGCGGAATCGCCAAGTGCACGCGCGCCGACTGCACCGCGGCCAGCGACTCTATGGTGCGTCCCAGCTCCCCTTCCAGCGAGCGCTGATAGTTCACCTGCTCCTGGAACTGACTCACTCCAAAGCGCTGACCTTCCATCAGCTCGAAGCCGACATTGCCGCCTTTGGGTAAGCCTTGCGACGCCAACTTCAATCGCGTCTCATACACCATGGATTCGGGCACCAGGATCGCGCCTCCGCCTTCGGCCATGCGGTAGGGGATATTTTGCTGTGACAGCGACGCAATGATGGCACCGCCGTCCCGATCAGAGACGTTGGCAAACAACACACGATATTCGGGAGTGCGGCTCCACAACCATGCGGAGGCAACGACAGCGATGAGAGCGGCGAGCCCCGCCAGAAGTCCAATCTTTTGCGGATTGGAGAGCTGGTTAAAGCCCTTGATCAGGGCGGACAGTTGCTCACTGGGAGCTTGGGCCATCGGCTATAAAGGTCATCGATTGCGGCTAGACCGACATGTTCATGATTTCCTGGTACGCCGAGACGAGCTTGTTGCGAACCTGCACCATGGTCTGGAATGACAAATTCGCTTTCTGCAGCGACACCATCACCTCTTGCAAATCGGCATTCGAACCACCGCGATCGAATTCCTGCTGCAGGCGCATCGCCTCGGTTTGGGTGCCGCTGACCTGATCGATGGAGGACTTGAGCAGGGCGGCAAAATCTGCCGCACCGGCGGCCGCTGGGGCGTCCTTTCCTGCCGCTTTGGAAGAAGCGGCGGCAAGTTCGGAAAGGAGCTGATCAATACCTTGCGTTTGCATGACCTTGCTTATTCATGGGTTTCTAGCCTGGCGCGATTCTACACCCGGAATTTCGTTCACGTCACTAATTCTTAAGCATCTCGCTTGAGGAATGCATTGCAATCGTTGTGCCCGCTGCGTCATCCCTCAAAGCTTCCTTCGATGCGATAGTGCTGCAGCTTGTGCCGCAAAGTGCGTTCGCTCATGCCCAGTCGCGATGCCGCGGCCTTGCGCACGCCGCTGACCGCCGCCAATGTCTCCAGAATGTGGCTGCGCTCCAACGTCTTCAGGTCCTGCCCCTCCGCGACCCGCGCTCGATCGATAGAAGGCAAGGTGGTGACCGCCGCAGCAACCCGTGGCAAGCCCAGATGTATTTCCTCGATGTGGTCTCCCGACGCAAGAATCTGCGCGCGTTGCAACACGTTCTCCAATTCCCGGATATTGCCCGGCCAGGGGTAGGCGATCAGCGCATTCTGCGCGGCGTCGCTCAGCGACTTGGCGCGGCCGCCGTGACCTGCCCGCGCGAGCACGTGACGCGCCAGCGCGACCACGTCTCCCGGGCGCGTGCGCAAGGCCGGCAGTTCGATCGGAAATACGTTCAGCCGGTAGTAGAGATCTTCGCGAAAGCGTTTGCCGTCAATCTCCGCTCGCATATCACGATTGGAGGTGGCCAGGACACGAATATCCAGTGCGATCGGTCGCTTGCCGCCGACTCGCTCTACTTCACGCTCTTGCAGGACTCGGAGTAATTTGGCCTGCAACGACAATGGCATTTCGGAAATTTCATCGAGCAACAAGGTGCCCCCTTCGGCTTGCTCGAATTTTCCGGCATGCGACTGCGCTGCCCCGGTGAACGCGCCTTTTTCATAACCAAACAACGTCGATTCCAGAAGATTGTCCGGAATCGCCGCGCAATTGACCGCGACGAACGGCGCCCGCGCGCGCAGCGAGTGGCGATGGATGAAGCGCGCCAGCACTTCCTTTCCGGTGCCGCTTTCTCCGGTCAAAAGAACGGTAGCCTCGGTGGGCGCGACGCGACGCGCCAGGTCGAGCATGTCCAAGGTAAGCGGATCGGACCCGATCACTTCGCCTGAATCGTCCGCGCCGGCAGGCAACATATGCCGCACCACTTCCGCCACCAAGGTGTCGGGCTCGAACGGCTTGGCCAAATAATTTGCCGCGCCGGTGCGCATCGCATCGACCGCCTGCGGGATTTCGCCGTAAGCGGTCATCAGAATCACCGGCAGCGCCGGGTAGCGGCTCTTGATTTCGCGCAGCAGGGTGCGCCCATCCATTGGCCGCATCTGCACGTCACTGATCACGATGCCGACGCTGCGTTTACTCAGAACCGCCAAGGCCGCTTCGCCGTTGGTCGCTTCCAAAATCTCATAACCGGCAAGGTTCAGCGTGTCCTGCAGTGCCTCGCGCAGACCGGGGTCGTCCTCGGCTATTAATACAGGCAGTGGTCTCATGTTTCCTCACGCAAATTGAAATTGCTGCGCCGCCACCGCGGCGAGCGCCGGCAGCGTCACGATGAATGTGCTTCCGTGGCCGGTCGCGGTCGCAACCCGCACGTCGCCGCCATGCGCTTGAACCACGCTCTTCACCACCGACAGCCCCAATCCAGTGCCATCTGCGCGAGTGCTAAAGAAAGGTTCGAACAAGCGCTCGCGCACCGCCACGGGCATGCCGCCGCCGTTGTCGGCAACTTGAATTTCGATCCGGTCGGCGACACTGTGCGCGCTGAGTTCGACGCAACCGCCCGCGTCACAGGCGAGCATGGCGTTTTCCAGCAAATTGAGAATTGCCCCGAGCAGCGCTTTGCGATTGCCGCCCACGCACGACCCGGGCGTAAGCTCGTGGACACGCAGCTCGACTTGGCGCTGGCGCATCTGCGGCTCCATCACTTGCACCAACTCCTCGAGCAGAACCGTGACCGAGACGGGCTCGGTCGCCACCGCCTCACCGCGCACGAATTGGAGCATGTCCCGGATCATCTGCTCGAGATGGCGCAAGCGCTCGGCAATGCGTTGCGCGAAACGGCTACGATCATGCTCGGCGACGTCGGGCCGGCTCAAGTTAGCTGCGTAGAGCAGCGCGGTAGCCAACGGCGTGCGCAACTGATGCGCCAGCCCGGCCGCCATTTCACCCAAGGCCGACAGCCGCTGATGCCGCTCCAACTGTTGCCGCATATCCCACGCCTCAGTGATGTCGCGCAGCAGCAGGATGCGGCCGCCGTCCGCGTCGAGCGAACTCTCCACCATGCTCACACGGCGCGCGCTGCCGCCGGGCACCGTGCACTCCCACTCCTGCGCGGTGGTGGTCTGGCGCAGGTGGCGGCGCTGCAGTTCGTCCCATGCCATGCCGGTCAACTCGTCACCCAGCAGCAGGTGCGCCGCCGGATTGGCTTCCGCCACCCTGCCCTGCATGTCGAGCACGACGACCGCGCCAGGCAAAGCGTCAAGCAGCAATTTGAGGCGCTCGGACAGGCGCTGTTTTTCCAAATATTGGCGGCGCAGTTCGCCGTTGGCGACCGCCAATTCGACGGTCAACCGGCCTGCTTGCTGTTGCAGTTCATGATACTTGCCGGTGAGCTGCGCGGAGGCCTCGTTGAAGAGCGCGAAGGCCTGTTCCAGTTGATTTGGGTCGATCATCTGTTGCGGAGGGTGCAATTTGCGCGTCGCGGTGGTACGCTTTTCCGGGTGATATCGACAATAACGACAGACTAGAGGGGAACTGAAATGGGGCGATGGATTTTGATGGTGGCGGTCGCGTTGGTTTTGGCCGTGGGTTGCAAGAGCATGTCGCTGGTGAAATCGTCGGCGCTAGCCAAGCTGGTTCCGACGTCGGGAAGCAAAGTGTCGGGCGCTGTGAGCTTCACCCAATACGGCGATAAGATCATGGTCGAAGCGGATATCTCCGGGCTGACGCCCGGTGCGCATGGTTTCCACATTCACGAAAAAGGCGACTGCCGCGCAGCCGATGGCATGAGCGCAGGAGGTCACTTTAATCCTGCGGGGACGGCGCATGGCGGACCCAACGGCACGCCGCGGCACGCCGGTGATCTGGGCAACATCGTGGCGGACGCCAGCGGTCACGCAGTGCATTCGGTCGAGCTCACCGACGTCACGCTCGGCGCCGATGCCAACAGCATCGTTGGCCGCGCGGTGGTGGTGCACGCGGGCGCGGATGATCTGGCCACCCAGCCGTCGGGAGGCTCGGGGGCGCGCATCGCGTGCGGATTGATCGGCAAAAATCCCGACAAAATTTTCTGATGCGCGAGCGTCCTGTTCAACGTTGATCCCGTTGCTGGAGGCGGGCGATCCGTTTCCTGAGGTCGCCCGGGCGTTGCGCGACCCGAACGGACTGCTGGCGGCGGGAGCCGATCTGCGAGTCCCGCGTCTGCTGGACGCCTATCGCCGTGGCATCTTTCCCTGGTACTCGGGTGATCCACCGATTCTTTGGTGGAGCCCCGATCCACGCATGGTGCTGTTCACCGGCGAATTCAGAATTTCCCGGTCTCTGCACAAGTCCCTGCGCAAGCGCCATTTCGAGATCCGCACCGACCACGCGTTGGAACGAGTCATCGACGCGTGTGCCGCGCCGCGCGCGCACCAGGACGGCACTTGGATCGATCAAGACATGAAGGCAGCGTATCTGGAATTATTTCGCCAGGGCTACGCACACAGCGTGGAGTGCTGGCGCGACGACGAGCTGGTAGGCGGGCTCTATGGCGTGGCGATCGGCCGCATGTTTTTCGGTGAATCGATGTTCATGCGTGAGGCCGATGCGTCCAAGGTGGCGCTCGCCGCGCTGGTCCGACAGCTCATCGAATGGGATTTTCCGCTGATCGACTGCCAGATGGAGACCGCGCATCTTGCCTCGCTCGGTGCGCGCCGGCTGAGCCGTGAGGATTTCATTCGCCGGGTGGCAGAATTGGTACACTGCCCGCCTGTTGTCTCGCCGTGGCGCTTCGACGGCTACGGACCCGCCCAATGACCCAACTGAACGATCTGCCCTTTTCAGTCCTGCAGTTTTACGCAACGGCGCCCTATCCGTGCAGTTATTTGCCGGAACGACTGGCGCGTTCGCAAGTCGCGACGCCAAGTCATGCGATTGACGCGCACGTCTATAGTGAACTGGTAAAAGTCGGGTTTCGCCGCAGCGGCGCGTTCACTTATCGCCCGTATTGCGATCATTGCAAAGCCTGCGTGCCGGTGCGCGTGTTGACGCGATCGTTTGTTGCCAATCGCTCGCAGCGGCGCGCCTGGGCGCGTCATTCCAGCCTGGATGCGCGGGTGCTGGATCTCAAATACAACCCGGATCACTACGCGCTGTATCTGCGCTACCAGGCCTATCGTCATAGCGGCGGTGGGATGGACCATGACAGTCGCGAACAGTATCGGCATTTTCTGTTGCAGAGTAACGTGCAATCCAATCTGGTCGAATTTCGCGATCAAGGAAAGCTGGTGATGGTGAGCATCCTGGATCGCCTCGAAGACGGCCTGTCCTCGGTGTACACGTTTTTCGATCCCGAGCAAGCGGGAGCGAGTTACGGAACATTCAGTGTCCTGTGGCAGATTGCGCTGTGCCGGCGGCTGGGATTGCCCTATTTGTATCTGGGGTACTGGATCCGCCAGAGCCGCAAGATGGCCTACAAAATTAATTTCCGTCCGCTGGAAGGACTGACCGAAGACCAGTGGCGCAGCTTGCCGAATATCACCTTGACATGATGCGCCTGGCTCTGCGAACTGCGCCGCGCTGCCGGAACTAAATGCTGTACGAACTACTCCGGCCACTGCTGTTTCGCCTCGAACCGGAACACGCGCACGCAGTGACTTTGCGAGTGTTGGATACGGTCCATCGCAGCGGCGTCGGTGTGCTGGCGTTTCACGCGGTGCCGGCGCAACCGCGACGCATCATGGGCCTCGAATTCAAGAATCCGCTTGGCTTGGCTGCGGGGCTCGACAAGAACGGCGCGCATATCGACGCGCTGGCGGCGCTCGGTTTCGGCTTCATTGAAGTTGGAACAGTGACGCCGCGTCCGCAGCCCGGGAATCCACAGCCGCGGCTGTTTCGGCTGGAAGCCGCACGCGCCATCGTCAACCGCATGGGTTTCAACAATCTCGGAGTAGAGCAATTGGTCCGCAACGTCGAGCGCGCCGCGTATCGCGGAGTGCTCGGCATCAATATTGGCAAGAACTTTGACACTCCGCTGGAGCGTGCGGCGGACGATTACGTCTACTGCCTGCGCCGTGTCTTTCCGGTGGCAAGCTACGTCGCGATCAACATTTCGTCTCCCAATACCGCCCAGTTGCGTGATCTGCAACAGGCAAGCGCGCTGGAAGCCCTGCTCAAGCGCCTCAAGGAAGAACAAGTTTCATTGGAAAGCAAGCATCGCCGGCGCGTGCCGTTGGCGCTGAAAATCTCCCCCGACCTCAGCGCGGAAGATCTCGCGCAGTTGGCCGACGTGGTGCTGCGCCTTGAGATCGACGCGGTGATCGCCACCAATACCACGCTGGCCCGCGACGGCGTGGCAGGCATGTTGCTCGAAGCCGGCGGCTTGTCGGGTGCGCCGTTGCTGGCACGCTCGACTGCATTACTGCACGACTTGGTCGCCGCGCTACAGGGCCGTATTCCGGTGATCGCCGCCGGCGGTGTGTTGTCCGGCGCTGACGCGCGCGCCAAAGTAGCGGCCGGCGCGGCGCTGGTGCAGATCTACACCGGGCTGATTTTCCGCGGTCCCGCGCTGATCGAGGAGATCGTGCGCGCATTGGAATAAGCATGTTCCATTTTGATCGGTAAGCAGCGCGCAACACCGGCTATAATCCGCGCCTTTTTCTGGGCGGCCATGGCGGACGGTTCCGCTCCGCGGCGGCGTAACTTTTTTTGACGGTTCCGCTGCGCGGCGGCATAACTTTTTTGGGCGGTTCCGCTGCGCGACACCTTAACTTTTTGCGATGACATCCTCTCTCAGACTAGCCTTCGATTTGTCTTTCCCCGATCTTTATTGCCGCGAGGGACTGCTGCGCGTTGATGCTGCCTTCATGCGGCACGTCGGTGCGCTCGACCCCGCTCTACTTGCGCGCATGGAAGCATCGCGCAAGGATCCCTCTGCTCTCGACGCGAAAGCGCTGTCTGCGTTGCTGATCGACGTAGCCAGCCACCTGGAGAACTTTGTCGCGCGCCTGTTTGGAATCGAGATGCAAGCGGATGCGCTGCGTGCGCGCCACGCCGAGCTCGATCCGATCTTCGTCGCGCGTCGTGCCTTCGTGCAAAGAAAAGCAGTGAACGCGCACAAAGCAGACGAGGCTGCAACTTTCGACGGACATGCGCTCGAACTGGAGTTGACGGGTCTGATGGGTGAAGTGCTGATCGACCTCAGCTTCGCACAACACGTCATACGCTGGCAGGCCGATGAAGCGCTGAATGCCCAAGCCTTGTCCCTGGCGCTGCGCTATGCCGCGTGGGCCGTGCACACACCGGCCGGCGCGCGCCGGCATGCCGGCTCGGTGCTGTTCGTGCTGCCGAAAAAACTCGACGCGATGAAGCTGGTTCCGGTCGAGACTTCAAACGAGCAAGGCTATGCTGTTCACAAGCTGTCGCACTTGCGGCAACGCAAAGGATTCAAGCTGACGGACCGCGGCACCGATCTCGCGGGCGCGCTGGGCGAAGCGCATTACTGCATCTGGTGCCACGAGCAGGAGCGCGACTCGTGTTCGCATGGCTTGCGCGAAAAGGCCACGGCCGAGACGCCGCAGCCGCCGTTCAAGAAATCCGCGTTTGGTGTGCCGCTCGCCGGTTGTCCGTTGGAAGAACGCATTTCCGAATTCCACAAGCTCAAGACCGAAGGCTCGTCGATCGGCGCGCTGGCGATGATCACGCTGGACAACCCGATGGCCGCCGCCACCGGCCACCGCATTTGCAACGACTGCATGAAGTCGTGCATCTATCAGAAGCAGGAACCGGTGGATATTCCGCAGGCAGAGACGCGCACCTTGAAAGACGTGCTGGAGCTGCCGTGGGGCTTCGAAATTTATAGCCTGCTCACCCGCTGGAATCCGCTCAATCTCGCGCGTCCGCTCCCGCGTCCCGCCAGCGGGAGACGGGTGCTGATTGCGGGCATGGGTCCTGCGGGCTTCACGCTGGCGCATCATCTGATGAACGAAGGCCACACGGTTGCGGGAATCGACGGCTTGAAGATCGAGCCTTTGCCGGCTTCGCTATGCGGCGTGGATGCACTCGGAACACAGGTCGCATTCGAACCGGTGCGCGATGTCACGACCTTGTATGAGTCGCTGGACGATCGCGTGATGGCTGGTTTTGGCGGCGTGGCGGAATACGGCATCACGGTGCGTTGGGACAAGAATTTTCTCAAACTCATCCGTCTGCTGCTGGAGCGGCGCCGTGAATTTCATCTGTTCGGCGGCGTGCGTTTCGGTGGCACGCTCAGTACCGACGATGCTTTCAACATGGGTTTCGATCATGTCGCCTTGTGCATGGGCGCGGGACGGCCGACTATTTTGGAGCTACCAAACGGCCTCGCGCGCGGCGTACGTACCGCCTCTGATTTTCTGATGGCGCTGCAATTGACCGGAGCAGCCAAGACCGATTCCATCGCCAACATGCAATTGCGCTTGCCGGTGGTGGTCATCGGCGGCGGCTTGACTGCGATCGACACTGCGACAGAATCGCTGGCGTATTACCCGCTGCAAGTGGAAAAGTTTTTACTTCGCTATGAGACCTTGTGCAAAGAGAACAGCGAGGCCCATGTTCGCGCGAAATGGTCGCGCGAAGAAGCCGCGATCGCAGAGGAATTTCTCACGCATGCACAGGCCTTGCGCGCGGAGCAAGCGCAGGCGCGTGCAGAGCATCGCTCGCCGCGCATCGCGTCCTTGCTGCAATCGTGGGGGGGCGCAACGATCGCGTATCGAAAGCGTCTGGTGGACGCGCCCTCTTACACGCTCAATCACGAAGAGGTGGAAAAGGCCCTCGAAGAAGGAATCTGGTTTGCTGAACAGGTCACACCGAAGGCGGTGCAGGTGGACGAGTTCGGGCACGCGCGTGCTCTCACCGTCGACGTCAATGGTGCGCAATCCGACTTGCCCGCACGCAGCATTCTGGTCGCGGCCGGCACGCAACCCAATACGGTATTGGCACGTGAAGAGCGCGAACACTACGAACTGGACGGCCGTTTCTTTCAGGCCTGCGACAGCCATGGCGCACCGATCAAACCGGAACGCAGCGCCAAGCCAAGCAAAGTGAACGTGCTGCTCTCAAAACGCGACGATGGTCGCTTCATCAGTTTCTTTGGCGATCTCCACCCATCGTTTGCCGGCAACGTGGTCAAGGCGATGGGCGGAGCCAAGCTGGGCTTTCCGGCAGTCGATCGCGTGTTGCGCACGACGGAACCCGCGGCTTTGGTCAGCGACAAGCTCTTCTTTGGGGAACTCAATGAAGGCCTGCGCGCGCGCGTGCACGAAGTGATTCGCCTCACTCCGACGATTGTCGAAGTGGTCGTCAAAGCGCCGTTTGCCGCGCGCAAATTTCAGCCTGGGCAGTTTTATCGTCTGCAAAATTTTGAAACCCGCGCCAAGTTAAGCGGCACCACGCGACTGGCGATGGAAGGCCTGGCGCTGACTGGCGCTTGGGTCGATCGCGAACGCGGATTGGTGTCTACCATCGTGCTGGAGATGGGAGGGTCGTCGGATTTGTGCGCGACTCTCGAACCGGGCGAACCGGTGGTCCTCATGGGACCAACCGGCTCGCCCACGGAAATTCCGCAGAATGAAACTGTGTTGTTGGCGGGCGGCGGGCTGGGTAACGCGGTGTTGTTTTCCATCGGTGCAGCAATGCGCGCCAGGGGCTCGCGCGTGCTGTATTTCGCCGGCTACAAACAACTGATCGACCGCTACAAGATCGCGGAAATAGAAGCCGCGGCCGATGTGGTGATCTGGTGCAGCGACGAAGCACCCGGCTTCACGCCCACGCGCCCGCAGGACCACAAGTTCGTCGGCAATATCGTGCAAGCGATGTTGGCCTACGCCGAGAACAAACTGGGAGCAACGTCAATACCTCTGAGTGCGATCGATCGCGTGATCGCAATTGGCTCGGATCGCATGATGGCCGCGGTCGGGGCGGCGCGGCACGGCGTGCTGGCACCGCACCTGAAGCCGCATCACTTTGCCATCGCATCGATCAATTCGCCGATGCAATGCATGATGAAAGAAATCTGCGCGCAATGCCTGCAGCCGCAACGCGATCCAAACACTGGCGAGACGCGCTACGTGTTCTCGTGCTTTAATCAGGATCAGCCGCTCGACCAGGTCGATTTTCCCGGCCTCGCGCAGCGGCTGGCGCAGAATTCACTGCAAGAGAAACTCACCGCGCAATGGGTCAATCGCTGCCTTCAGTCAACGCGTCAACCACACCGGACCGAACAGATGGCGTGAGTCTGGCGGATGCCATTGACGCGCTGCTGCCGCAGACGCAGTGCGCCAAATGTGGTTACGCCGGTTGTCGCCCTTATGCGCAAGCCATAGTAGAAGGAACGGCCGATATCGATCAGTGCCCTCCTGGCGGCGCCGTGGGAATTTCGAAACTCGCGCAGCTTCTGAACCGCTCAGAGAAGCCTCTCAATCCGCGCTATGGCTCGGAGCAGCCTCGTGCGGCCGCATTGGTTGAAGAAGCAGCCTGCATCGGCTGCACATTGTGCATTCAAGCCTGCCCCACTGATGCAATCATCGGCGCCGCCAAGCGTATGCACACCGTGGTCACCGAATGGTGCAGTGGCTGCGGCCTGTGTTTACCGCCCTGCCCGGTCGATTGCATCGTGCTGCTGCCGGTCGATCAATTGGCGCGCCAAGGCGACGACGGCGCGCATCAACTCTTGCAATTGGATTCCGCGCCACTCGCGCAGCACTGGCGCCGTCTTTACGGCGAACGCAACAACCGGCGCGCGCTCGAACAGAAACGACGCGAAGGGCGCTTGGGGCAGAAAGCGGAAAACAAATTGCAGAGCCTCACAGTCGAGGACGCGGCTCCGGAGATGACGCGCAAACGCGCGGCAATTGAAGCAGCCATCGCACGTGCTCGCGCGCGGCGTGCAAGCAAACCGTCGTCGGCATGAAGCCAAGCGAACGACAGGAACTGTTCTCACGCCTGCGCGCGGCGCAACCGGCGCCCACCACTGAACTTCGCTACAAGACCTCGTTCGAGTTACTGATCGCGGTCATTCTTTCCGCACAAGCCACTGACAAGAGCGTCAATCTGGCAACCGATAAGTTATTCGCCGTCGCCAACTCACCGCAGGCAATACTCTCACTGGGCGAAGCAGGTCTTACGAAATACATTCGGAGCATTGGCTTGTATCGATCCAAGGCGCGGCACATCATCGCCACTTGCGCGAGATTGATCGATCAGTACGGCGGCGAAGTTCCGCACACGCGCGAAGAACTGGAGGCGCTACCCGGGGTCGGCCGCAAGACCGCGAACGTGGTACTCAACACCGCGTTCGGCGAACCCACCATCGCGGTGGATACGCATATTTTCCGCGTCGCCAATCGCACCGGCCTGGCGCCTGGCAAAGACGTGTTGCAAGTCGAAAAAAAACTACTCAAAGTTGTGCCGGAGGAGTTTCGCAACGACGCGCATCATTGGTTGATTCTGCACGGGCGTTACGTGTGCAACGCGCGAAAACCTGACTGTCCGCGCTGCTTGATTGCTGATCTATGCCGTTATC
Organism: Betaproteobacteria bacterium; assembly: GCA_043751985.1. GTDB lineage: Bacteria > Pseudomonadota > Gammaproteobacteria > Burkholderiales > JAYUZG01 > JAYUZG01. The sequence goes on from JAYUZG010000054.1 coordinate 20,173, forward strand.
GCGACAAGACCGCAGCCAATTGAGGCAACGCGGACCAGCGCAAGACGCGCCATCATTCGCACACCTTAGCCGCCCGCGCTTCACTGTCCATGAATGCACCGCAAAGATTCACGCCCAACCCCGTGCTGTCCAAAAACTCGAATGACGAAGTTATTTCCAAAAATTGCGCAGCGCCACCCGAACGTTCGGTAACAACAGAGGGCTGATCACCTCATCAATTTGTGGTGTCAGAAAACGTTGATACCCTTTGTCGCTCGGGTCCAAGCAGATCGTCAGCGATTTCGATTGGATGTCGATCAGCCAAGTCTCTACAATATTGTGGTTCGCATAGATTGGCACTTTTGCGTCGCGATCATACGACAACGTCGTGTCGGCTATTTCGACTACCAGTAAAATATCCGATGGCCCGGGTAAGGCACTCTCATAGTCATCGGTACGCGGCTTTAACAGTGCGATATCGGGCTGGGGCTCGTTATTCGGAGGGAGCGCGATCGGATTTTGCACGGACACTATCACCTGATTCCCTGCGCTCTGGGACAGCAGACGAGCAAGTCGGTTTACCTTCGCCAAATGCCGCGAGCCAATCGGTGCCATCTTAATCATCTCCCCATCTATAAGCTCGATCCGATCGTCTTCTTTAAGAACGCCCACTTCACTCATTCTGTGATAGTCGTCGATAGATATAAGCCGCCGAGGAATGCTTTGTGGTGCACCCATGCTATGCCACCTCCCGATCGTAGTAATTCAACAGCCCGCCTAACCGAGTTCGCACTCGAACAGGCCCGCTCTTTCCAAAGGACTTTTCATTTGCCGCGATAAGGCGGTTGTCGAGTCCTTGGTGATTTCGTTCCTGATGATAGTGCAGACTGAATTCTCGGATCGCGCGGCGCAACGACGCTTCGCCAAAGAAAATCACGCGATTCATGCATTCTGCTTTGATTGAACCGACAAATCGCTCAGCGTACGCGTTCAGGTTGGGAGATCGAGGCGGGAGGCGAATGACTTTGGTGCCCGAATCCAACAGCTGTGCTCTAAAGTCTGCACAGTATTTCGTATCGCGGTCAATGAGTAGCAATCGGGGACCAATAAGAAATCCCTCATCGACGTCCGTCATATTTCGGCCCATCCGTAGCATCCACGCTGTATCGGGATTCGTTGTGATTCCGGCCATTTTCACTTGTCGGGTGGATAGTTCGATGAGGAACAAAACGTAGTAGGTCGTCAGACCGTGCAGACGCCATACTTCTACTGTGAAGAAGTCTGACGCGGCGAGAATTTTCCAATGGGCCTTGAGGAATGTGGCCCAGGATGTACGTTTACCTCGCAGTGGCGCTGGATCAATGCCGTACTTTTGAAGGACATTAGCCACAGTACTGCGCGCGACTTTGTACCCAAGATTGCGTAGCGCGCCAACAATTCGCGTGTATCCCCATCGTGGGTTATCTTGTGCCATGCGAAGGATCAAGGCGGCAATCTCGTCTTTGATCCGCGGACGCCCAAGTACCCGTCGATGCACGTGGTTCCATTTCTGCGCCACAAGTTCCCGATGCCAACGCAGCAATGTGTCGGGCGCGACGAGCGTGCTAAATTGGGAAAGTATTTTCCGCCCCAGCGCTTTAGCACGAATAGCCAAACGTCTGCGTTCAGCGTCGGTGAAATGAAGTTGACGACCGCCCAGTTTCTCCTTCAGGAGGAGGTTCTCTTCTTTCACATAGTCGATGGCCACTTGCTGTTGGCGATTCAACCAAAGGGCCGACGCAGCAACAAGGTAACGCAGTGGAAATAAGGCGGCATTCATACAAAACAGTATACCGAGTCACCGAATTTTGTGCTGCCAGTTACTGCGCCCCTATGCGAAACGCCCTCGGCGGAGTTTTTGGACAGGACGGCGTAACCCCGCTGAAGATCTGCGCTTTCAGTTCGAAGCGGTTAGCGCGCTCGATATCGAGGAGCAGGCCGTGGTGAAGGAGGTGCTGGAGAGCTTGATCATCAAGTACCAGGCCAGGCGCTGGGATTCGGCACGTACTCACGCCGCCGCGCAAGCGGCCAAGGCCGCCAAAGGGAAAGCTAAACCCGCGCGCGCAAGAGCCGCATGACTGGCAAGCGCAGCCACACTGCCGCAGTGAGTTTGCCGGCCGAGCGCATCGCGCAATCGATTCTGCTCATTCGCGGGCACAAGGTCATGCTTGACGCGGATCTAGCCGAACTCTATGGCGTGCCCACCAAGCGGCTCAACGAGCAAGTCAAGCGCAACGCGGCGCGCTTCCCCGAGGATTTCATGTTCCGCCTCACGCCCGCCGAGGTGGAAGCGCTCAACCGGTCGCAATTTGCGACCGGTTCACAGAAACATCGTGATCCACGCTTCCCGCCGCATGCCTTCACCGAACACGGCGCCATCCAGGCAGCCAACGTGCTCAATTCAGACCAGGCAGCGGAAATGAGCGTGCACGTGGTGCGGGCCTTCGTGAAACTGCGCGAGATGCTCCTCACCCACAAGGAGTTGGCCGCCAAGCTCGATCAGCTCGAACGCAAAATCGGCTCTCACGACCAGGCCATCGCCGGCAGAAGTGGCCCCGGAAATCTGAACGCCGCGATAAGTGGAAACTCCAGGCACTATGCCGGACCCAGCGTGGTCTGGCGAGGAGAATTCGATGGTTAAG
>JAYUZG010000055.1:0-4718 GCA_043751985.1 Betaproteobacteria bacterium
TCCGGGGACGTTAGAGTTAGGAGGCGCCGTTATTTTCCCGGATTTCACTTCGTTTCATCCAAGCTACGAAATCCGGTTTTACGCCTGCAACCGGTAGGGCGCGTCCCACCCGCCATCGCAATTTGAACCTCGGCACAGTGGGTGTGACCCGCCCGAATTCCGCGTCGTTTACAAGAAATGCTCCAACGCAAAACGCAGAGAAGGCGAAAATCGGGTGGGTTCGCGCAGCAACCCACCGAGAATTGTAGGGTTCGCGCAGCAACCCACCGAGCGGCGCGGTAGAGAGCGCGGAGAGAATCAGCGGCCGGTGGATTGCGCTGGCGCGCGAATCCACCCTACGAATCTGATAATCCCATGCCTTGGATTTTCGAGCCACGCGCGGAGCTAGCGGACAATTTCCGGTCTGATCAGCCTCCATTCTGCGGTGACGTGACAGCGCTCGCATTGCTTGCCATAGCTGCCGTCGTGCACGTCATCAATGCGATGACAGGTGTAGCAGGCGACCGGAATCCGTAGTTCCCTTTCGGCCGGTGTGTTGTGACACTCGGCGCAGCCCACGTTCTTGTGTCCGCCATCGAGTTTGAATCGCGTCTTGTTGTGGTCGAAATCCCACACACGCCAATCGCGCGCGTTGTGGCAACGCTCGCATTCGACTCCCAGCAGCTTTTCGTGCACGTCTTCTTTGGCATGACAGGCGATGCACTCGGTTTTGGCGTCCTTGAAGCGGACACTCAAATGACACTTCTTGCATTCGACTATTTGGTGCTTGCCCAACAACGGGAAGCGCGACTTGCCATGATCGAACTTGACCTCCTTCCAGTCTTTCTCGTTGTGGCATTGCTCGCAGCGCGTTCCTTCCTGGCCGTCATGTTTGTCGTCAATTTTGTGACAGGCAATGCACTCGGTCTTCAGCGCCGGCTTGGAGTAGAGCGGCGCCTCATGACACTCTTCACACTTGGTGCTGGCGTGCTTGCCTTTCAACGGATACTTGGTATCGCGTTCATGCGCGAAGGTAATCGTCTTCCAACTCTTCTCGTTGTGGCAGGGTTCGCATTTCGCGCTGAAATGCCCTTTGTGCGTGTCGTCCTTCAAATGACAAGCCACGCACGCGGTCTTCATCTGCACCTTGTAAAGATTTCCCTTATGACAACTGTCGCACTTCACGTCCCGGTGCTTGTCTTTGAGCGCATATTTGGTATCGCGATCGTGATCAAAAGTAATGTGCTTCCAGTCCGATTCTTTGTGGCATGACTCGCACTTCTCTCCGTAGCGACCCTTATGCGTGTCATCCTTGCGGTGACACGCAATGCAGGTCTGACGTATCTCCGAGAGCCGCGACTTGTGGCAACTGTCGCACTTCACTTGTTTGTGCTTGTCCTTGAGCGCGTACTTGGTGTCGCGATCATGATCGAACACGATGGTCTTCCATATCGAGGGCGCATGACAGCTCTCGCAGCGAATGCCATAGCGCCCCTCGTGCACGTCGTTCTTCTTGTGACAACCAATGCAGGCTTTCTGCACATCTGCCAGCTTCCCAAGATGACACTCGTCGCACTTGACTTTTCGATGATTGTCTTTCAACGGGTATTTGGTGTCCCGGTCATGATCGAAGACGATCACCCGCCAGTTGAGTTCCATGTGGCAGCTCTCACATTTGTCGCCATAGCGGCCGCCATGCACGTCACTCTTCTTGTGACAACTGACGCAAGTGTCGCCTGTCACGACAAGTTTGCCGATGTGACAGCTTTCGCATTTCACGCTGCGATGGCTCTCCTTTAGTACAAACTTAGTGTCGTGGTCGTGATCAAATGTCACGGCGCTCCAGCTCGCCTCGCTGTGGCAACGTTCGCATTTGTTCTCCAGCGATCCCTTGTGCTTGTCGTCTTTCTTGTGACACCCCACGCAAGTTTTCGGTGTCTCGCTCATTTTTCCGGCATGACATCCATCACAGGCGACGCCGCGATGACGCTCCTTCAACGGATACTTGGTGTCCCGGTCATGGTCGAAATTGATGGTCTTCCAGTCCGTTTCCTTATGACAAGTTTCGCATTTCGCACCTAAAGTCCCGCGATGTTTGTCGTCTTTCTTGTGACACGCGACGCACGCTTGCTCCAGCTTGTCGGTGAGCTTGCCCTTGTGGCAACTGTCGCACTTGGTCTTTTTGTGCGCACCCAGCAAAGGATACTTAGTGTCTTTGTCGTGATCAAAGGTAATCGTCTTCCAGTCTTTCTCCACGTGACAGGTCTCGCACTTTGCGCCGTAACGACCCTTGTGCTTGTCGTCTTTCTTGTGACACGCGAGGCACTCGGTCTTGAGAGCGGGTTTGCTGTAAAGCGGCGCCTTGTGGCAAGCGGCGCATTTGATCGAACTGTGCTTGCCTTTTAACTCATAGTTGGCGTCACGCTTGTGGTCAAAGCTGATGGTCTTCCAGTTTTTCTCCACGTGACAGCTCTCGCACTTCTGCCCGTAACGACCCTTGTGCGTGTCGTCTTTCTTGTGGCAGCCGATGCAAGTCGTCGGCAGTTTCTCGGCCGGCTTGTCTTTTGATTTCGGCGTCTTGTGACAAGCCTCGCACTTGGTCGTCTTGTGCTTGCCGAGCAATGGGTAGTCGGTTTCTTCGTCGTGGTCGAATGGGCTTTTCCTCCAGCTTTTCTCATCGTGACAGTCGTCGCACTTGACGCCTTGCGCGCCCTTGTGCACGTCGTCTTTCTTATGGCAACCATAGCAATCCAGCGGTAAGCCTTTGTATTTCTCTTTGGCGTGGCATACTTTGCACTTGATCTCGAAGTGCTTACCGAGCAACGGAAAGCGTGTCTTCGAGTGATCGAAGCGCACTTTTTTCCAGCGCGTTTCCGCGTGGCAATCCTGGCACTCCTTGCCCAGCTTGCCCTTATGCACGTCGTCCTTCTTATGACAATCGAAGCAGCGACTCGATGCGTCGCGAAATTTCTTCCCCGCCTTGTGGCAGGCGGTGCACTTCACTTTCGCGCTGTTGGCATGCGAGTCCTTGAGCGGATAGTCCGTACGATCATGATCAAATTTCGCCTGATCGAACTCGGCGATTTTCGCCGCGCGTCCTTTATGCTCAACGTGACATTCACGGCACACCTTGTCTTGCGCCTGCTTGCCGTGATATCCGGCGAGATCGTTCACGTCCTTCGCCACGTCCTTGTGACAGTCCATGCAAAGTTTCGTCTGGCCGGCTTTGTTGAACGGCTCATGGCAGTTCTTGCATTCGCTTTCGTATTTCACATGCCCCTGGATCACCTTGCCAGGCATGACCAGGGTCTCTACGGTGTCGGCCAAGGCGGCGGGTGCGAGCGCGCCCGCCACGGTGAGCAAGACAGCGAGTATTGCGCGGAGGGTAGGCATTTGAACAACGCGGTAACAGGCGCGGCGTCAGGGCCTTCGCTGACCGCTCCGACACGCGATCGCCAACATTGCCGATCGCTCGCCGCCGGGTTCGCCGCGCGCGACGTGCCCTTCTATCCTGTTCATGGCATCCTCCCCCCTGTCACTGCATTTTTTGGCAGTATGACAGAGGGCGCGACTTTTCGGAAAGCAGGTTCATCTGTGCCTGGATTGCCTCGTCAGTTTTCGCTTTCACACTTTGACGCAACGTTATGTCGGAACAGCATTACCTGAATCCGCTATTCAATCCCGCGCGAGTCGCGCTGGTCGGTGCGACCGAGCGTGAAGGCGCGCTGGGTCGCTTCGTTCACCAGAATCTGCTGGCGGGCCAATTCAAGGGGGATATCTGCGCGGTCAACCCCAAATACTCGCGGGTGAATGGAGAGAAATGCTACTCGTCGCTGGCAGCGATTAAGAGTGCAGTGGATCTGGTGATCATCGCGACGCCCGCTGCCACCGTTCCCGGCATAATCGATGACACCGGGAAAGCGGGCGCGCGCGCTCGGCATCCGTGTGCTCGGGCCAAACTGTCTCGGCTTGCTGCGTCCGCATCTTGGCCTCAATGCTTCATTCGCGCGTGGCAACGCACGGCCCGGCAACATCGCGCTGCTGTCCCAGTCAGGTGCGGTGGCCGCGGCGCTGCTGGATTTTGCGTCGGGCGCCGACCTGGGGTTCTCGGCGATGGTATCAACGGGTTCCGGTGCAGACCTGGACTTTGGAGAGCTGTTGGATTTTTTCACTTGGGATGCCGACACACACAGCATCGTCCTCTACATCGAAGGGATTCGCGATGCACGGCGGTTTATTTCCGGCCTGCGCGCGGCCGCGCGCGCCAAACCGGTGATCGCGTTGAAAGTGGGACGTCACGCGCAAGGCTCACGCGCCGCCAAGAGCCACACCGTATCGCTGGTCGGCAACGACGCCGTCTTCGATTCGGCGCTGCGCCGCAGCGGCGCCGTGCGTGTCGCAACCTATGGCGAGTTATTCTCCGTGGTGGAGGCATTGGCGGGCGGCAAGACGCCGAGCGGAGGCCGCCTCGCGGTGGTGTCCAATGGCGGCGGACTCGGCGTCATGGCGGCGGACGCAGCGAGCGACGCCGGGCTGCGATTGGCGGATTTTTCGGAGCAGACGCTTGCCGCGTTGAATGCCGCGCTGCCACCGACGTGGTCACATGGCAATCCGGTGGACGTGATCGACGATGCGCCGCCCAAAAGATTAGCGCGTGCGCTGGAAATCTGCGCCGCCGCGCCGGAGTGCGACGGTGTGCTTGCATTGTTCTGCCCCACCATGACCGCCGGGTCGGCGGA
>JAYUZG010000056.1:0-19920 GCA_043751985.1 Betaproteobacteria bacterium
TCCGCACACCTGTGCGACCATCAGAGTGAGCAGCGAATACGACGCGATGTTGAACGGCACGCCGAGGAAAAAATCCGCGCTGCGCTGGTACATTTGGCAGGACAATTTCCCCTCTGCGACGTAGAACTGAAACATCGTATGACAAGGCTGCAATGCCATCTGCGGTAAATCCGCTACGTTCCAGGCCGACACCAGCAGCCGGCGCGAATTCGGATTGCGCCGTAACTCAGCGAGCACCTGACCGAGCTGATCGATGTGACGGCCGTCGGGCGCCGGCCAGGAGCGCCACTGATAGCCGTAGACCGGGCCGAGCTCGCCGTTCGCATCCGCCCATTCATCCCAGATGGTGACGCCGTGGTCGCGCAAATAGCGCACGTTGGTCTCCCCCTTGAGAAACCACAGCAGTTCGTGAATGATCGATTTTGTATGAACTTTTTTCGTGGTCAGCAGCGGAAAGCCCTGCGCCAGATCGAAGCGCAGTTGCGGACCGAACAAACTGAGCGTGCCGGTACCGGTGCGGTCGGCTTTGCGTGTGCCTTGTTCCAATATCCGGCGCATGAGATCGAGATAGCTACGCATTGTCGGTTCCACATTCGACGTTTGAAAGTGCGCGTATCGTAGCGCGGATTGACGGCGGAACGCGCGGATCGCTGTGCTACACTCGATCCAATCCTGCGCTCTATAGATTATGTCCGGCAACACCCTCGGCACGCTCTTTTGCGTCACCTCTTTCGGAGAAAGTCACGGCCCGGCCATCGGCTGCGTGGTGGATGGTTGCCCACCTGGGCTGGCGCTGACCGAAGCGGATATTCAACGAGAGCTGGATCGGCGCCGGCCCGGCACCTCGCGTCACGTGACGCAGCGCCAAGAGCTCGACATCGTGGAAATTCTCTCGGGCGTGTTCGAAGGTCACACCACCGGCACGCCGATCGGATTGCTGATTCGTAACACCGATCAACGCTCAAAAGATTACAGCGCGATCAAGGATACCTTCCGTCCCGGCCACGCCGATTACACCTATTGGCAGAAGTACGGGATTCGCGATTACCGCGGCGGCGGACGTCAGTCGGCGCGCGAGACGGCCGTGCGCGTTGCGGCCGGCGCAATTGCCAAAAAATGGTTGTCGGAGAAATTCGGCGTAGTCATTCGAGGCTATATGTCGCAGTTGGGACCGATTCCGCTTGCCTTCAAATCCTGGGACGCGGTGGGGAACAACCCGTTTTTCTCCGCCGACCCGGACGTGGTGCCGCGGTTGGAGGCGTTCATGGATGCCTTGCGCAAGGAAGGCAATTCCTGCGGCGCGCGTATTACCGCCGTCGCGTCGAACGTTCCGGTCGGCTGGGGTGAGCCGGTCTACGACAAGCTCGATGCCGCTATCGCCTACGCGATGATGAATATCAACGCGGTGAAGGGCGTGGAGATCGGCGCCGGTTTCGCCGCGGTCGCGCAGAAGGGTAGCGAGCACAGCGATGAAATGACGCCGCAGGGATTTTTGTCCAATCACGCCGGCGGCATTCTGGGAGGTATTTCCACTGGCCAGGACATCGTCGTGAATATCGCGGTGAAGCCCACTTCGAGCATTCGTCTGCCGCGACGCTCCATCGATAAGCTGGGCCAGGAGGTGACGGTGGAGACCACCGGGCGTCATGATCCTTGCGTGGGAATTCGCGCGACACCGATCGCCGAAGCGATGCTGGCGCTGGTGCTGACGGATCACGCGTTGCGCCATCGCGCGCAGAACGCCGGTGTTGCGAGTGGAACGCCGATTATTGCGGCGAACGCTGCGCCTGCCGTAGGTGCATCGCAACGCGCGAGCGCGGACGATCCGGAACCGGACGAGGCTTGAGCACGACACTCCCGCGGATCACGCAAGCTCGCGAGAATGAAGCGAGTGTTACGCGATGACTGAAGCGCATGTGCACTTCCGTCTGTCCAGTTTTTACCTTGCCTACTTTGCGTTTATCGGTGCGTTCTCGCCTTACTGGGCGCTCTATCTGAAGTCGCTGGGCTTCGGCGCGGCGGAAATCGGCGTGCTGGTTTCGGTCAATCCGGTGGCGCGCATTTTCGGTCCGGCGCTGTGGGGCTGGCTGGCGGATCGCAGTGGCCGGCGCACGCAGATCGTGCGCGCCGCTCTGTGCGCCATGTTTCTGGTATTTTGCGCGGTGTTCTTCGCGCAGCGCTATCTCACCATGATCGTGGTGATGGCCGTGCTGAATATTTTCTGGTGCGCGGTTTTGCCGTTGGCCGAAGCCTCGACTTTCCATTTATTGCGTGGCCACGTCGGCGTCTACGCCCGCATTCGCGTGTGGGGCTCGGTCGGCTTCGTCGCGGTGGTGATCTTCGGCGGGCATCTGCTCGACGTATCCGGCGTGCGCGCGGTCGCGCCGCTGGCGTTGATGATGCTGGCGATCACCGTGGTTGCAGGCTTCGGCATGCCGGAAGACCCGGAACCTGTGCATGCCTCAAGGGCCGTACCGATCATGAGCTTGATCTGGCGCACGCCGGTCATCGCCCTGTTCGCCGGCTTCTTCCTCATGCAAGTGGCGCACGGTCCGTATGGCACGTTCTATTCGATCTTTCTGGTCGATCAGGGTTACAGCAAAGGAACCGTCGGCTGGTTGTGGGCGCTGGGCGTGATCGCCGAGATCGTGCTGTTTTTGTGGATCGCGCGGCTGGTGAAGCGCTTCACCTTGCAGCAAATTCTCGCGGGTAGCTTTCTCACGGCGGCGTTGCGCTTTGCGCTAATTGCGTGGGGATCGGGCTCGCTCGCGGTGTTGGTGGCGGCGCAGATTCTGCACGCGGTTACCTTCGGCGCTTTCCACGTGGCGGCAGTCGCGATGATGCATCGCCTGTTCGCAGGTCCGTATGCGGCGCGCGGCCAGGCCTTGTATACCGGCATCGGCTATGGCGTGGGCGGTGCCGTGGGAGGCCTCGCCAGCGGCTATGCGTGGGACACGATTGGGCCGCATTGGACTTTCACTTGCGGCGCCGTCGCCGCGCTGCTGGCGTGGCTGGCGGTTCAACTCAGTCCGCTGATCCTCCCCGAGGAAGCTGCGCCGGCCAAGCCCGTGTCGCAATAGAACCTTATAATTCGAGGCTGTCTCCCTCGAAGTATCGTTCCATGTCCCCGCAAACTTTGTACGACAAGCTGTGGTCCAGCCATCTGGTGCGCAGCGAAGATGACGGCACTGCGCTGATTTATATCGATCGGCACTTGGTGCATGAAGTCACCAGCCCGCAAGCCTTCGAGGGCTTGAAGCTGGCCGGGCGCAAGCCCTGGCGCGTCGACTCTATTGTCGCCACCGCGGACCACAACACGCCGACCACCGATTGGAACGAAGGGATCAAGGATCCGATTTCACGTCTGCAAGTCGAAACTCTGGACGCGAATATTCGTGAGTACGGCGCCAAGGCGTACTTCCCTTTCCTCGACAAACGGCAAGGAATCGTGCACGTGATCGGGCCCGAGCAGGGCGCGACGCTGCCCGGCATGACCGTGGTGTGCGGCGATTCGCATACCAGTACGCATGGCGCGTTTGCTTGTCTGGCGCACGGCATCGGCACCTCTGAAGTCGAGCACGTGCTGGCGAGCCAATGCCTGCTGCAGAAGAAAATGCAAAATTTTCTGGTGCAAGTCGACGGGGCTTTGCCGCGCGGCGTCACCGCAAAAGATGTCGCGCTGGCGCTGATCGCGGAAATCGGCACGGCGGGAGGGACGGGTTACGCGATGGAGTTCGCCGGAAGTGCAATTCGCGCGCTGTCGATGGAAGCGCGCATGACTCTGTGCAATATGGCGATTGAGGCGGGCGCGCGCGCCGGTATGGTGGCTGCCGACGAGACGACCGTGAGCTATCTGAAGGGCCGGCCGTTCGCGCCGACGGGCGAATTATGGGAACGCGCAGTGGCGTATTGGCGCACGCTGAAGTCCGACCAGGGCGCGCGCTTCGAGCGAACGGTGACGATCGATGCGCGAACCATCCAGCCGCAAGTGACTTGGGGAACGTCGCCGGAAATGGTGGTAGGCGTAGACGGGCGCGTGCCGGATCCGGAGAAAGAGAAGGACGCGGGGCGGCGCGAAGGCATGGAGCGCGCGCTGGCGTATATGGGCCTGCAGCCGAACACGCGCATTCAAGATATTCGTTTAGACAAAGTGTTCATTGGCTCTTGCACCAATTCACGCATCGAGGACTTGCGCGCGGCCGCGAAAGTCGTGCGCGGCAAACAAGTTGCGTCAAACATCCGGCTGGCGATGATTGTGCCCGGGTCAGGCTTGGTAAAAGTCCAAGCGGAGCAAGAAGGCCTGCATCGCATTTTCACCGACGCAGGATTCCAGTGGCGTGAGCCGGGGTGTTCGATGTGCCTCGCGATGAATGCCGATCGGCTGGAGCCAGGGGAGCGCTGCGCGTCAACTTCGAATCGCAACTTCGAAGGACGGCAGGGCGCGGGCGGACGTACGCACTTGGTCAGTCCGGAAACAGCCGCGGCGGCGGCGATCGCCGGGCACTTTGTCGATGTGCGCACGCTGAACTGAATATAGGCAGGGCGGTCATGAAAAAATTCATTCGATTTGACGGATTGGTGGCGCCGCTCGATCGTCCCAATGTGGACACCGACGCGATCATCCCGAAGCAGTTCTTGAAGTCGATCAAGCGCTCGGGGTTCGGACCCAATCTGTTCGATGCCTGGCGCTATAAAGATGTGGGCGAACCGGGCATGGATAACTCGCGCCGCGTGCTCAATCCCGACTTTGCTTTGAACCAGCCGCGTTACAAAGGCGCGCAAATACTTCTTGCGCGCAAGAATTTTGGTTGCGGATCGAGTCGCGAGCATGCGCCGTGGGCGCTGAGTGACTTCGGTTTTCGCGCTTTGATCGCGCCTTCTTTCGCCGATATTTTTTTCAACAACTGCTACAAGAATGGTCTGCTGCCGATCGTCTTGAGCGAAGCGCAAGTGGACCGTTTGTTCGTCGATACCTTGGCGTTTCCCGGCTATCGCCTGACCGTCGATCTCGAGCGTCAAATCGTAAGCAATGGCGACGGCAGTCTCGTTTACTCTTTCGCTATCGATACTTTTCGCAAGCATTGCCTCATGAGCGGACTTGACGAAATTGCGCTGACCTTGCAGCACGCGGACGCGATTCGCAGCTTCGAGACCAAGCGCAAACTCGAGCAGCCGTGGCTTTTTTCCTAGGACGCTCGCAATGAAAATCGCAATCTTGCCGGGTGATGGCATCGGGCCGGAAATAATTCGCCAGGCGCTGAAGGTATTGCACTGCCTTGAGCGCGACGGCATGCACATGGAATTGGAGCAGGCGGCGATCGGCGGCGCGGCTTACGAGGCGAGCGGTGATCCGCTGCCCGCGCAGACGCTCGATCTCGCACGGCAGTCGGACGCCGTGCTGCTGGGCGCCGTGGGCGGGCCGAAATACGACAGCCTTGCACGCGCCAGCCGACCGGAGCAAGGCTTGCTTCGAATTCGCAAGGAATTGGGCTTGTTCGCGAATCTGCGTCCGGCAGTCCTGTATGACGAGCTGGCGTCCGCGTCGACCTTGCGGGCCGACGTGGTCGCGGGGCTTGACCTGATGATCTTGCGCGAGTTGACCGGCGATATTTATTTCGGCCAGCCGCGTGGCCGACGCCAAACCGAGAACGGCGAGCGCGAAGGCTTCGACACCATGAAGTATGCGGAATCCGAGATTCGCCGCATTGCGCGCTTGGGCTTTTCCATTGCGATGAAGCGCGACCGCAAATTGTGTTCAGTCGATAAGGCGAACGTGCTCGATACCAGCATCGTTTGGCGTGAAGTGGTAATTGAAGTTGCGAAAGAATTCCCGCACGTGGCGCTGTCGCACATGTACGTGGACAATGCCGCCATGCAATTGGTGCGCGCACCCAAACAGTTCGACGTGATCGTGACCGGCAATATGTTCGGCGATATTCTGTCCGACGAGGCCTCGATGCTCACCGGCTCGATTGGCATGTTGCCTTCGGCTTCGCTGGACGCGCGCAATAAGGGCTTGTACGAACCGATCCACGGCAGCGCGCCGGATATCGCGGGGCGTGATGTGGCCAATCCGCTGGCAACCATTCTGTCCGTCGCCATGATGTTGCGCTATACATTTGGCAACGAAGCGGCGGCGGCGCGCGTTGAAGCCGCGGTGAAACAGGTGCTGCGTCAGGGATTGCGCACTGCCGACATCGAGCAGACGGGAACGACGAGAGTTGGCACCGAGGCGATGGGTGACGCGGTAGTCACCGCGCTGCGCGAATAAATCAGAGTACTTGGAGAACGGCATGCAACGGGTTGGGTTTGTAGGTTGGCGCGGGATGGTCGGTTCGGTGCTGATGCAGCGCATGGCGGCGGAGCGGGATTTCGATCACATTGAAGCCTTCTTCTTTTCCACCTCCAACGTCGGCGCGCAAGGTCCGGCCATCGGCCGTCCAGTGCCGCCATTGATGGATGCGCGCAACATCGAGGATCTGCGCCGCATGGATATTTTGATTTCCTGTCAGAGCGGCGATTACACGACGGAAATATTTCCCAAGCTGCGCACCGCCGGATGGAAGGGCTACTGGATCGACGCGGCTTCAACGCTGCGCATGAGTGATGACGCGGTGATCGTTCTTGATCCGGTCAATTTGCCGGTGATCAAAGATGCCTTGGCGAATGGGATCAAGAACTACATCGGTGGCAATTGCACCGTCAGTTTGATGCTGATGGCGATGGCGGGGCTGTTCCAGAACAAGCTGGTGGAGTGGACCACTTGCATGACGTACCAAGCTGCTTCCGGGGCTGGGGCGCAGAATATGCGTGAATTGCTGGCGCAGATGGGATATGTTTTCAATGCCGCGCACCCGCTGTTACAAGACGACTCGGCGATCTTGGAGATTGACAGCGTGGTTGCGCAATCTTTACGTGATGCGCAATTTCCCACCGAGCACTTCGGTACCGCGCTGGCAGGCAGTTTGATTCCGTGGATCGACAAAGACCTGGGGAACGGGCAGAGCCGCGAAGAATGGAAAGGGATGGCCGAGGCGAATAAGATCCTCGGCACATCGGATACTCCGGTGCCGGTCGATGGAATTTGCGTGCGCGTCGGCGCCATGCGCTGTCATAGTCAAGCCTTAACTGTAAAGCTGCGACGAAATGTGCCGCTAGATGAGATTGAAGACATGCTGGCAGCGGCGAATGACTGGGTGCGGGTGATTCCGAATGTGCGAGAAGAATCGATTCGCGCGCTGTCTCCCGCCGCAGTGACGGGTAGCTTGACGGTTCCAATAGGGCGTTTGCGCAAGCTGCCGATGGGAGACGACTATCTAACCGCGTTTACCGTCGGTGACCAGTTGTTATGGGGTGCAGCCGAACCCTTGCGACGCATGCTACGACTGTTGCTCAACTAGCATTAGGACGACTGTTTAAATGAAATCTGAAAATAGGTATAAAAATGCACGACTCGCTGCCGAATGTAAGATGCAGGTTGAGCTTGCATCTCTAACTCCATGATGTTATTTTAGTTGCTCCGGAAATACACCGTTCAGGGTGGGCGCTTTGAGGACGAAATTTCTCCGTGCATGGGTAATGGTTGCGATGGTTGCGACCGCGCCTTGGGCCGCGCATGCCGCTGGGCTCGGCAAGATCTATATCTTGTCGGGCTTGGGTCAGCCGCTGCGCGTCGAAATCGACTTAATGGTGGACAAGAAGGAGGCGGATGAAGTCACCGCCAAGCTTGCTTCGCCCTTTACCTACGAACGTGGCGGCCTATCGTGGCTGAGCGCATTGTCCACCTCGAAAGTCACCGTCGAGAAACGCGCCAACGGCGACAACTTCGTCCGTATTACCACGAGTCAATCTATTAACGAGCCCTTCGTCGAGTTGCTGCTCGATTTGAAATGGCCGTCGGGAAGTATTCAGCGCCAATATACGGTTTTGCTTGATCCGCCGGTGTTGTCTGCGGATCGCGAACGTGCCGCCGCTGCGCCGCAGACGGGTACCGCCGACGACAAAGCAGCGGGACAAAACGCCGCAGTGCCAACGGCGCAACCTGAAATAAAGGCCGCGCAGCCCGAAGTAAAACCGGTGCCGACTCCAGTCGAGACGCAGCCAGTTCCCATGCCGGCCCCCGAGGCAGTGAAAGAAACACCGGCCGCGGTTCCGCAGGAGCCAGCGGCGGTTCAGACCGAGAAAATCGAATCGCAAGCGGCGCCGCATCCTTCGGCGGATTTACCGCGCACTACGCCGCTCGAAGAAACGCCTATTGGCACCGTCGGCAAGCCGCGCGCCGACGCTGGCACTGCCGCGCCCAAACCCGATGAAACGGCGACTGCCCCTGTTACCGGGGAATTCGGCCCGACCAAACGCGGCGACAATCTAACCAAAGTTGCAAAGCAGGCGATGCCGGCCGGCGTGTCGCTCGAGCAAATGCTGGTCTTGCTGTACCGGGCGAATCCGGATGCATTCGATGGCAAGAACATGAATCGGCTGCGCACCGGGAAGGTATTGCGTATGCCGGACGCGAGCGAGGCGAGCAGCCTATCCGTGAAAGAGGCGCGTCGCGAGGTTGCTCTGCAAGCCGCAGATTGGCAGGCCTATCGTGAAAACTTGGCCACCGCCGCAGGCAAGATGACGCCAAGCGCCGAGCCAAGTCAGACAGCGGAAGGCAAGGTCACGCCGAAAGTAGAAGACAAGGCGGCCGGCACGCAAGAGAAACCCAAGGAAGTCTTGAAGCTCTCCAAAAGCGAATCTGCTGCTGCGGGCAAGCCTGGCGCGCCCAGCCAGCCAGGCAAGACGGCGAACGAGGCCGATACGGTTGCGGGTAGTAAGCAGATCAGTGAAGCCAACACGCGCATCACCAAGCTGGAAGAGTCGCTTAAGAACGCGCAAAAACTACTCGAGTTGAAGAATCAGGGAATGGCCGAAGCACAAAAGCAGGCCAAACCAGAAGCCGGAAAAACCGAGGTTAAACCCGAGCCAAGCAAATCCGCTACTCCGGCACCGTCCGCCGACAAGAGTGCCGCGGCACCGGGTAAGCCTTCCACCAGTCCGGCTCCATCGGAACCGCCTGTCAAGCCGGTACCGTCGCCGTCTACGACCGAGACCAAACCGGCCGAGACAATGCCTGCCGCGCCCAAGCCTGCGCCGAAGCCGACCGTCGCGGTGAAGCAGCCGGGCTTGATCGATCAGTTGATGGACAAATTGCCATTGGTCGGGGGTGGCGCTGCCGCAATCTTGCTGGGCGGTGTCCTCGGTTATCGCGTTCTGCGTCGCAAGCGCGTCGCAAAGGACGCGGGTTCCGAAACCGCAGCAGCGCTTATTTTGGCGGCCGCTCCTGAAGGCGATGCACCGGCGCCGACGGCGGATCAACCCAAGCCGTTCAATCCAACCGAAACGGATGGGATGACTTCCGCCAAGTCCGCGGCTATTGCCGAGGAAGTCGATCCGGTGGCAGAGGCTGAAATATTTCTTGCCTACGGTCGTGATGCGCAAGCCGAGGAGCTTCTCAAAGAGGCGATGCAGGCGAACCCAGGCCGGATCGAGATTCACAGCAAGCTTCTTCAGGTCTACGCCAACCGTAAGGACGCCAAGGCTTTCGAAGCGGTCGCACGGGAATTGCAAAGTGCTACGGCTGGGCAGGGAGATATCTGGATGCAGGCGGCGCGTCTCGGATATTCCATTGATCCACAGAATACGCGCTACGCGGCAGGTCGTACCGAAGGCGCGGAACCTCAAGTGCGGACGACGCAGTTCCCGACTACCGCGGATCCGGTCACCAATCTCGATTTCGACGTGGGTGTGGGCGCCGTGGGTGCCAGCACGCAGACCGATATTGATCTGTCTGGCGGCGACCCGATGACCGAATCGCAGGTGATTGATTTGGGCGATGAGAAGTCCGCCGCGCTAGAAAATTCCGCGGGGTTGGTCGTTGATCGTCCGGCCGCTGCCTCGCAGACCATGGATTTCCGTCTGGACGTGCCAAGTGCCGGACCGACGCAGGCGTCGAATGGCTTTGGTGTGGACTCGGTCAGTGGCGCGCAAAGAACTGCAGGCAACGGCGGTCTCGATTTCGACATCAACGCGCTGTCGCTCACGCAGCATCCGGAGGGCAAGACCGAGCCCACCGCCGCCGGGTCTATTCCTGATCTGGATCTGGGAAATCTCAATCTCGAGTTAGGTGCGCCTACCACGGTAATCGGCGGCCCCATGAAGGACGAGCACTGGCAAAACGTCCAAACAAAATTCGACTTGGCCAAGGCGTATCAGGAAATGGGTGACAAAGAAGGTGCGCGAGAAATCCTACGCGAAGTGGTGCAGGAAGGGGATACCGAGCAGCGTACCGCGGCCCAGAGCCTGCTGACCTCACTCAGCTAGGGAAGCGCTGAATAAGTTCGAGTTCTAAGCAAGACTAGGCGCGAACAAAAATTTCGACGCAGCATATGACTGATATGTGAGGAGAAATTTTTGTGAGCAACGACGTATTGCGACGAAATCGGACTTATTCGGTGTTTCCCTAGTCAATTCGCGGCACGCGCCGCAGCGGCGCATTTCGCTGGTGTTCCTCGCAATGTGTTTTCCCGAGTCACAGTGAGACTCGCCCTCATCCTCGAATACGACGGCAGCGCCTTTTGTGGCTGGCAAACGCAGCCTACCGGTTGCGCCATTCAGGATCATCTCGAACGGGCCTTAAGTGAAATCGCTGGCGTGCGCATCGCCACCCTGTGCGCTGGCCGTACCGATGCCGGTGTGCATGCGCTCATGCAGACCGTACATTTCGACTGTGACGTAGAGCGCCCGCAATCCGCCTGGGTGCGCGGCGTGAACGCGCTGCTGCCAAGCGCGGTCGCGGTGCGCAGCGCGCAGCCGGTCCCCGAGGAATTCAACGCTCGTTACTCTGCCCGCGGCCGCCGTTACGTCTACGCTTTGTTGTCCCGGCCGCAGCGCCCGGCGCTTCTCACGCAACGCGTGGGTTGGACACATTTGCCGGTGGATGAACGTCGTATGCTGGACGCGGCCGCGCATCTGATCGGGAAACACGATTTCTCCGCGTTTCGATCTGCGCAATGTCAGGCGCAATCGCCGGTGCGTGAAATGCGCGAAATCACTATCGTGCGCCAGCATGATCTGCTGCTGATCGAATTCGCCGCCAACGCGTTTCTGCATCACATGGTGCGCAACATTGTCGGAGCGCTGGTACAAGTTGGCAGCGGCCGGCAAGCGCCCGAGTGGGTTGGAGCGGTGCTGGAAAGTCGCGATCGAGCGCGCGCGGCCGCGACGTTCGCGCCGCATGGCTTGTACTTCACCCAAGTAGAATACCCGCCGCACTTCAATCTTCCTCAGGCTGACGTTTTCGACAACACGGCCTTCATCGATACGTGGCGACGGCAGTAAAAATTTGCGGCATCACTCGCGCGGACGACGCGCTGCACGCGGCGCGCAGCGGCGCGCACGCGATCGGGCTGGTGTTTCATCCAGCCAGTCCGCGCTGCGTGAGTGTGGCTACCGCGCGCGCCGTAATATCCGCGTTACCGCCCTTCGTGTCGGTGATCGGTCTGTTCGTTGACGCGACAGCGGACGCGGTAAATACGATCCTCGCTGCGGTGCGTTTGAGCGCACTGCAGTTTCATGGCGATGAAGCCGAGGCATATTGCCGACAGTTCCAGCTTCCCTACATCAAGGCCGTGAGAGTGAGGCCGGAGACGGATTTGTTACAATGCGCCTCGGCTTATTCGTCCGCGCAGGGTTTGCTGCTTGATTCTTTCGACCCCAATCAACATGGTGGAAGTGGTGTGTCATTCGACTGGGCACTCATCCCGAACGAACTCACACGTTCAGTGATACTGGCGGGTGGGCTGACTCCGGAAAACGTTGAGCAGGCCATCCGGCGCGTGCGGCCGTGGGCAGTGGACGTGAGCAGCGGTGTGGAACAAAGCAAAGGCGTCAAGGATGCGGACAAAGTCTCCGCCTTCATTCGAGGAGCAAGAAATGCAGATGTATGAGGCGGTGCGCGCCTACAACCTTCCCGATGCGAGCGGTCATTTTGGCCCCTATGGGGGCGTGTTCGTTGCCGAAACGCTGATGCATGCGCTGGACGAGTTGCGCGAGCAGTACCAGCGCATGCGCGTCGATCCGGAATTTCTCGCCGAGTTCGACTATGAACTCAAGCACTACGTCGGGCGTCCGAGCCCGGTGTATCACGCGCGGCGCCTCTCCGCCCAATGTGGCGGTGCGCAGATCTGGTTGAAGCGCGAAGACTTGAACCACACCGGCGCGCACAAAATCAACAACACCATTGGCCAGGCGCTGCTCGCGCGCCGCATGGGCAAGCCGCGCATCATTGCCGAAACCGGTGCCGGGCAGCACGGCGTGGCGTCGGCGACGGTGGCCGCGCGCTACGGTATGCAATGCGTCGTGTATATGGGCAGCGAAGACGTGAAGCGCCAAGCGCAAAACGTGTATCGGATGAAGCTGCTTGGCGCGGAAGTTGTGCCAGTGGAGAGCGGGTCCAAGACGCTCAAAGACGCACTCAATGAAGCGATGCGCGATTGGGTTACCAATGTGGAGGATACCTTCTACATTATCGGCACCGTCGCCGGTCCCCATCCCTATCCGATGATGGTGCGCGACTTTCAGGCGATCGTAGGGCGCGAAGCCAAGCAACAGATGCAGGAGATGATCGGCCGCCAACCGGATGCGTTGATCGCCTGTGTCGGCGGTGGCTCCAACGCGATCGGCTTGTTCCATCCCTACATCGAAGAGAGCGGCGTGCACATGATTGGTGTGGAGGCCGCAGGGCACGGCTTGGCAAGCGGCAAACACGCGGCCACTTTATGCGCCGGCACGCCGGGCGTATTGCACGGCAATCGCACCTACCTCATTCAGGACGCCAACGGCCAGATCACCGAAACGCATTCGATTTCGGCCGGTTTGGATTATCCCGGCGTAGGACCGGAACACGCCTGGCTCAAGGATAGTGGCCGCGCTCAGTACGTCGCCATCACCGACCAAGAAGCGCTGAACGCGTTTCATACTTTATGTCGCCTGGAAGGGATCATCCCTGCGCTGGAATCCAGTCACGCTGTGGCGCACGCGATGAAGATCGCGCCGTCGATGAGTAAGGATCAGGTGTTGCTGGTTAATCTCTCCGGACGCGGCGACAAGGACATGAATACCGTTGCGCAGCAGTCCGGCATCCAATTCTGATAACCGCGCCGGCTTGCCCGGCGTAGCGGATAAAAATATGTCACGCATCGCGGACACCTTCGCCAGACTGCAAGCACAAGGCCGTAAGGCACTGATCCCATTTATCACTGCGGGCGATCCGCAGCCGGCGAGCACCGTGCCCATCATGCATGCGCTGGCGAGTGCCGGTGCCGACATTATCGAACTGGGCGTGCCGTTTTCCGATCCGATGGCGGATGGTCCGGTGATTCAGCGCTCAAGCGAGCGCGCGCTGGCGCACGACACGTCGCTGCGCCGGGTGTTCGACATGGTGCGTGAATTTCGTATGCGCGATAACACAACGCCAGTGGTCCTGATGGGCTACGCCAATCCAATTGAAGCGATGGGTTACGCAGGCTTTGCCAGCGAGGCGCAGTCAGCCGCGGTCGATGGCGTGCTGGTGGTCGACTACCCTCCCGAGGAGAGCCGCGAGTTGGTCGCGCAACTGCGAGCACGCGCGATTGACACGATCTTTCTGCTGTCGCCCACCTCGGTGGATGCGCGCATCGAAGAAGTTGGGCGCGTGGCGAGCGGCTATATTTACTACGTATCTCTCAAAGGCGTCACCGGTGCGGCCACGCTCGATCTGGCCGACGTCGCGGCCAGGCTTCCGCGTATCCGCGCGCACATAAAACTGCCTATCGGTGTCGGCTTCGGCATTCGCGACGCGGCGACCGCGCGATCGGTGGCGGGAATTTCCGATGCTGTCGTGGTGGGCAGCCGTCTGGTACAGGAAATCGAACAGTCGAAGCCGGACGTCTTGATCGCCAACGTGCGCCAACTGGTGTCGGGAATCCGCCGCGCCATGGACGCGGCCTGACGCGCGTCCGCAATCCCGTGTTCGCCAACTTCTCCGCCGCGCCGCTTATACGACGATGAGCTGGCTGCAGAAACTTCTTCCGCCAAAGATCAATCGCGCGGCAACCGCCGCCACCAAGAAGGCGGTTCCCGAAGGTCTGTGGAGCAAATGTGAGCAGTGCGAAACCGTGCTGTATCGCGCGGACTTGGAAAAGAATCTCAACGTCTGTCCGAAATGCTCGCATCACTATCGCTTGACGGCGCGTGAGCGCATCGACGCCATTCTCGACCCGGAAGGTCGCTACGAAATCGGCAGCGAGGTCGAGCCGGTTGATTCGCTAAAGTTTGTTGACAGTAAACGTTATACCGAGCGCTTGCAGCAGGCACGCGCGGAAACCGGCGAGGAAGACGCGCTGGTGGTGATGCAAGGTGCGATCAAGACAGTCCCGGCGCTGGTCGCGGCGTTCGAATTTCGCTTCATGGGTGGCTCGATGGGCTCGGTAGTGGGTGAGCGTTTTGTGCGCGGCGTGCAAAGCGCACACGAACAAAACATGCCGTTCGTTGTCTTCGCTGCCAGCGGTGGCGCGCGCATGCAGGAAGGCTTGTTCTCGCTGCTGCAAATGTCCAAGACTTGCGCCGCACTTACCCAACTTGCGCGTGCTCGCTTGCCTTTCATTTCTGTGTTGACCGACCCGACCATGGGCGGCGTGTCGGCGAGCTTTGCCATGATCGGCGACGCGGTCATCGCCGAGCCCGGCGCGCTGATCGGATTCGCCGGACCACGCGTGATCGAGCAGACAGTGCGGCAGACGCTTCCCGATGGATTTCAGCGCAGCGAATTTCTGCTTGAACACGGTGCTATCGACATGATTGTCGACCGCCGACAACTGCGGGACAAAATTGTCAATCTTATTTGCCTCCTCATGCGCCGCCGCGCGGTCTGAGCGTGTGACCCGCGCAGCCGCACCATGACGGCAAGCGCGATACGCTCGTTGCGCTCCGGGCAGCGCAGCCTCGAGCACTGGCTGCAACACCTCGAACGCATTCATCCGCGGACGATTGCGATGGGACTGGAGCGCGTATCGCAAGTGCGTCAGTCGATGGGGCTCAACCCCAAGTTTCCTA
This sequence comes from Betaproteobacteria bacterium, assembly GCA_043751985.1. GTDB lineage: Bacteria > Pseudomonadota > Gammaproteobacteria > Burkholderiales > JAYUZG01 > JAYUZG01. Next base: position 15,136 of record JAYUZG010000056.1, read on the forward strand.
TCATCACCGTAGCCGGCACCAACGGCAAGGGCTCGGCGTGTGCGATGCTGGAGGCCATCTTTCATGCGGCGGGTTACCGCGTCGGCATTTACACCTCGCCGCATCTGCTGCAGTACAACGAGCGCGTGCGGGTTGGGCGGCACAATGTCACCGATGCGGCCCTGTGCGCTGCGTTTCAGCAGGTCGAACAAGCGCGCGGCGATACCTTGCTCACCTATTTTGAGTTCGGTACCTTGGCGGCGATGCAGGTGCTGATCGAGCGCCAGGTGGAGGTGGCAATCCTTGAAGTGGGCTTAGGCGGCCGTCTCGATGCGGTGAATGTATTCGATCCACTGTGCGCGTTGATCATGAGCATCGACATCGATCACCAGGATTATCTCGGCCTCACACGCGAATCGATCGGCCGCGAGAAAGCCGGCATTTTGCGCGCCGGAAAATCAGCGGTATGTGCAGACCCCGATCCACCGCTCTCGGTCATCGAGCACGCGCGAATTTTACAAGTGCCGCTGAAGATTTCCGGGCGCGATTTTCACTTTTCCGCCGATAAACAGCAGTGGCAATGGTCCAGCGCCGCGGTGAAGCGCGCCGGCCTGCCGCTGCCAGCGTTGCGCGGCAGCTATCAAGTGGCCAACGCGGCGGCCTGCCTGGCGCTGCTGGATGAAGTGCGCGAGCAGTTGCCAGTGGACATGGGTGCGATTCGCCGCGGCCTGCTGGATATCGATCTGGCTGGGCGCTTTCAACTGTTGCCGGGTCGGCCTCAAGTTATTCTCGACGTTGCGCACAATCCGCATGCGGCGCGCGGGCTGCGAGCGAGCCTGCAAGCGATGCCGCGCAGCGGCAAGGTGCGCGCGGTGTTCGCCATGTTGCGCGACAAAGACATGGTTGGCACGGCGCGTGAACTGAAGGACGAAATTGACCAATGGCATGTGAGCGGAATCGCGACGGCGCGTGGCGCGAGCGCTGAAGAAATCCGCGGCGCGCTGCGCAGCGCGGAGGTCACGGCGCCGGTAATCGAGTACGCTGATCCCGCCGCGGCGTATCGCGCGGCAGTGAGCGGCGCGGGGCAAGATGATAGAATTCTCGTGTTCGGTTCTTTCCACACGGTGGCCGCGGTTCGACGCCAAACCAAGTGAATTTTTCAGCAAGCAGCGCGTGGCAGAGTGACGGCCAAGACTAAAGTGAGCTCGATCATCGGACGCGGAGGTTAAAAACCGGTATGGCAAACGCTGTCAACGAAGAAGAACTCCAACTCAAAAAACGCGCACGCCGGCGCCTGGTCGGGGCGGTGGTCCTGGTGCTGCTGGCATTCCTGTTGTTGCCGCGGGTACTCGAACACCAACCCAAGCCGGTGCAGAAAGACGTTGCCATTCAGTTGCCGCCGTCAACCGAACCCGCCAAGCCTCTGACGCCTCCCATCGCCGGCTTGCCGCAAGCACCGGGCGCGACGCCCGTGCCAGAGAAATCCGTGGCAGAAAAGTCTATGGCGGAAACGCCGGTAGCGGAGGCGCCCAAGCCAGCCCCCGCGGCAAAAAAAGTAGTCGAGACGACACCGCGCGCGGTGGTGGAAAAACCGCCGGCGAAGCCGAAACCAGCCTCTGAGGCGCCGCTCAAGTCGGCGGCGAAAGCGCCGTCGGCAACGCAATTCGATGTTCAACTCGGCGCTTTCAGCAAAGTGGAGAACGCCAACCACTTGTTGAAAAAACTGACGGAGGCGCATGTCAACGCCTTCTCGGAAGTGGTGAAGAGCGGCAACGCGACCAAGACGCGAGTGCGCGCGGGTCCTTATGCTTCGCGTGAAGCGGCGGAAAAAGCGCGCGACAAGTTGAAGGCACTCAAGCTGATCGTCGGCGAACCCAGGGTGGTACGCCACGACTAGCTCTGACCCGATGCTAAAGCCATCGTCTATTCGAGTTTTTCAGAGGATTTATCTTCCTCGGCACGGCGGCAATGACGGCGTTTGATGTGATTCTGCTCACCGTGGTGGGCGTGTCGGTGGTGTTTGCAATCTGGCGCGGCTTTGTGCGCGAACTGCTGTCGCTGTTGTCGTGGACCGCGGCTTTCCTGATGGCGCGCGCCTTTGGCGCAACCGCGGCGCTGATGTTGCCCAAACTCGTTACCTACGCCGACTTGCGGCTCGGACTGGGATATGGCGCAGTCTTCCTGAGCAGCCTGGTACTGTTTACCTTGGCCTCGATGCTGATTGCCAAACTCACCAAAGTCGCTGGGCTCAGCGTCACCGATCGCGTCCTGGGAATGTTATTTGGCCTAGCGCGCGGACTCTTGATCGCCGTGATTTTGGTGTTGGTCGGCGGCTTGACTATGCTGCCGCATCTGCCGGAATGGCGCGAGGCCGTATTCAGTTCGCCGTTGGAAAAAATGGCGTTGAGCATGCGCCCGTTATTGCCCGAGCAACTGAGCGCGCGCGTCAAGTACGATTGACGCGTGACGTTAAAATGCGGGCCTGAATTTTCAAGGAACAGCTGATTCATGTGCGGAATTCTCGGAGTAGTAGCCAAGTCCCCGGTCAACCAATTGCTGTATGACGGTTTGCAAGTGCTACAGCACCGGGGCCAGGACGCGGCCGGAATCGTGACCGCCATGGGTACCCAGTTCCACGTGCACAAAGGGGTCGGTATGGTGCGCGACGTGTTCCGTACGCGTGACATGCGCGCTTTGCAAGGCGACATCGGTATTGCCCATTGCCGTTATCCGACCGCGGGTTCGGCCGAGTCGGCGGCGGAGGTGCAGCCGTTTTACGTGAACTCGCCATTCGGAATCGTACTCGGCCACAACGGCAATCTCACCAACACCGAGCAGTTGAAACTCGATCTGTTTCGCCAGGACCTGCGTCACGTCAATACGCGTTCGGATTCGGAAGTGTTGCTCAATGTGCTGGCGCATGAGGTGCAGCAGAACTGCACCAGTTACAAGCTCGATCCGGCCGCCATTTTCGCGGCGGTATCCGGAGTGCATCGCCGTTGTCGTGGCGCCTATTCGGTGGTGGCGATGATTGCCGGCTATGGCTTACTGGCGTTTCGCGATCCCTACGGCATTCGGCCGTTGGTTTTCGGTGTGAATGAAAGCGAATTCGGCAAAGAGTATTTGGTGGCGTCGGAGAGCGTGGCGCTCGACACGCTCGGTTTTACTTTGATTCGCGACGTCGCGCCGGGCGAAGCCATATTCATTGACTACGACGGAAATTTTTTCAGCAAGCAGTGCGCGCCCAGCCCCTCGCTCAATCCGTGTATTTTCGAGTTCGTGTATCTGGCGCGTCCCGACTCGGTGATCGACGGCATCTCGGTGTACGAAACGCGCTTGCGCATGGGTGACAGCCTGGCGCGGAAAATCAAACGCGAGCACGCCGACATTCACATCGACGTGGTGATTCCGATTCCGGATTCGAGCCGTCCGGCCGCCATGGAACTGGCCAAGCACCTCGACCTGCCGTATCGCGAAGGCTTCATCAAGAATCGTTATATCGGCCGCACCTTCATCATGCCGGGCAAAGAGATCCGCCGAAAATCCGTGCGCCAGAAACTCAACGCCATCGGCATGGAGTTCAAGGGCAAGAACGTGCTGTTGGTGGATGACTCCATCGTGCGCGGCACCACCAGTCGAGAAATCGTGCAAATGGCGCGCGACTCCGGCGCCACTCAAGTGTTCTTCGCGTCCGCCGCGCCACCGGTACGCTACCCGAATGTGTACGGCATCGACATGCCGACGGTGTCCGAGTTGATTGCGACCGGCCGCAGCGACGCGGAGATCGCGCGAGAAATCGGCGCGGACCGATTGATCTATCAAGACCTCGCATCCTTGGTTGCCGACGTGGCCTCGGTGAATCCGCGGGTCAAGCATTTCGAGGCGTCGTGTTTCAGCGGGCAGTACATTACCGGTGATATCACTCCGGAATACCTCGCCGCCGTTGCCGCTCAGCACAAGCTGACGCGACAGACGGAAGTGGAAGGCGCACCGGCGATGCAACTAGATCTGAATCTCGCCACCTCCGAATAGCAGGTTGTTGCAAAACGACGCGCGGCCGTGATTCGAATTTGCGCGCGAAGAAGCGCACCGCTCGAACACGCGCACGGGTCGAACATGTGTTTGACTCCTGCGTGCGTTTCACCCAGAGGCCGGTCGTTGCGCGCGCGAGCTGAATAATCACGCTCGTCCCACTCAATTCCTCGTCAATCCTGCCGTACACGCTTTAAACAGGCGTTTTCGGAGGCAGGCGCAATGCGTATTTTGGTGACGGGGGGTGCGGCTATAAAGGAACGGTGTTAGTTCCAAAACTGCTGGCACTCGGGCACACAGTGATTGTGCTGGATATCCAATGGTTCGGAAACTTTCTGGCGCCGCACCCACGGCTACAGGTAATTCAAGGTGACGTGCGCAACGTTGCCTTGATCGATCTTCGCGGCACCGATGTCATCATTCATCTCTCCTCCGTCGCCAACGATCCCTGCGGTGATCTCGATCCGAAGCTCACTTGGGAAATCAGCGCGCTGGCCACCATGCAGCTCGCCGATCGCGCACTGCGTTGCGGCGTGCGTCAATTCATCTACGCTTCTTCCGGCAGCGTCTATGGCGTCAAGGATGAACCGTGCTTATCCGGTTGTCACACCCACCCACTACCGGTAGTATGTTGAGCATCTGCACGAACGTGGGGCGGCCATGGCAATCGGCGTACTTGAGAGGGATGATTTGCCGTTCCCGCAATCGCTTCCTGAATTTCAGCGCCGGTTCCCTGATGAAGCTGCGTGCTCTGCCTACCTTGAGCGCGCACGA
>JAYUZG010000057.1:0-6255 GCA_043751985.1 Betaproteobacteria bacterium
GGAAGCTGACTCCGAGCTTGGACAATTCATCTACCCAGTCGGCAAACGGCTTGCCAAAATTGTCTTGCGCGCCAAACACAAATGCCTCCACGCCTTTGAAGTTCGCAACGACGATGATTTGCGCGGATGGTTCGGCCTTCAGATGATTTTGAATGTTGTACATTCCCATGGTGGATTGGGCTTGACCATCGTGCAGGTGATACACGGTTCGGGTGGCGTCGTCCTCGGCGAAGCAGGCGTTGACCATGGCGAAGCAGGCGTTGACCATGGTGAGGCAGGCGATCACCAACAGCCCCATCGTTCGCGCAACTTCTATTGAACTCTTCATGTCCACCGCTCCGGTACATCTGAATTCGTGGGGAGGCACAAATAACGCGGGTGCCGATTCACTATGTTCAGTTTAGCGCACACATGAGTGCGACGGCGAAGAGCGTGATCGCCCCGGTCGGAGGTCATGAGCGTGCACTGGTGCTGTTTTCCGGCGGACAGGATTCCACCACTTGTCTTGCCTGGGCGCTAGAGCGCTTCCGCGTGGTCGAAACGCTTGGTTTCGATTACGGGCAGCGCAATCGGATCGAGCTCGCCTGCCGGCAGAATATTCGGTTCGCTCTCGCCGAACAGTTTCCAAGTTGGAAAAAAAAATTTGGCGCGGATCATCTGCTTGATCTCACTGCCTTTGGGCGCTTAAGTGACTCCGCGCTCACCCGGGATGTCGCCATTGAAGCGCGTGCGGACGGCTTGCCGAATACCTTTGTTCCCGGCCGCAATCTACTGTTTTTCACCTACGCCGCGGCGCTCGCCCATGGACGTGGAATTCTCAATCTTGTCGGCGGCATGTGCGAAACCGATTACTCCGGTTATCCCGATTGTCGTGCCGGCACTATCGACGCCTTGCAGACCACGCTTCGGCTCGGCATGGCGGCGCCGTTCGTGATCGAAGTTCCATTGATGCTTCTGGACAAAGCCGGCACTTGGGCGCTGGCGCGGCAACTGGGTGGCGAACGTTTGGTTGAGCTCATCACCGAGATGAGCCATACCTGCTATCTGGGCGAGCGCGGAGTACGGCACGATTGGGGCTACGGCTGCGGCAGTTGCCCTGCGTGTAGTTTGAGACGCACAGGCTTCGAGCGTTTCCGCAAGGCCGTCGCCGGGGTCTAATCCGGCGCCCTCGGGTAGAATCCGCGCCTCTCCGTTCGATCACTTATTTTGGTGTCCTATCCATGCGCGGTCTCGCAATCCTTTTTTTGTTGACGGCGGTTGTCAATGTCTCGGCGCAAGACTGGGAGCGCGAAGCGCGCTGGGCGAAGCAGATCGTCCCAGCAATCTTAGTGGGCGAAGTGGTGTGGCTCGCGCAGAAGACCGAGGAGCACAAGTTTCTCGCGCTCTATACCGAAGCGGAAAAACCGCGCGGCGCGCTGATCATTGCGCATGGGCGCGGCTGGAGTCCCGACTACGAGCTGTACGGCGTGATCCGCGCCAAGCTGGCCGAGGCCGGCTATACCACGCTGTCGATTCAGTTGCCGATCCTTGGCGGTGGCGCCAAAGTGGGAGACTACCTGCCGACCTATCCGGATGCCGCCGATCGCTTCGAAGTGGCAACCGACTATTTGTTAGCCAAAGGCTTCAAGAACATCGCGATTGTTTCGCACAGCCTCGGCGCGACAATGGCGAACCAGTACTTAGTCAATGCGCGCAAGGCGACGCAGATCAAGGCCTGGGCGTTCATCGGCATCATCAACGGACTGGAGGAGATGTTCCGCATCAAGATTCCGGTGCTGGATATTTACGGTGGCAAGGACTGGGAGATCACCATGGTCGGCTCCGCCGAAAGGCTGAAACAAATTGCCAAGAATCCCGGATCGAAACAAGTCATGGTTGCGGACGCGCTGCATTTCTTTGAAGGGCGCGAAAGCGAATTGGTGCAAGAGGTCGTGACTTGGCTGGACGGGTTGTTTCACGCAGGTAAATCGAGTGAGAGTGAACGATGATTGAGTTGCATTATTGGCCGACGCCGAATGGTCACAAGGTCGCGATCTTCCTGGAAGAGACGGGGATCCCGTATCGAATTCACCCGGTCAACATCGGCAGAGGTGAACAGTTTCAAGCGGAATTCCTGAAAATTTCGCCTAACAACCGCATCCCGGCTTTGGTCGATCCGGCGCCAACGCAGGGCACGGCGCCGGTGACGGTGTTCGAGTCTGGCGCGATTTTGCTTTATCTGGCGGAGAAGACCGGTCGTTTTCTACCCGCCGTTCAGCCGGCACGGGTGGACGTTCAGCAGTGGTTGTTCTGGCAGATGGGCGGACTCGGTCCGATGGCGGGGCAGAACCATCATTTCGTGAACTATGCGCCGGAGAAAATTGCCTACGCCGTCGACCGTTACGTGAACGAAACCGCGCGGCTTTACGCGGTGCTCGACCGACGCCTGGCTGACCGCGAATACATCGCGGGCGAGTACTCGATCGCGGACATGGCGAGCTACCCGTGGATAGTGCCGCATCAACGGCAGCGCCAGAACCTGGATGATTTCCCCAACCTTAAGCGCTGGTTCGAGCGAATCCAGGCGCGGCCCGCAGTGCAAGCCGCCTACGAGAAGGGGAAAGCCGTTTCTGCTGTGCCGGTGGTGGACGATCAGGCCAGATCATTTCTGTTTGGCCAGAGCGCGGCCACGGTCCGGCGCTAGTTTTCGCGGCCGTGTGAACCGCGTTCGAGCGGGGCCGAGCGCGTGAATACGGGTGATTTTCCTTGCCTTCGAACAAACATCGAGCGTAAAATTCGCCCCTCATTTTTTGGGGTGGTGTGACATGGTTGTTATTCGGCTTTCCCGGGGCGGCGCTAAAAAGCGCCCGTTCTTTAATGTGGTGGTCGCCGACTCGCGCATGCCGCGCGATGGTCGCTTTATCGAGCGCGTGGGATTCTTTGACCCAAAGGCTCCGGAAGGGCGTGAGTCGCTGCGCATCGACGTTCCGCGCGTGCGGCATTGGTCGGAGAAAGGTGCGCAACTCTCGGATACGGTGACCAGGTTGGTCAAGCAGTTCGGTGCCCAGGCCAAAGCCTGAGCGCTTGGTCGTGATGGGGCGGATTACCGCTCCGTTTGGCGTGCAGGGTTGGATCAAAATCCACCCGTTCACCGAGCGCATTGGCAGTCTGTCGGCGTTTCCGCAGTGGTGGGTGAGTCGTAACGGTAACTATCACGAAGCGCGTGTGGCGGAATCGGCGGTGCACGGCCAGTCCCTGATTGCGCGACTGGAGGAGTGCCGGGATCGCGAAGCGGCGGCGGCGCTAAAAGGTTGTGAGATCGCGCTGCCGCGCGCAGCATTGCCGGTGAATGCGAAAGGCGAGTACTACTGGGATGACCTGCTCGATTGCGAAGTGGTCAGCGTACGTGGGGCGCCGTTGGGACGCTTAGTGAAGATTTTGGAGACCGGTGGCAACGCGGTACTGGTGGTGAAGGGCGAACGGGAGCATCTGCTGCCGTTTGTCGAGAACGTGGTGATGGAAGTGGACGTATCCGCCTGCCGCATCACGGTGGAATGGGAGGCCGACTAGCAGGATGCCGTCGCACAATTGGGCGCGGCTGGAGAGGGTGAAAAGATCAGGGAATTCACAGACTATGCAGTTCGACGTGGTCACAATATTTCCCGATATGTTTGACGCGATTACGCGCAGTGGGGTAACCGCGCGTGCGCGCAGTCAGCGCGCGTATGAAGTGGTGTTGTGGAACCCGCGCGAGTTTTCGTCTGGCGTGCATCGCAATGTGGACGACCGGCCTTATGGTGGAGGCCCGGGAATGGTCATGCTGGCGGAGCCGCTGGCGCAAGCGGTGCGAGCGGCGAAGCAGCGGCAATGGGCGTGCGGGGTCAAGTCGCAGCGAGTGGTGTATATGTCGCCGCAAGGTGCGCGTTTGACGCAGCGGCATGTCAAGCAGTTGGGTAGTTATGAAGGTCTGGTGCTGCTGTCTGGTCGTTATGAGGGTGTTGACGAGCGATTGATCGGCGCTGAAATCGATGAAGAGATTTCCATCGGCGATTACGTGCTATCAGGCGGGGAGTTGCCCGCGATGGTGCTGATGGATGCGTTGATCCGGCGCATGTCGGGTGTGCTCGGTGACGCCGAGTCGGTGCAGCAGGAGTCGTTTGAGGAAGGTTTGCTCGATTGTCCGCAGTACACGCGGCCGGAGATTTACGCAGGAGTAAAGGTGCCAGAGGTTTTGCTGTCGGGTAATCACGCGGCCATTGCGCGCTGGCGGCGCAAGCAAAGCCTGGGGCGCACGTGGATGCGGCGGCCAGACTTGATTGACGACAGGAACGCAGCGGATGAGGACCATGCCCTGCTCAAGGAATTTCAGGACGAACAGGCCAGTCCTGAGAAGTTAAAGGTTGGCGGCTAAGTTTTTCGGACGGCGGTCGCGATGAGTTTGAATGGCGCGTTGCCCCAAGAGTTGAGTGCAAAGAAACGTTAGGAGCGTATTGACATGAATTTGATTGCGAAAATCGAGCAAGAAGAAATTACTCGCCTGGGCAAGACGGTGCCCAGTTTCGCGCCCGGCGACACGGTCATCGTGAACGTGAACGTGGTCGAAGGCGAGCGCAAGCGAGTGCAGGCTTACGAAGGGGTGGTGATCGCAAAACGCAATCGCGGACTCAATTCGTCGTTTATCGTGCGCAAGATTTCTTCGGGCGAAGGGGTGGAGCGAACTTTTCAGACTTACTCCCCGCTGATTGCCAGCGTGGAAGTGAAGCGCAAGGGCGCCGTACGCCGGGCCAAACTATATTTTCTGCGCGGTCGCTCGGGAAAATCTGCGCGCATTCGCGAAAAGCTACAGCGCAGCGAAAGAACCGAAGCCCAATAGTCGCTGACGCGACGGTAGGTTGGTAAGACGCGATGCGGCCGCTACCGGGCCGCATTGATTTGATAGCCCGCGTGGCCGACACTCAAGCGAAGCGTGAGCGCTCCTCCAGAATGATCTGATGCAGGTAGCTTTGCAACTGCACGCCTTCAGTCGGGTGCATCGCTCCAAAGCGCAGACCATAACGCAAGCAATCCGCCTTCGCGGAATCGGCGGGCTTGAAATTCCGGATGGTCGCCTTTGCCTCGAACTTGACCAGGTAGTCGTTGGGCTGGACGAAGAACTTAAAAACCAGATCGACGGCGTCGCCCGCGTGACCCAGATCGTGCGTGGTATCGACCAACGCGCCGGAAATACTCAGGTCAGCAACGGTAATCGGTATCGCGCCGTGCTGTGCGCCGTTGGATTTAGCCACGACCATGCCCGGAAGATTGACTTGGACACGCAGTGCGCCGCGCACCAGCACGCGTTGCACGCGCTCCGGATAAGCTAAATGAAGGTAGTGCACCGGTGTACGACACAGTCGCAGGACGCAAGTGTCGAAGGCACAGCTATGGCGGCCGGAAAACACCTGCACCTCAAGGGTGTCGCCCGCGCTCACGCGCAGAGGGAACCCTTGGGTCAGCGGAGTGTGGATCAGCAAACTGCAGCCTGGGATATGCCCGATTAGCGTGGTGAAGTAGGTGTGCGCCCCTCCGCCGCGTTCCGGCAACACGAACTGCAGGCGATCGCCTGCGCGTAGACCCAGGTCTTCGAAACTACAGTGCGCCGGTGTTGTGGTGACAGCGTTCACTGGTCGCCCCTTCCGCGTAGAGACTTTGTACGTGAATGAATAAAGTACGCGCTTTCGCCGCAAAGTATAGGCCACTACCATTTTCGCCTCCAGGCTGAGCTTCTGCGCGCTTCGTCCAAGGTGGGTGTGGGACGCGCGTCAATGTCGATGACGCTCGCCGATGATTCGACGTAACATTGCCACGTGTGGCACTTCTACAGGCGGAGACGCCATGCTGGAGGCAATCAACGATCTTGGCGGGGCTTGCGCAGCCAACCGAGTTTCGCAGCCAACCGAGTTTATTGACCAGTAGCGAGCACTCATTGTCGGGCACCTAGTGTAGTGTTGCATTCTTGATAGAACTTACATGAATCTCGCTGGTCATATGCTCGACTACCGAAGCAGAGCGGAGGATGAGAGTGAGAGTTGCCTGTGAGATTGTGCTGACCGAGGAAGAGCGAGCGGAATTGAAGAAGCTTGTGCGCTCGAAGCTCTCCAGCGTACGCCTGGCGCAGCGCGCACGCATCGTGCTGCTGTGCGCGGAGGGGATGCAAAACAAAAACATCGCCGAGCAATTGAGCGTTGGGCGAATTCAAGTTTCGCGTTGGCGCGAGCGCTATGCGCGGTCGCGGCT
>JAYUZG010000058.1:0-6867 GCA_043751985.1 Betaproteobacteria bacterium
TACTCAGAAGTCGGTAACTTGTGCGACACACTGCCGTCTCCATCATAGAGCGCCGAAACTTGGAATGTGTCGTCTTAATTGGCGACTGCTGAGTAATACCCCGCAGCTTGCTGCGGGGTGCTTTATTTGTCGTTCTGATCTGCCTGAGGCGCGAGCGTGTGCGCGGATTCAATGAATTCGTTCTAATCGCTTGCGCGCTTTTCCGGCGGCATCGCTTTGCGGATGATCGCTGATCAGAGTCGCCCAGACCGCGCGCGCGGAATCGATGTTGCCTAAGCCAAGTTCCGCGCTGCCGATCACCAATAGCGCATCCGGTGTTCTGGTGCTGTCTGGGTAGCTCTCAATCAGTTTCTTCTGCGCGCTGATGGCGGAGGCGTATTCGCGTTGGCGGAACAGTGCTTCTCCAAGCCAGTACTGCGCGTCGGCGGCCGCGGCATGTTTTGGATGCGCCAAGATGAATGCCTGGAATGCATCGATCGCCAACGGGTAGTCGCCACCGCGGTAAGCGTCCAGCCCCGTGCTGTAGGCGCGATAACTGGCGTCATTGTCGGCGCTGTCCGCGTCCACGTTGGCGAGCGCGGCGCGCATCGCGTTCACCGTGTCTTCCAGTTGATCGAGACGCGATTTGAGCGAAGCGGCCGACTCATCTTCGGCTGCCGCTTTGCGCTCTTGCTCGATACGCTCCAGACGCTCGGCCAAACCTTTGTACATGTCGCGCTGCTGCTTGCGCGACTTGTCGAGATTGCCGAGCAGCTCATCGAGCTGGCCGCGCAGTTTGGCGAGTTCGGCCGCCAGCGCTTCATTCTGATTGACGAGTTGAATGATACGGCGCGCTTCGTTGGCGGAGGGGGGCGTCGCATTGGCCGCAGGCACAGAGGTCTCCTCCGCTGCCCGGCAGTCAAGCGCAGCGGTCAGCAACCAGCCGATTATGAGAATCGCGCGCATGCGAGTGCGTCAGGCTCAGCGCTCACGCATCGGATAGACGATATCGCCGCGCCGGTTCTTGGCCCAGCTCTCTTCGTCGTGACCGGGCGCCACCGGCCGTTCCGCGCCGAAACTTACCGACTCGATTTGCCTGGCGGCGACGCCGAGTGCCGTCATCGCATTCTGTACCGATTCGGCGCGCCGCTGTCCGAGCACCAGGTTGTACTCGGGGCCGCCGCGATCGTCGCAATTGCCCTCGACCATGATCTTGATCGTCGGATGTTCCACCAGAAAATTGGCGTGCGCTTCGATGATGTGAGCGTATTGATCTTTGATGTCGTATTTGTCGTAATCAAAGAACACGCTGCGCTCGGCGAGCATCGGATTGGCGGCGATCAATTGCTGCTCGGTTACCGTGCCGGTCATGCTCGGGTCGTCGCCGTCGCGAATAAGTTGCTGTTTGCGCGCCTCGAGTCGCGCCAGCTCTTGTTGCTGTGTCGTTGCTGCATCGGCATCGCCTGGGCTGGACTTTGCATTGTCCGCGCGCGCTGCGGCCGCCGTCTTGTCGCCGCTGGAAGTTTGCGGCGAGGTCCGCGCGGACTCTTGCGCGCTGCTCTCAGTGGCCTGCGACATCGCCGTTGCGTGGTCAGGTTGGCTGCCGGACTTTGCCTGGTCTGGTATGGTCGCCTGCTGCGCGCTTTCCAGTTGCTGCATTTGCGCTTCGGCTTGTTGCTGAGTGGTCATCGGCGCGGTAGCGACATCAGGTTGCGCCGCCTGATCCGATGATTGCGCGCCGTTCTGCTGTGTCGCACCTTGCGTCGCCGCGTTCCCAGAGCTTTGCACCGGCCCGCTTACACCGGCTTGCGGCGTGGAAGATTGCTTGCCTGCCGCGGCCGATGAAGATTGCGAGCTTGCCGCGTTGCCGGCGGCACTCTGAGCGGGCTGCGTGGCCTGTCCGCCCGGTTTACCACCCGTTTGTTTGAGCTCTGACTGACTGGGCGAGGGCTTTCGATTGCTGCCCGATCCGAGGTCGGCGTCGTTCTTTCCGGTGGTCGTGGTGCATGCCGCGACCAGCATGACCAAACTGGCGATTAGAAATTGCCTCATCGTTTAATCTCCGCTGTATGAAGTGTTAAAAGGCCCCCATGCGGGGGTGCGTATCGAATCGTTGCCGGTCGGTATCGTCCACTTGACGCGGCCGTCGGTGGTGACGGCCGACAAAATTGCGCGGCCCTTGGTTTCAGTCGAATACAACAAGGCGTAGCCGTTGGGCGCGAAGCTGGGTGAGCGATCATCGTGGCCGGTGCTGAGAACGCGCATTTGGCCGCCGTCGATGTCCTGGATTGCGATATTGAAGCGCCCATCCTGGTAATGCACGAAGGCGAAAGCACGGCCGTCCGGGCTATAACGCGGAGAGGTGTTGTAACTGCCATCCAAGGTGAGACGCTTGGGCGCGTCCGCGCCGTCCAGTTGCAACTCATAAATCTGTGGCGAACCGCTGCGGTCGGAGCTGAACAGCAGGCGGCGCCCATCCGGCGCGAAGGTCGGCTCGCTGTCGCGCGAGCGGCTGTTGATCAGATGCTGCAAATCGCTGCCATCCGCATTCATCAGGTAAATCTGCGAGCCGCCTTCCTTTGATAGTGCCAGCGCGAGCCGGCGTCCGTCCGGCGACCAGGCCGGCGAAAAATTGGAGCCGCGAAACCGCGCGATCAAGCTGCGCGACGCGTCGGCCAAATGATGGACATATACCACCGGCTTTTTGTTCTCAAGCGAAACATACACGATGTGCTGGCCGTCGGGCGACCACTGCGGCGCAACGATCGGTCCCAGCGCCGAGTAGATTACCGTCGGATTGAAGCCGTCCGCGTCCGCCACCACTAATTCAGAGCGCTGGTTGTCGCGCGCGACATAGCAAATACGCGTGGCCGACGCGCCGCGCTTGCCGGTCAGTGTTTCCTGCACCAGGTCGGCGATCCGGTGCGCCGTATGACGTTGTCGTTGCGGCCGGGCGGCGTAGCGCTCACCCAGAAGGCGGGTGCGCTTGCCGACATCGTGTAACTCGAAGTGCGTTTCCACCATTCCGTTATTTTCGCTCACCGTGCCACCCAAAGCGACTTGCGCGCCCTCGGCTTTGAGACGCGCGTAGTGTGCAGCCAATTCATCGACTCCCACCGCGGAATCGCTTCCGACCACGCGAAACCAGCCGCTGTGCGCGAGATCCTGCGCGATGATCGGCCTCATCGGGTGCTCCGCCTCGCGCAGCTCATCGCCGGCAAACGACGCGATGGAGATCGGAATCTGACGGCCCTCGCCGCCCACCACATCGATGGTCAATTGCGCGTCTGCCCGAGCGGGGCCGAGCAGCAAAGACCAGGCGAGCACAATTGCAACGCGTTGCATCATTCGATCGGGCGAAAGCTTAAATTAAAGCGGGCGAAATGCGAACGGAATAATTCGAGGTCGTCCGGCACCGGCAGCGGTTGCGCCGCCAGGATGGCGCGCTCGACCGAGGCATCGTAATTCGGCTGACCGCTGGAGCGGCGCAGCCGCGTGAGCGTCACTTCGCCGCCTGGAATCAGTTGCACTTCGTAGATGGCTTCTGGGTTGCCGGCGAGATCGAGCGGCAACACCACGCGGCTGCGAATCTTGTCGCCGATACGCGCCATATAAGATTCAATCAGCGATTGCGTCGCGGCGCGCGCTTGCGTATCGGTTGGTTGCTCGGCTTTGCCTTGATCGATGGCCGCTGCCTGCTCGCCCACCGCGCGTGCAATTTCGCGGCTGCGTTCCTGGCGGCGTTGCTGCGCGTCGTCGCGCCGCGCCGCGGATTCGCGCGCCACCTGCTCCTGCGACGGCGCTTCCTCCTCCGCGCGCAGTTGCTCGGCCAACTGCATCGCGTCCTCGCGGCGCCGCTCGGCCTGCTTCATCGCCTCTTGCATTTTGCGCGCGCCTTCCTGTTCTCTCACGCGAGCGACAACGTCGGCGGCGGGCTCGACCGCGCCGCCGGGCGCCGGTCCGCTTCGATTCGGAGCGACCGTGGCTTGCGGCAGCACACGGCGCTGTTCTGGCACCAGTTTTGGTTCGGCGACCGCAACTTGACCGGTATTCGGCGCAGACGGCGGCTTGGGCGCCGACGCCGCTTCCGGGGCCACGGCGGCACGCGATGAACGCGCTATCTCCGCGCTTGGGCTCGGTCTTGCCGCCGCCGTGACCTGCGCCGGTGCGCCCGGTTCCGGCAGCGCCGCGCGCTTCGGTGCAATCGCGATCTCGCCAGAACGGTTGATGGGCGCGGCAGCAGAGCGCAGTGGCTTTGGCTGAGTGTGCTCCGGCAAGGCTGCTGTTGGGTTGTGTTCGGGGACCACCGGCGTAGCGGGGGACTTCGGCGCGACGGCGAGGCGCGCCGGTTCCGCGGGTGCGGCAACCGGCCCGGCGGAGCGAATAACCGGACTTCGCGCGGCGCCAGCATCCAACGCGGGACTCACCCGTGATGCCGTTGGCATGGCAATGGGAGGCCGGGCGGCGACGTTGGTTTTTGTCTCGACGCGTTCCGGCGGCGCCGGCGCGGTCTGCGGCAAGGCGGGCACTGTTGCACTGCGCTGCAACGGCGGCGTGTCTGGCGGTACCGGCGTAGGAGTAGTTCGCGCCGGGGCGGGCATGGTTCGCGGCGAGGGTGCCGCCTCGACCGCGCGCGGAAGTTCGCGCCACAGCTCTACGTTTACCGCCGGCAGCAAACCTCTTTTCTGCCAATTGATGCTGAGCGCCAGCGCGCCGAGAAAGAACACGTGAACCATGACAGCCAGCACGCCGGAGATGACGGGATTCGAATCCGCTTCGGTGAGAAGAATTCGATTCATTGCAGGGAGTCGCGCATACGCGTTTGATGCTAACAGTGAATATCGACCACGTCATCTAACGGGCTGCAATGCGCAACCCGTCTGATCTGGTTTCGATCACGCTGACCGTGATTGTATTTACGACGCGCGCGGCAAGAAAGTAAATCCCTTGTTCAAGTCATGCGCGGTTGTCGTTGTCTCACTACATCGGCCCGTCGTGATAGCCGCGCCGCGAATCAAAATCGACCGAGATGCAGGCCACCATCGACCATGATGCTTTCTCCGGTTACCTGGGCCGCACCTTCAACCAACCACAGCGCGACTTCCGCCACGTCGTCGGCGCTGGCCGCTTTTCCGAGCGGAACGGATTTCTCGTAGCCCGCCTTGAATTTGGCGTAACCCGCGGCGTCGAAGCGCGACAGATGCCAGCGCGTTTCGATCAGGCCGGGACACACCGCGTTCACGCGGATTTCCGGCGCGAGCGAACGCGCCAGTGCCAGGGTCATGGCATTGAGCGCGCCTTTCGACGCCACATAGGCGGTGGAGGAGCCGATGCCCATGATGCCGGCGATGGAAGAAATGTTGACGATCGCGCCGGCCGCTTGGCGCTTCATCGCCGGCACGCAGGCGCGAGTCATCTGATACGGCCCGATCACATTGACCGCATAGAGACGCTGAAAATCATCGGCGCTTAGCGCGTCGAGATCCGCGGCGGCGGCGAACTTGGTGATGCCCGCGTTGTTGATCAAGACATCGATGCGCCCCCATCTATCCAGCGCGGCCTGTGCGAGCGCGCGGCAGTCTGCGTCACGCGCGACGTCGCCTTGCACCGAAATCGCATCGGCACCGGCAGCCGTGCACGCTGCGAGTGTTTGCGTGGCCTCGGCTTCGCTCTTGGTGTAATTGACCACCACGCGGCAGCCTTTGCGCGCCAGTTGAATCGCGCACGCCGCACCGGTGCCGGTGGCGGAGCCGGTAACAATGCCTACGCTGCCTTGTAGCTTCATGGATCGCCTCGGGTCAGTTGAAGATATTTTCTCTCATCTATCATAGCGCCTGATCAAGTGCTGCGTTTGAAACTTCGACGATGCCGAGCTTGCTCAAGATTTCGGGTGCTCTCTCCGATAGTGATAGGGAGGTCGAACATCCACTTTGAGGTGAACGGCATTTATCGCATGGAGGTCGTATGAAACAATTGTATATTCGAAATGCGCAAGTGAGCGCGGTGTGTGGAGCGCTCATGCTGAGCGGCTGCGCGGTGACGACCGTCACGCCCAGCACTGAAGTCCGGCTGCTTGATACCTACGCCCAGGTCGCGCAATCGCGGACCCTGGCCAATGACAAACTGGCGCGTGGCGAGCTGTCACCCAGCGACTGGCGTGTGACGATGACCCGTATCGAGGAAGCCGGCGCGTCGCTGGATGGATCGATGAATTCTCTCAATCATGATGCAGCCGCGGAGGCGGATGCGGGTATCGCGACCAGTCAGCGCATTCTCGCAAATACCCAAACCAAGGAAGAAGTGGCGTTTACGAAATAAACGATGGCCGCCGTTAAGACCAAGCCCGGGTAACCGGGCTTTTTTTTCGCGCTAAAAATTATCTTTGGCGCGCTTGAACGATTGCCTGAGTGCGGCGTAACTTTTGACGAAGCCGCCTTTGACTTCGTCCCACGCCTCGCGCGAACTGTGCTTGAGGCCGCCAAACCACTCCGCCAATTCATTGCGCTCTTTGCGTAGCGCGTCCAGCGCGGCGCGCGCTTTCTTGCGCGCGGCCTGATCCATCTGGTCCCACTTCCGGTCGATGTTTCGCTCCATTTGATGGAGGCGCTGGTCCGCTTCGTGGAGCGCGGCTTTGGCGCTCTTCACCGCGTCATCGCGTTGCTCCACCGTATAGTCGCGAATAGTGCGGCCGGTATCGGCGGCTTGTCGAGAGATGTCTTTGACGGTTGCTTTGTCGGTGCGCGTGTCTGTGTCTGCCGCATCAGTGCAAGTAAACAGCGTGCTCATCATCAGCATAACCAGCATAAAACCGATCTTGTGCATAGTGCGATCCCGGAAGACGTCCATGAGCCGACATTTGATCATGATTCAACTCCGCACGTACTGGCG
>JAYUZG010000059.1:0-5859 GCA_043751985.1 Betaproteobacteria bacterium
TCCCCCGAGTGTTGTGCCTCACGATGGGCTCGGTTGCTTTGTTTTTGTTGATCACCGGTGCGCTGTTGCTGTATGTGTTCGACCATGAGCGCATCCCCGGCCTGAACGGCAAAGCGTTCGACAAAGCTCAGGTGGAGAGCGCAATAACCGAGCAGAGCGACCTCGCTCGGCTGAAGAGTATCTGCCTCGCCTATACCAGCAGCTTGCAGGAGTTGATCACCTCCGGTCACTCGGCGCGCAATTATGTTGCGCAAATTTCCTCGCAGTTGTCGTGGATCTTGTTGGTCTCCAGCGCGGTTTTTCTAGTGGCGTTCTTATATTTGTTTCGAGCGCTCGGGCGCTTGCGGCAGTAGTTTTTTCGACGCCCCTCGCACGCTTAGGTGAATCATCTCATCGCTGTCGTCGTTGACGGCCTCATTTATTCATCCTGGCTGTTCGTCATTGCCGTGGGTCTCACGCTCATCTACGGCGTGATGAAAATTCTGAATATCGCCCATGGTAGTTTGTATGCGCTGGGCGCCTATACCTCGGTAACCTTTGCCGGCCAGTGGATCGCCGGCGGCTATGCGCCGATCGGCAGTTACGGCATGTTGCTGGCTGCGGCCATTGTGGTCGGCCTCATCGCAGGGCCGGTGATTGAGCGCGGGCTGCTGCGCTTCATGTACGACAAAGACGAAGTGGTGTTGGTGCTCGTCACCTATGCGGTATTTCTGATTCTGGAGGATGTCAGCAAATTGATCTGGGGCGTCGATCCTTTGTTTGTGGCGGATCCGGCGCGTTTACTGGGTAACTTTCGAATCGCGGACCTCACCTATCCCGTCTACAGCGTGGTGTTGATGGCGGTGGCGATCGTCGTGGGCGGTTCGCTCGCCTGGTTTCTCGCAAGGACCCGGCAGGGCAAGATGTTGCTCGCGGTGATTCATGATCGCGAGATGAGCGCCGCGCTGGGCATCAATGTCGGGCGCGTCTATTTCGTGACTTTCACCGTAGGCGCGGCCTTGGGCGCACTCGGTGGCGCGCTCACCGCGCCGACGATCTCCGTCGTGCCGGGTATTGGCGCGGAAGTCATCGTGCTGGCGTTCGCAGTCGTGGTCATTGGCGGGCTTGGGTCGCTTCCGGGCGCGGCACTGGGGGCGCTCATCGTTGGACTGGTACGCTCGGGCGCAGTGCACTACCGGCCGGAGATCGAGTTGTTCAGCATTTACTTGGTAATGGCGGTGGTGTTGATCATTCGGCCCAAGGGATTGTTCTCCGCGCTTGAAGCGCGAAAGATATGACAGGCGCAAGAGGCGCGAAAGATATGAGCGGCGCTGGAAGCGCGAAAGATAGGAACGCGGAGACAGCGGTGCGTACGACAGCGCGCAAGGATCGCACACCCGCGCTACTGATCGTAGCGGCTATCGGCATCATCGCCATCGGTACGCTTTTCCCTAAAGCCATGTTCCTGCTGAATATCGCACTGTGCTATGGCGTGGTGGTGCTCGGAATGATGTTGCTGATGCGCACCGGTCTGGTGTCGTTCGGTCATGGCTTGTACTACTGCCTGGGCGCGTACGCAGCCGGTACGTTGGACAAATGGCTGGGGATCGCCGACATGCTCGCGATGCTGCTCGCCGCGGCAATACTCGCCGCCGTGGTGTCGGGTCTGCTTGGATTTCTACTGCGCAAGTACCGGGCTATATTTTTTTCCATGTTGTCGCTGGCCTTCTCGATGATTCTGTACGGCCTCCTCGTAAAGACCCAGGAGTTGGGTAGCAGCGATGGATTTAACGTTGGCGTGCCACGCACGATTGGCGGCATTCGATTGGCCGGGTCCGCGCACGAGCGCTATGTGATCTTTGCAGTGACTGTTGCGGTGATGATGCTGATCGCGCTGGGAATGTGGCGCTACCTCGCTTCGCATCGGGGTCGCTTGGCTACCGCCATTCGCGACAACGAGTTGCGCGTCGAGTACATGGGCGCCTCGGTCGCAAATAGTATCCACCTGAATTACATTCTCTCGGCAGTATTGGCGGGCATGGGTGGTGCGCTCGCTGCGGTGAGCGTCGGTCATATTGATCCCGAGATGGCTTACTGGACCACCTCCGGCGAATTTGTGTTCGTGGCGATTCTGTCGGGTACTGCGAGCGTTCTGGCGCCTTTCCTCGGCTCGATTATTTTCGAAGCGATCCGCAGCTTTGCCTATCAATACTCTCCCAATACCTGGCAGATGGCGCTCGGCACCACCATGCTGCTCGTCATCATGTTCCTGCCCGGCGGCCTATGGTCGGTTTTCGCGCGCGCGCGAAAGGCAATCACGTGACTACTATCCTGGAAACGCGTGGACTCAATAAGAATTTCGGCGCGGTAACCGCGGCCGTCGATATCAATGTTGCGGTGGAAAAGGACAGCGTGTTAGGGTTGATCGGCAGCAATGGCGCCGGGAAAACCACCTTCATCAATATGGTGACCGGCTACCTGAAGCCTTCCTCCGGCAGCATCCACTTCCTGAGCGAGGACATCACGGCGATGCTTCCGCGCCAGATCACGCGCCTGGGTATTTGCCGCTCGTTCCAGATTCCGCAGTTATACAACTCGATGTCGGTGTTCGATAACCTGTTGGTCGGCGTGGGAATCGTCGCATCGGCAGGTGGGACATGGACCGCGGAGAATGTTCGCAATGCGTCATTGAACGACTCGGTGGAACAGATGCTGGAGCAATTCCGGTTGACAGAGTATCGCGACAAACTTGCGGATACGTTACCGGAGGGCGTGCGCAAATTGCTCGACATCGCCATGGCAATGGTGGTGCGGCCGAAAATCTTGTTACTGGATGAACCGACCAGCGGCGTTTCGGCGGATGAAAAGTTCGTGCTGATGGACAGGGTGATGCAGGCGGTGCGTGCGCTTGGCGTAACGGTCTTGTTCGTCGAACATGACATGGACATCGTGGCGCGCTACGTGCACCGCGTGATCGCGTTCTACGAAGGCCGCATCATTGCCGACGGCGATCCCGCGAAGGTGCTGGACGACGCCGAAGTTCGACGTTATGTCATCGGCGAAGCCTTGCAGGGAGAAGCAGGCCATGCTGCGCATTGACCATCTCGACGTCGCCATTCAGTCGGTGAATGTCCTGCGCGGCGTGTCGATCGAGGTACCCGTCGGAAAATTCGTCGGCCTGATCGGCCGCAACGGCGCGGGAAAGACCACGCTGTTGCGCGCGGTCATGGGCATTTTGACACCGCGCGCGGGCAGCATCGAGTTCGCGGGCGAGATCGTCACCGAGATGGCAACGCACCTGCGCGCGCGCGCCGGCATCGGCTACATGCCCGAGGATAGACGCCTGGTTCCTGATCTCACGGTGGAAGAGAATGTCTTAATCCCCGCTTGGTCTTCGGGAATGACGGACCCTTCGTCCAGGCTCGCAAAAATTTACAACATGATTCCCGAAGTGCAAGTGTTTGCTGGCAGAAGAGCGCTGCAACTCTCGGGTGGCCAGCAAAAATTAGTGGCGCTCGCGCGCGCGCTGATGTGCGGCACCCAATTGCTGTTGCTGGACGAGCCTTTTGAAGGCGTGGCGCCAGTTCTCGCGCGGCGCCTGGGCGAAGTTATAGGGCGGCTAAAGAACGAAGGCCTTTCGGTAGTATTAACCGAGTCCGACCTTTCGCACTCACGTCATCTACTCGACTTCACTTATCAAATCGATCGAGGCGAGGTCTCGGTAGTCGGCGGTAGTTGAGTACGGTGGGCGCTACCGCAGTAACGGTTATATAGTCTGCGCTTACCTCAGGGTGGCATTCAGGCGCCGGCTCCTCTAGTTAGCGCACGCTCTCGATCTAAATCCCGGCTATTTGATACTAAGCACTTGAAATGAGCGGCGCTCACGCCTATTATTAGCACTCGCTGGCACTGAGTGCTAACGCATCCGATTCGATCTGTACCTTTCAAAAGTGAGACAACAGGAGAGTTGCTATGAAAATTCGTCCCTTGCATGACCGCTTGATCGTCAAGCGCCTCGAAGAAGAACGCAAAACCGCGTCCGGAATCGTCATTCCTGACACCGCCGCTGAAAAACCGGACCAAGGCGAAGTGATCGCTGTTGGAAACGGCAAGATTCTGGAGGATGGCAAGGTCCGTCCGCTGGATGTCAAGAAAGGCGACAAGATTCTGTTTGGCAAGTACGCCGGACAGACCGTCAAAGTCCATGGCGAGGAACTGCTCGTCATGCGCGAAGAAGATGTCATGGGCGTGGTTGAGTAATTCACTGCCCCGCAAAACGAATTCCCCTAGGAGATAGATAATGGCTGCTAAAGAAGTCAAATTTCACGATTCCGCGCGTGCGCGCATCTTGAATGGCGTCAACATTCTGGCTGACGCCGTCAAAGTTACCCTCGGGCCGAAAGGCCGCAACGTCGTGCTGGAGCGCTCATTCGGCGCCCCGACCATCACCAAAGACGGCGTATCCGTCGCCAAGGAAATCGAACTGAAGGACAAGTTCGAAAATATGGGCGCCCAGATGGTCAAGGAAGTTGCCAGCAAGACTTCCGACATCGCGGGCGACGGAACGACCACGGCAACCGTGCTGGCACAAGCCATCGTGCAGGAAGGCATGAAGTACGTTGCCGCCGGCATGAACCCGATGGATCTCAAGCGCGGCATCGACAAGGCCGTGCTGAGCGTGGTTGAAGAACTGAAGAAGAATTCCAAGCCCTGCACCACCACCAAGGAAATCGCGCAAGTGGGCGCCATTTCCGCCAACGCCGACGCCCCCATTGGCCAGCGTATTGCCGAAGCAATGGAAAAAGTCGGCAAAGAAGGCGTGATCACCGTTGAAGATGGTTCCGGTCTCACCGACGAACTGGAAGTGGTCGAAGGAATGCAGTTCGATCGTGGCTATCTGTCGCCCTACTTCATCAACAATCCAGACAAGCAGATCGCGATTCTCGAGAACCCCTACGTTCTCTTGCACGACAAAAAGATTTCGAACATCCGTGATCTTCTTCCCGTACTCGAACAAGTCGCCAAAGCCGGCCGTCCGCTGTTGATCGTCGCGGAAGACGTCGACGGTGAAGCGCTCGCCACCCTGGTAGTCAACAACATTCGTGGCATTCTGAAGACCTGTGCCGTCAAGGCCCCGGGCTTCGGCGATCGCCGCAAAGCCATGTTGGAAGACATCGCGATTCTGACTGGCGGCACCGTGATTGCCGACGAAGTCGGTCTCACCCTGGAAAAAGCTGCGCTCAAGGACCTTGGCTCGGCCAAGAAAATTGAAGTGGGCAAAGAAGAAACCACGATCATCGACGGCGCTGGCGATAGCAAGGTCATCGAAGGCCGAGTCAAGAGCATCCGCAAACAGATCGACGAAGTTACCAGCGACTACGATCGTGAAAAACTGCAAGAGCGCGTTGCCAAGCTCGCTGGCGGTGTGGCACTGATCAAAGTAGGTGCCGCCACGGAAGTGGAAATGAAAGAAAAGAAAGCGCGTGTTGAAGATGCACTGCACGCAACTCGTGCCGCAGTCGAAGAAGGCATCGTTGCGGGTGGCGGCGTTGCGTACATCCGCGCGCGCGCGTCCATCAAGAACTTGAAGGGTGACAACCTGGATCAAGAAGCTGGCGTCAAGATCGTCCTGCGTGCTCTGGAAGAGCCGTTGCGCCAGATCGTCGCCAACACCGGAGACGAACCGTCTGTCGTGTTGAACAAAGTGGTCGAAGGTAAGGGCAACTTTGGTTACAACGCAGCGACCGGCGAGTACGGCGATCTAGTGGAAATGGGCGTGCTCGATCCAACCAAGGTAGCTCGTTCCGCGCTTCAGAACGCTGCATCCGTAGCCGGTCTAATTCTGACCACCGCTGCGATGGTGGCCGAGCTACCGAAAGA
>JAYUZG010000060.1:0-10544 GCA_043751985.1 Betaproteobacteria bacterium
CCTAACAGAGGCGGGCGGCGGCCCCGTGCATAACCCTGCGCCAGGGAATCTTCAACCATCGCCCTCATTCAGACTCATACCTCGATTGGAATGTACTGGATATACAGCGCGTCGTAGGACCAGCTCGAAAAGTTGTCCGGGTAGATGCCGAAGCGATCGAAGTATCGCTTGGTAAAACTACGTGCAGCGTCGTTCGCGTCAGCGTTGAAATCGGCCACGGCATAACTGCCGTACAGCGCTTCGCCCGCAAGACTGCGGGTGGTGACGGCCGCAGTGGTGGGCGATCCGACCCACTGGATCGCGACCCCGAGCTGGCGTAGTTGCTTGGCGAAAATTCCCTGATCGGCGGGAACGGTCATATAGGTTCCCATGATATCTGCTCCGGATTTCTTAACCGCGAGCACGATGGGCGTGAAGTCTTGCGAGTTGCTGGTATACCCTTGATCGAGGACGGGCGTCACGCCCAGCGCTTGCAGCGCTTCGGTGAGGACTTTGGGCCGCCCTGACCGAAGGCGTCGGTGGCATGGACGATGGCCCATTTTTTCTTCTTCAGCGTGTTGACGCCGAAGTCCGCGATGACTTTGGAGGAGTAGAGATCGTTCGGCCGCGCGCGGAATACCCATTTGTTGTTCACGTGAGTGAGACTCGGGTCGGTGCCGCCGATCATGGTCGGGATGCCGGCTTTGGCAATTGCCGGAGACGCCGCCTGAATTTGCGTGCTCGCAATCGGACCGATGATTGCTTTAATCGCGGGATCGGTGAAAAGTTTCGAAAATGCGAGCACGGTGCCGGGATTGGTGCTGCCGTTGTCTTCGGTCTGCAATTCGACCGCCCGACCCATGATGCCGCCCGCCTTGTTGATGTCTTCCAATGCGAGCTGCAATCCGTTCACCTGGAAAGCGCCTGCCTCGGCCAACGGCCCGGTCAGCATATTGACGACGCCAATTTTGATCGGCTCGATGGCGCATGTTCCCGCAACAACGAGCAACGATGCGCACAATGTCACAGCAATGCGGATTTGCATGTCAGTTCTCAGCATCGGATTTATCGAGCAAGTTTGCGAAGAGCTTATCACGCATCCCGATGCGCTCTCAAAACCGGCGTACTGCGAAAGCGTATTGCGCCGAATGGTTGTTTGTGTCGGTCAACGCGCGAAGGAATTCAATCCGGCGCAATACGCGATGCCAATGCGCCCCACGCCAATTCACCGGCGAAGACTGGCAATCGCGGATGGATGGACTGTTGCGTCAGTACGTGGCGTATCGCTCACGGCAGGCGTGAGTTTGTCCCAGTGCGGCGAATGCCTAGACCAAGACCGGGGCGTCCTTCAGTCGGCTGATCGAGGCGTCAATACTTCCGTGGGCTTTTGTCGTTTGAACAATCGGCGCATAAGCTCGATCAGGTCATCGACATACGAAAACACCACTGGGATAACCAGCAGGCTCAGGAAAGTTGACGTGATGAGCCCTCCGATCACGACGATTGCCATCGGCGCGCGGAAACTTGGATCGGTACCGACGCCCAGCGCAATCGGCAGCATGCCGGTGCCCATTGCGACGGTGGTCATCACAATCGGACGAGCGCGTTTGTGGCAGGCATCGAGCAGCGCGTCCCCGCGATTCAGGCCGTGCTCGCGTCGCGCCAGGATCACGTAGTCGATGAGCAAAATTGAATTCTTGGTCGCCACACCCATCAGCATGATGAGGCCGATCATCGACGGCATTGAGAGCGCGGTATGCGTAATGAAGAGCGCCAGGAAGGCGCCGGGAATTGAGAGTACCAGCGCGACCAGGATCGTCACCGGTTGCACGAAGTCCTTGAACAGCAACACCAGCACGATGTAGATGCTCAGCACGCCGGTCGCCATCGCCAACAGAAAGCTGCTGAACAATTCGTCCATCGCCTCAGCGTCGCCGACGGTGGTCTGAATGACACCCGGCGGCAGTTGTTTCAGACTCGGCAGGGCCAGCGCGTGCTCTTCAACCAAGCCTAATGGTTGTTGATTGAGTTCGATCTCGAAGTTGATATTGCGCAAGCGGTCGTAGCGATTGATTTCCGCCGGGCCGCTGTCGATGGCCAGGGTCGCAACTTGTCCGAGCATGACCGGGCCATGTTTGCCCGGCACGGCGAGCCGTTCCAGCAGACTCAGGTCTTGGCGCGCCTCGGGCGGCAGCTTCACCACGATGGGCACTTGCCGCTGCGAGAGGTTGAGCTTCGCCAAGCCTTGGTCGTAGTCACCGGCGGTGGCGATGCGCAGTGTGTCGGCGATCGCGGCGGAGGTCACGCCCAGATCCGCCGCGTGCGCGAAGTCCGGTCTCACAGTGAGTTCCGGACGCACCAGACTGGCCGTCGTCTTAACATTGCCGATGCCGGGTATCGTACGCAACTCGCGCTCGACCACGCGGGCGTGCTCGGCAAGGACTGCACCATTTTCACTCGCCAGCACCAGCACATACTTCTCGTTGGAACCCCCCAGCCCAACCGACACGCGGGCGCCGGGGAGTGCTTCGAGCATTCCTCGCAGCTCACGTTCGATCGACTGCTTGCTGATTCCGCTGCGTTCGTGTCGCGGCGTGAGATTGATGGTGAGCGTTGCCTTGCGGACCTCCGCCGCGCCGCGAGGCATGAAAGGGTCGCCACCAGCGGCACCGCCGCCAATCGCGGTGTAAATCATTTTCACGTGCGGATGTTTTTCGATCAGCGTGCGAGCTTGTTCGGCCGCGGCGAAGGTTTGATGGAATGTGGCGCCAGGTGCCAGAGTGATGTAGACCTGAGTCTGCGACAAATCGTCCGGCGGAATAAAGCCGGTGGGCAGATATAGCACCAAGGCGGAAGAGCCGCATAAAAAGATCAGCGCGGCGATCGAAGTCACAATACGATGCCGCAGACACCACTTCACCCAGCGCGTGTACAGCCGCATCCAGCCTGGGTCCGAATGGGGCTTCGCGCTGGGTTTGAGAATGTAAGCGGCCATCATAGGCGTCAACATGCGCGCCACGACCAGCGAGAAAATCACCGCGACGGCGGCAGTCCAGCCGAACTGTACGAAAAATTTCCCTGGTACCCCGCTCATGAAAGCCGTCGGCAGGAATACCGCGACCAAGGTAAATGTCGTCGCGATCACCGCCAGTCCGATTTCGTCGGCGGCTTCCATGGCGGCCTGGTACGGCGTCTTGCCCATGCGCAGATGACGCATGATGTTTTCGATCTCGACGATGGCATCGTCCACCAAAATGCCCACCACCAGCGAGAGTGAGAGCAGCGTCACCACGTTGATGGTGAATCCCATCAAATGCATCACGCCAAACGCCGGAATAATCGACAGCGGCAGCGCGGCCGCCGATACCAGCGTCGCGCGCCAGTCGCGCAGAAACAGGAATACCACCAGCACGGCGAGCGCCGCGCCTTCGTACATCAACCACATCGACCCCTCGTAATTCTCTTTAACGGGGTCGACGAAGTTAAACGCTTCGGTGACGGTGACGTGCGGGTGTTCCGCCTTGAGTTTTTCCAGCGCGGTGTGAACGCCCTCGGCGACGTCCACTTCACCCGCGCCGCGGCTGCGTGTGATCTCGAAACCGACTACTGCCTTGCCGTTGAGCAACGCGGCCGAGCGCCGCTCGGCAATGGTGTCGGTCACGCTTGCCACTTGATCGAGCCGCACCCGGCGCCCATCGGCGAGCGCGATGTCCATAGCGGCAAGCTCCTGCGCCGAACGCACCGTGGCGATAATTCGCGCCGAGTGTTCGATCCCGCCCACGTCGGCGCGACCGCCCGAGGCTTCTTGTTGTATCTGTCGCAGTTGGCGCGAAATGTCCGACGCCGTCGCTCCTAGTGCGAGCAGTTTTCCAGGATCAATCTCAACGCGGATCTCTCGCTCCACGCCGCCGACGCGCGCAACGGCTCCGACGCCGCGTACCGCCAGTAAGCTCTTAGTCACTGCGTTGTCGACGAACCACGACAGTGCTTCGTCGTCCATCCGCGCGGAAGCGACGGTGTAAGTGAGGATCGGCATTCCGGCCAAATCCATCTTGGCGATGATCGGGTCGCGCAAATCGCCCGGAAGATCAGTGCGCACACGCGACACTGCGTCGCGCACGTCGTCCAGCGCTTCTTGCGTTGGTTTTTCCAAACGGAATTCAGTGGTGACCGTGGCCGTGCCATCCTGCACCCGGGTGTAAATATGCTTCACGCCTTGCAAAGTCGCGATCGAGTTTTCGAGTTTGCGCGCCACCTCGGTTTCCATTTGCGATGGCGCCGCGCCCGGCAGCGCCGCGGTTACGGTAATGGTCGGCAGATCGATGTCGGGAAACTGCTGAATCCGCATCGCGCGGAAGAACATCAAGCCCAGCAAAGTGAGCATGATGAACAGCAACACGCCGGGAATCGGATTGCGGATCGACCAGGCAGAGACATTCATGGCGCGGGTCCTTACTATTGCTGCGTTGCCTTGGGTGTCGCGGCGGCGACGACGTGTACCGAATCGCCGTCGGCGAGAAAGCCCGCACCGGTGACCACCACTTGCGCAGCGGACGTCAAACCTTCGGTGATCTCGATGCGATCACCTACGCGGCGGCCCACAGCGACTTTCTTGAGCGACACTTTGTCGCCGCCTTCCACTTGAAAGACGTAACTGAACCCGTCGCGCAGAAGCACCGCCGATTGCGGCAGCGTCAACGCCGGCATCGCTCCCAATTCAAACTGGCCACGCGCGAAGGTACCGGCACGAGCAGGGCTACCCGTTGGCAGATCAACATAGACCAGGCCGGTGCGTGTTTGCGGGTCTACCGTAGGCGCGATTGCGCGCACCTTGCCCTTCACTTGCGCTCCGTCCGCGGTGGTGAGGCTCACGGCTTCGCCGGCTTTGATGCGAGCGAGTTCCGCGGCAGTCACTTCCGCGCGCCACTCCAGCCGATGCTGGCGAATCAAACGAAACAGTTCTTGACCCACCTGCGCCAGCGAACCGACCGTCGCCATGCGCGCGGAAATGACACCATCGTCCGGCGCTATCACTTGAGTCTGCGCGAGCCGCAATTGAGAGGACTGAAGCCGCGCCCGCGCCGCGGCCAAGCGCGCGCTGGCTGCTTGTTCCGCCGCTTCAGTTTGCGCGAGCTGCTGCGCGCTGATGAAGTTTTGCGCGAGCAATTGACGCGAGCGCGCGGCATTGGAGACTGCTTCCGCATTCAAGGCGAGCGCTTCATCTACGGCCGCTTTGGCTTGGGCCAGCTCTGAAACTACTGTTTCGCCGGCGATCTGCGCCAGCAACTGCCCGCGTTTGACGGTATCGCCTACGTTGACCCGCACGTCGGTCAAGCGCAGGCCACCGATCTCGGCGCCGATCACCGCCTCCTGCCACGCGGCGATGCTGCCGTTGGCCATCAGACTGCGTGGCCATTGCGTGCTCTCCGGCGTGGTCAAGGTCACGGTGAGAGCTGGCTTGACCTTGGCCATTTCAGTTTTCGGCGCCGCCTGTTTGTCCGTTGCCTTTTTATTTTTGTCGTCCAGCGCATGAGTGGCAACCACGACGGCCACCACCATTGCGGTCAATGTGCCGATGACAACCAATTTTCGTTTCTTCAATTGCATGAGAAGACCTCGTAACATTCTTGGGTGATCTATCGTTTGGATCGAGCTTTGCCGGACTTCATTGAGCGGCGGGAGAATTCATGTTCGAGTAGCGCCTCGCTATAACCAACCAGCCGATGCAGAATTTTCTCCGATGCCTTTGGACGGCCAAGCACGTCGGGCGCCAGAACGCGCATGCACTCGCGCGACATACAGTAGTCGTGCGCCAGGGCGACCAGCGCGAATGCGAGCTGATGCAAATCGGTGTCGGGCTTCTTGAGACCACAGTGGCGGGCGAGCAAACCCACCAGCGCCAAATGATGCGGAAAAATCGTGCGTTCCAGCACGTCTCGAAACACGCTGCTCGGCTCCAGCATCTCGCGCAGATGCAGGCGCATCACCATCGCCTCTTCAGCTTCAGAGACATAGTGCGCCAAGAACGCGCCCAGAAATTGGCGCATCGCCTGAGCGAAGGTCAAGCGCGGATCTTCGAAGCCCTGAAACTGACCCGTCAACATCTCAATGGGGCGAGCCAGCGCGGCGCGGTACAAACCTTCCTTGTCGCCAAAATAATAGTGAATGCTGGCGAGGTTCGCTCCGGCGGCGTCGCAGATTTCCCGGGTCGATGCTGCCGCATAACCCTTGGCGGCAAATACGCGCGTGGCTTCGCTGATCAGGTGCTCGCGCGCGGCCGCGCCCT
Source organism: Betaproteobacteria bacterium (assembly GCA_043751985.1). Taxonomy (GTDB): domain Bacteria; phylum Pseudomonadota; class Gammaproteobacteria; order Burkholderiales; family JAYUZG01; genus JAYUZG01. The sequence continues at coordinate 6,266 of JAYUZG010000060.1, forward strand.
TGCCGGTGGCGCCGTTGTGGGATTTGACAGTTGTGAGTGTGTTGCGGCGGGGCATGTTGCCGGGTCAAATATAAAATCAGTCGAGTGCTTGATTTTATGCTCAACAAGAGGCCGCGGTCAAACCGAGGACAAAAGTGCCAGCAGCTGTCTTGACACGCGTGTTGCAGAGTATTACCTTCTTGCTACCTAGATCAAGGAGGTCAAAAAAATGCCGGCAACCAGCCTGAAACTTCCAGAAGACTTGAAGAAGCGTATATCCGCACTGGCGGCGCGAGGAAGCCAGACCGCGCACGCTTTCATGGTGGAAGCCATTCGGCGCGAAACCGAGCGTGCTGAGTGCAAGAGCCTATTCCTCGAAGAGGCGCGAGCCGCGCAAGAACAGGTCGCGACGAGTGGCAAGGCGTACGACGCTGCTGAAGTCTTCGACTATTTCGAGGCAAAGCTTCAAGGCAAGAAGGCGAAGAAGCCGCGTGCGAAGAAGTGGCCACCGTCAGTCTGAGCCCACGGTCCGTAGAGGATCTTGAGCGTATTTTTGAATACGTCGCGCGAACGGATCCCCGTGCAGCGATCGCCGTCGTAATCAGAATTCGAAAGGCCGTAGAGATACTGGCGGATCATCCGTTGATCGGGCGTGAGGCCGAGAGGAACGTTCGTGAACTCGTCATCTCGCGCGGACGTTTTGCTTATGTCGCGCTCTATCGATGGTACGAGGAAGTCGACAATGTACTGGTGTTGTCCATCAAGCACCAGCGCGAAGCGGGGAATGGTGGTGATTGATCCCAGAAAACGCAGTTTAACCACAGAGACACGGAGGCACGGAGAAAATGCCCATTGAAAACAAAGCACGACGGAACTGACTCAAACCCCAATCGCGCCCACCCAAAAGCTGACTGACGCAAATGTAATAAGCAGTTGATTTTTCTCTCTGTGCCCCAGTGTCTCTGTGGTGAGCCGCAGTTTCTAGGTTGATGTGTTCGCGCGCGCATCCGAATAAACCGACGCGTCAAGTCGAACTTGGCCGCACGCCGCAAGCCACATCGGCCGCGGGAATGCTGAAGGCAATGATCCAGAAGTTCCGGCCGTCGAGGGAAAACTCTCCGACGGTTGTCATGCCCAGACCGTCCACGTGCGCGGTGAGAGAATGCGTGTTGACCTTCGCGATGAAGGCGACCGCCACGTCGAAGCGGCCGGACAATTCAACTTTTATGCCGCGAATGAGTTGCCGAAAAATGCCGCGGCCGCGCAGCGCGCGATCGACGCACACCGGGCCGTAAATCACCGCGCGAGAATCGATCAACGGGTTGCCAAGATAAGTATGGCGATCGAAGGTGGCGATCATCGCGGCCAGGATGGGAAACTGGCGGCTGTATTCAACGTCCGCGCAACACGCGTAGCCTACGATGCGATCGTCGTGCTCGGCGACGATGATGCAGGCGTCGTGGTTCATGCGAGAAAATTGTTCGGCATTGAAGCGTGCCGACAAGAAGCCGCTGGCGCGTTCGGCGTCAACCAAATTCTCCAGGAGATTCGCCTCTTGCAGAGCGAGCATGCCGAGGAAATCACGCATGGTGGCACGCCGGGCCGCAGCGTGAATTTTCGCGACTACACTCATCGCAACTGTATCTTGCCGCCGCCGGGAACACCGCCAGGTCCGAGGTTACCCATTGGGCCTTGCGGGATGACCAGCGATGACGAGGCTTGTCTGCGCATCTCTTCAATTTCACGTACCGCCTGTTCGACCGCGAGTTTCGCGGCCGGCGCATACGCGGCCACTGCCTCCGCCAGCGAGTTGCCGGACAGTTCAAAACTCAAGGGCAGCGCGCCCATCGAGGTATACATCTGCGCTTCGCCCATGTACACCGTCTTGCGAGTGGAGTCCGCAGACCCGTCACTCTTCACCGGCACCAGGACACGGATAATGCCGGCTTTCCGATCAGTAAAAATCTCTTCGCGAAACATGCTTGCAACATCCATCTTCGGTTCGGGCAAGCGATCATCTGGGCGTTCGGACATGGTCGGCTCTTGGAAAATTTGATTGGAGATGCAAGGTTATCAAAAATCAGCACGTGCGCGCGAGCGTGGGCAAATGGCAGCAAGATTGTTAGCACGCGATTTCTTGCATACAAGTGTTTTAGCAACCGCAGCCGCCGGTTGCTAGCAACACGCGCCCTCAAGTTTGTGGCGAAATACCCGTGAGGATTGATGTCATGTCGCTCGGGAGATTCGCAGCATGGAATTACTTGACGCAATTGAAACTCAACTGATCTGCAATCGGCTGCCGCTGGTGGGCGTGACGATTTCCGCGGTTCCATGCCGCAATACACCGATTGTTCTTTCGCTGCATTGGCACGGATTCGTCGAGCACACGTTGGCCGCGCCCGAACTGGGCGCACCGTGCGGCGAGACGGTCGTGTACGAAGCCGTGCCTTCATCTTGTCTGCAAATCAATCAACGCTGGGACCGAATGACCGATCTTGACTACGCGGTAATCGAAGTCGCATGGGAACTCGGTGCGTGGAATCTCAGGCGGATTGAAGCGCGGCCCTTCATGCGGCCGGGTGCGCCAGTCGGTGAAGTGTACGAATGCGAAACGTCTTTCGGCAGGCCAGCGATGTTGCACGATGGTCAGGCTCCGGCCGTGGCTGAGGTTCCTGACGTGGACGATCTGGTGGAAGCGGCGGGTCGTATGGGATATCTGCATTGGAAATTTCACCCGGTGCGCGGCGGTGTCTGGGAGGAAGCGTCCGAAGACCTCACTCTCGAAGCGGGCGGCTATCGCAATCCTTCCTGCCCGGCGCTGAGTGTGCCGACGGAGAATCCGCAGTCGCTACGCAAGCCGCGGCAAGTTGTTTATCAATTCGGCAAATCGGAGACGATCGAGGTGCCGACGTTGCGGCAATAATTGCAGAAACAAAACGTTCACGGCGGACGACGCGCAAGTTTTTTGTAGCCCAGAAGTAGCGGAAGCGAAATCCGGGAGAGAGATGGGGTCTCAAGCAACGTCTCTCGCTGCGCGTGCCGTAAATTGTTGATGCTGTGCGCCCGTAGGTCCCTGGGTTACGCTGCGCTCCACCCAGGCTACGACTGAAACTCGTCTCGCGCGTTCGATCATCGTCCGCGTTAAGTGTTTATGAGGCTCTCGCAATGCGCGACAGCCCGCGCTTTAAGCGCGCGATGCCTTCAGCGAGACGCGCTTGCTCGGCGGCGAAACACCAGCGAATAAAACCTTCGCCTTCGGGGCCGAAGGCGATTCCGGGTGCGAGGCCCAAGCGGGCTTCTTGCACTAACTGTTTGCAGTATCGCAGGCTGTCACTCATTCCCTCGACTCGGAAAAATGCATACATGGCACCGACTGGGCTGGCCACTTCGATGCCGGAAATCTTTCCGAGCTCAGTTAGCAGAAAATTTCTTGCGCCGCGAAATCGCTCGAGCGTGCGTGCGATGACCGGCTCGCCGTGCTCGATCGCCGCGATGCCGGCGCGTTGCACGAAGCCGGGCGCGCACGAAGTGTTGTACTCGATCAAGGTGGCGAGCGCCGGTATCAACTCCGGCGGTACCACGATCCAGCCCAAGCGCCAACCGGTCATCAACCAGGATTTTGAAAACGTGTTGGTGCTCACCAGGCGATCTTCTTCATGTGCGATCTTGAGGAAAGACGGCGCGGTGGCGTGGTTACTTTCTTGCACTGGGTAAACCAATCTTTCGTACGCGTCGTCGGCGAGAATCCAGATGCCATGCCGCCGGCAATGTTCGAGCAAAGTCCGCTGCGCGTCCGCTGTAATCGTCCAGCCAGTTGGATTGTTGGGTGAATTGACGTACACGGCGCGCGTGCCGGGGGTGAGCGCGTCCAGCAATTGATCCAGATCAAGAGTCCAGCCGCGAGTTGAGAATCGCAGTGGCACCGTACTGACGTGCGCACCGAGAATTTTCGGAATCTCCACCAGATTCGGCCACACCGGGGTGACCACTACTACGCGATCGCCAGTCCCCACCAGTGCCTGAGTCGCCAACATCAGCGCCGACATGCCGGAGTTGGTGACCGCGATATGCTCCGCGCCGACCGCTCGATGCAACCTGGAAACGTAGGCGGCGATCGACTCGCGCAATTCGATCAAGCCGAGATTGTGCGTGTAGAAAGTCTCGCCCGCGGCGATCGCGTCCATTCCGGCTTGGCGAATGAACTCAGGGGTCACTTCATCGGATTCGCCGAACCAGAACGCAATGACATCGGTGCGCCCGATGGCGGCATTGGCTACTTCGCGAATTTTCGAAGCGCGCA
>JAYUZG010000061.1:0-3673 GCA_043751985.1 Betaproteobacteria bacterium
GCCGGGCGCGGTCGATGTGCGGCAAATGCAGGTGCTGAATTATCCCGGCCTGCGCGTCGATGTCGATCGCGTTCGCGCCGCCAAGCTGGGGCTGACGCAGCGCGATGTGGCTAACAACGTGCTGACTACCTTGTCGTCCAGCGCGATCATCGCGCCGAATTATTTTCTCAGCCCGAACGGCGTGAACTACACCGTGTCGGTGCAGACGCCGATCGATCGCATGCAATCGGTGGACGACCTGATGGCCACACCGATCACTCCGGTGAACAGTTCGATCTCTGACCCCGGCCTGCCGCTGCGGCCAGATGCACTGCCTGCGGCGACGGTGACTCGGCTAGGGGGTCTGGCTTCGGTGCGCGCCGAAACCAGTTACCAATTAGTTTCGCATTACGCGGTACAGCGCGTAATCGACGTGGCGGCGAATGTGGATGGCCGCGATCTGGGTGGGGTGGTAAAGGACATTCGCGCCAAGATCGAATCGATCACGTCCGAAAGAGACTTTCCCGCGACATCTAAAATTGTAATTCGCGGGCAGTACCAGGTGATGGAGGAATCGTTCAAGCGCTTGCTGTTCGGCCTGGTGCTCGCGATCGTACTGGTGTACGCCCTTCTGGTTATCCTGTTTCAGTCTTGGGTCGATCCCTTCATCATCATGATGGCAGTGCCCGGCGCACTGATTGGAATCATATGGATGCTGGCGATCAGCGGGACCACTATCAACGTAATGTCATTGATGGGTGCGATCATGGCAGTCGGCATCGGCGTGTCGAATGCGATTCTGGTGGTGAGTTTTGCCAACGATGTGCGCATCGCGCACCCCGGCATGACGCCGATTGAAGCGGCGATCGAAGCAGGTAAGACGCGCCTACGTCCGGTGTTGATGACTGCGTTGGCGATGATTATAGGCATGGTGCCGATGGCGCTTGGCTTGGGCGAGGCGGGAGAACAGAATGCGCCGCTGGGTCGCGCGGTGATCGGGGGCTTGGCAATGGCAACCGTTGCCACGTTGTTCGTCGTCCCAGTAATCTATACTTTCTTAAGAAGGAAAATGCCGCTGCTGCATGAGCTGGATGAGCGATTCGAGGCCGAAGCGCGCGGCGAAGCGGTGCGGGGGTGAACAAAAAATGAATGCGCAACGCCGAGACTTTTTTTTCGTCGTCTATATCATCGCTTTCTTGCTGGTGGCCGTGGCTGCAATTGCGGTATGGTATTTCTGGAGCACCAAGCAACATCAGTTGGCGTCGGACGCGCAAGCGCGCAACACTCAGCTCGAAGCCGGGCCGGCTGTGCAGACCGCGGTTTCGGCGCGCGGCCCGACGCTACGCCGGGTGTCATTGATCGGCGAGGCTTTGCCTCATCGAACTGCCACTTTGTACTCGAAGGTCAGCGGCTATCTCGGCAAGATCGCAGTTGATACGGGCGACCACGTGAAGGCCGGTCAGTTCATCGCGGAGATTCAATCTCCGGAGCTGGATTCGGATTTTCGCGGCGCTCAATCGACGCTGGAGAACCGGCAGCAGCTCGCGGCACGCACGCGTGATCTGGCGGCCAAGGGGTTCTTCTCGCAACAGTCGCTCGACAATGCAAACACCGATGTACACGTTGCCGAGGCGCGGCTCAATCAAGTCCGCACGCTGATTTCCTATCGAACTATCAAAGCGCCGTTTGACGGCGTGGTAACGGCGCGTCACGCGGACCCCGGTGCGTTGGTAACCAACGCGTCTGCTAATCAGACCTCATCGCTTCCGGTGGTCACCATCGCCGATACGTCGCGCTTGAAAGTCACGGTATACGTCGAGCAGGCGGACGCGTCCAACGTGCGCATCGGTGGCGAAGTTGAGGTTAGCGATGCCGCCGCTCCGGATCGCAAAGTGCTGGCCAAAGTAAGTCGTATCGCGGGCGAGCTGGATTCGCACACGCGCACGCTATTGGTCGAGGTGGACATCGACAACGCGACCAAGATCCTTTTTCCCGGTAGTTTCGTCAATGTAAACGTGCTGCTACCGACGCAGAGCTATGTTGAAGTACCTTCAACCGGCTTGGTGTCGCGCGACAAGAAAACTTTCGTGGCGACAATTGCGAATGACAATACGATCAAATTGATTCCGGTGGTACTGGCCGGCACCGACGGGAAGGTAATCAGAATCGCGTCCGGGCTCGACGAAGGCGTACGCGTCGCGCTGAACTTGCCGACCTCGGTTCCGGATGGCGGGCGCATATCTCCTGCGCCTGCGCCGGCGGTACCTGCGGCACCAATACCCATTAAAGCGACACCTCAACCGAAGTAGCCATCGGCCTATAATTTCTCCATGCGCGAAGATCATTTTCACGGCCACCACGACATGGGTGGCGAGCCCGCCGGTCCGGTCGAAAAGACCGAGCACGATTACGTGTTGTGGGAAAAGCGCGTGGATGCCTTGATGGTTCTGCTCTCACACAAGGATCGGCAATTGCTGAGTGTCGATGAGCTGCGGCGCAATATCGAGAGCCTGGGTGCGGAGGCTTACGACAAGATGAGTTACTACGAGCGCTGGATCTATGCCATTACCCAAACTCTTATCCAGCGCGGCTTGATTACTATCGATGAGTTGGGCCGCAAAATGCGCGTCATAGAGGAACAGCATCGTGGTCAACAATAACTCACAACAGATACGCCATCGGACTGGCGATCAAGTAATCGTACGTGAGGCGTATCCGATTGGACACGTGCGTACACCAAGTTACGTGCGCGGCAAGCGCGGAGTGATCGAACGCTGCTGTGGCACCTTCCGCAATCCCGAAGAGCTTGCGTACGCGCGCGCCGGCACCCCAAGGCAACCGTTGTATCGCGTTCGTTTTATGCAGCGCGATTTGTGGCCTGAGTACAACGGCCGCGCCGACGACACCGTGGACGTGGAAATATATCAACACTGGTTGCAGCACGACCATAGGGGTTAGGCATGAGCCATGATCATTCACACGACCATCCGCACGAGGCCCTAGCGGATAGCGCGGATCGCCTGACCTATTATCAAGTGATGGAAATCGCCGTGCGCGAGTTGCTGCAAGAAAAAGGCATCTTCACGCCAGCAGACGTGCGGCGCCAGATCGAAGACATGGACGGCCGCCACGCTGGTCAAGGGGCGCGCATGGTTGCTCGTGCGTGGCTCGATGCCGAGTACAAGAAACGCATGATCGAGGATGGAACACAGGCGGCAGAGGAGATCGGCATTCAGGTAGGCCCGCTAAAGCTAGTAGTCGTGGAGAATACCGAGCAAGTCCACAACGTCATTGTATGCACGCTTTGCTCGTGCTATCCACGCGTGCTTTTAGGCTTACCACCGGATTGGTATAAGAGTAGGAATTATCGCAGCCGCGTGGTGAGAGCTCCGAGAGAGGTGCTAAAAGAATTTGGCACCGATATCGCCGATCAGGTGACGATCCGCGTGCATGATTCAACCGCGGACATGCGTTATCTGGTCTTGCCGCTGCGTCCACAAGGAACGGACGGCTGGAGCGAAGAAAAACTCGCCGAGCTTGTGACGCGCGACAGCATGATTGGTACTGCAATCGCCGAACCACCGCGATCAAATTAAATTTGGTTCGTCAGTAAAAATCGTGGGCGAGTCTTGGTTCAGGTAATTTGCCAAGCGCATGATAGAGCGAGATTTCTGTGATGCGAAAGGTGCGAAAT
>JAYUZG010000062.1:0-9896 GCA_043751985.1 Betaproteobacteria bacterium
TACTCAGCAGTCGCCAATTAAGACGACACATTCCAAGCTTCGGCGCTCTATGATGGAGACGGCAGTGTGTCGCACAAGTTACCGACTTCTGAGTAAGTCGCGTGTGAATCCGCCGTTATGCTTTGGTCCTCAATGCATTCGGCGTGATTTGGGGCATTCGAACAAGGTGTGGACCAAATAAGGAGCCCCATGGTTAACCACAACGGCGATCATTCCGACGCAAAAGATCAGTCGCCTTCGTCACCCGCTACTTCGCGTATTGACGAGGAAGAGTTTTCAGATACGCTGGTTGCTGACGCCAAACAGACGACACCGCGGACGGCGTTCCTGCGCTTACGCTGGAAAATGCTGCCGATCGTGGCGCTGCTGGTCGGCTTGGCTTCCACCACGACGTTGTGGTTGACGACCGCCGCGAACGAGACGATCAGGCCACGCAGCGACTTTTCAGCGGGCGTTGTAAATATTCGCGATGAGATTCAGGAGCGGCTCAATCTCCACGTTCAGCTTATGGAAGGACTGCAGGCTTTTTTCCAAAGCTCGAACGACTTGAGTCGAGCTCAGTTTCACAATTATCTCGTGACCACCCATGCGTTCGGTCGTTACCCCGGCATCAAGGCGGTTCAATTTGCGCGGCAAATTACCCACGATCAAAAATCAAATTTCGAACGGCAAGTCCGCCACGATGCCAGCATCGAATCGGGCGCTTATGCGGATTTTTCCGTTACGCCGCCGGGCGAGCGTGCGTCTTATTTGGTGGTCGAATACAACGAACCAATGGAGGGCAACGAAGCGGCATTGGGATACGATCAAGCGTACCAAGCGGCGCGCCGCGAAGCGATGGAACGGGCTCGCGATACGGGCCTGCCAGCGGCCTCGGCCCCAATAGAATTCTTGCAAGACAGTGACAAGCGGCCTGGATTTGTACTATACGTTCCGGTCTATCGCACTGGGATGCCGATCGACTCTGCCGAACGGCGGCGTGCGGCTTTTGCCGGGCAACTGAGCATCGTGTATGTGACCGAAGAGCTGATAAATAGCGTGCTCACTTCGTCGCCGGAATTGAATCGGCTGTCGCTGACCGATCAGGGAATCGCGTTAGCCGCTATTCCCGCGCCCGGCCAGACGCCGAAGCTGCTTTTTGACCGCGATGCAAATCGGCCGGACGCCAAATCTGCAACGCGCGAAAGTGATTGGGTCGATAGTTTGCCGGTTCATATTGGCGGCCGCGTGTGGGAGCTAAGAGCAAGCAGCTCGGCACCGATGACATTGTTCCGGCCGTTTCCTCTGACGATTTTGCTTGGCGGTACGGCCATTACCATTTTGTTGTGGCGAATACTGCAAGTCTCAATGCGTCAGCGTCATCGCGCTGTCTTGCTGGCACGCCGCATGACGCGGGATTTGCAAAATGGCGTGGCCCGGCTCAGCGCGGTCGTCAACACCGCCGTGGATTCGATCGTCGTCATCGATGCGGGCGGGCTGATTGAATCGGTCAATCCTGCCACGGAACGCATGTTTGGTTATCGCTCGGCGGAAATGCTCGGGTGCAATGTCAAAATGTTGATGCCGGATACATTCGCCGTGGAGCACGACCAATACGTGTCGAATTATCTTCACACCGGCCAGAAGAAAATTATTGGCATCGGGCGTCAAGTGACATGCAAACGCAAAGACGGCACCACATTTCCGGCGGATCTCGCAATCAGCGAACTGGAAGTGAACGGCGCACGCAAGTTCACCGGGATTCTGCGCGACACCACCGAGCGGATGCAGGCGGAGCTGGCTCTGGCCGCCGAGCGCGACTTGGTAAATTCAATGCTCGCTTCCTTGCCCGACCAAATCTACTTCAAGGACGAGCATAGCCGCTTCCTGCGCATCAATCCCGGCCTGGCGCGGCGTTATGGTTTGAGCGATGCGTCCGCAGCGATCGGCAAGTCGGACGCCGACTTCTTCTCTGCCGAGCATGCCGAGCGTACCCGGGTGGTCGAGCGCCGCATCGTGGAATCCGGCGAGGCGGTGATCGATGTCGAGGAGCGAGAAATCTGGAAAGATCGCCCCCCCACATGGAATTTGACGACCAAGATGCCAATGCGCGACAGCTCGGGCCGCACTATCGGTACCTTCGGCATCTCGCGCGACATCACGGCACGTAAACTCATCGAGGAGCAATTGCGCGCCACCAATGAGCGCTTCAGCCTGGCTGCCGACGCCGCGGGTATCGGTGTATGGGAATACGATCTGCAAACTGGTGCCCTGCAATGGGACGAGTGGATGTACCGGCTGTACGGACAGCCCAACGCGAGTGGCGCTGAGCCCTATGCCCTGTGGGCTGACAGACTGCACGCAGACGACCGTGACCGCGCAGAACGTGAGGTCGCGGCTTGCGTCGCGGGCGAGAAGGATTTCGATACCGAGTTTCGCATTGTTTGGCCGAACGGCGAAGTGCGGCACATCAAAGCCACTGCCACGGTGCGTCGCGATGCGGCCGGCGTGCCGGCACGCATGGTCGGTATCAATCTCGACATCACCGCACGTCAAAAGGCGGAAGCGATACAGGCGCAGTTTGCAACCATCGTCGCGTCCACCAACGACGCCATCTTGAGCAAGAACATCGATGGCTTGATCACCAGTTGGAATCCAGCGGCGCAACGCATGTTCGGTTACTCGGCACGTGAAGCGATTGGCCGGCCGATGACATTACTGGTTCCGCCGGAGCATGCCCTGGACGAGGCAAAGATGCTTGCGGGTATCGCTCGGGGAGAGCACATCGACGAGTTCGAAACGCGGTGGGTCAGAAAGGACGGAACGCGGATTCAGATTTCCGCGAGCATCGCTCCGATCAGAAACAACGCGGGCGAAATCGTGGGTGCATCCAATATAGTGCGGGAGATCACTCGCCAGAAGGAGCAAGAGAAGTCCCTGCTGGACGCCATGCAAAAAGCCGAGCAGGCGAACGTTGCCAAGGGCCAGTTCCTCGCCAATATCAGTCACGAGCTACGCACGCCGATGAGTGCAATACTCGGCATGCTCAAGCTGCTGAAAAGCACGGAGCTCGCGCGCCGTCAGATCGAGTACGTGGTCAAGACCGAGCAGGCCGCCGAGTCGCTGCTGCAATTGCTCAACAATATTCTTGATCTCTCCAAGATCGAAGCGGGAAAAACAGCCCTCGACTTGCAGCCATTCTGCATGAATGACTTGTTCCGGGAGGTGTCATCGATCCTGTCGAGCATAAGCGACAAACGCGATGTGGAGATATTGTTTGACATCGATCCGGCAGTGCCGCGCTGGCTGATGGGCGATGCATTCCATCTGAAGCGGGTGCTGATAAATCTCGCCGCCAACGGAATCAAATTTACCGAGAAAGGCGAGGTTGTGTTACGTGTACGACGGGTGCCTCCACTCGACTCCATGGCCCTGGTTGAATTCATGGTGCGCGACACCGGCATAGGCATCGCGCAGCAATCCCGCGAGGCGCTGTTCCAGAGCTTTTCCCAGGCAGAAGCCTCTACGACGCGACGCTACGGCGGCACCGGCCTGGGGCTTGCGATCAGCCAGAAGCTGGTTCAGTCGATGGGCGGAGAAATCACTCTCGAAAGTAGCGTCGGTGCAGGCAGCACGTTCTCGTTCAAGCTGCGGTTCGCGCTTGCTGAAATGCCGTCAGAGGCGGAGCGCGCCGCGAGCGGCGTGGCCATTTCCTCGTTGCGTGCTCTGATAATCGACGGCAACGCCACCGCACGCAGGATATTGACCGACATGGCGCGGGTTCCTCGGATGGCAGGCCGACGTCGCGGCAGGCAGTGCTCAAGGGATCGCAATGTTCATGGCGAGCCTCGATGGCGATTCGCCGTATCAAGCGATACTTGTAGATCGAAAATTTATCAACCAGAACGGGCAAGACATCCGTGCCCGCATCCGCGAGTTAACCGGCAGCGCCCTGCCACCGATGGTGGCCATGACTACTTCGCATGAGATTGTGCAATGGTCCGCGCAGTTCTTTGAAGAGCAAAATCTGCAGGGCGGTTTCGTCACAAAGCCTCTCACGGCGTCGATGTTGCACGACGCGGTGGTGGATGCTCTTGCCGGGCAACACCGTTCCATGCCATCGATTCGACGCGCGCCGCGTAGCCAGGGCAGGTTAACCGGTATGCGCCTGCTGCTCGTCGAAGACAATTTGAACCTTCAACAAGTTGCGCGCGAATTGTTGTCGATGGAGGGGCGCAGGTGCAGGTGGCCTTGAACGGCCGCGAGTGTGTTTCAGCGATCGCGGCTGCCCCGCAATTCTTCGATGCGGTACTAATGGATATTCAGATGCCGGTGATGGATGGTTATGCCGCGACCATGGAAATTCGCCAAAAGCTGGGCCTGACCAAGTTACCGATTATCGCCATGACGGCCAACGCCATGGAGTCGGACCGCGCGGCGTGCCTGGCCGCGGGCATGAACGACCATCTGCCCAAGCCCATGGATGTTTCTCTCCTGATGGCTGCCGTGCTGCGTCATGCCGGCAGGGCACGGTCGTCCAAACCGGATCAAGGAACAACATCCAATCCTGTTGCCGCGGACGCATTCGCTTTGGCCAAGAACCAAGACATGGATATGGACGGCGCGCTGCGCCGGCTCGGCGGAAACACGGCGATTTATTCGCGCATGTTGCAGAACTTTCTGAGAGATATCGTCCTCATTCCCGAGCAACTCGAACGACACATGAATCAGGATGAACGCGTTGAAGCGGCCGCAGTGTTACATGCGCTGAAGGGTGTGGCGGGAACCGTTGGCGCTACGCGACTGGCCTCGGTCGCGACCGAGGAAGAGTCCAGGCTGAAACGCAGCCCAGACCTGAGTCAGTGGCCCACGCTGATCAACGCCGTTAGAACTGCAATCGATGCCGCGTCGGTCGCCTTGGCGCGATCGGTTGACGAGCTGCAGAAGAGGGCGCACCGGTCCGTGCCTGCAACGGGATCCGGCGCCCCGGCGGCGTCTCCCGCCGTGATATTCGAACAGCTTCTCGGCGAGTTTTCCGTGCTCCTTGATAGCCGGGACATGCGGGCGCAGGACCTGTATGAGAGGTTGCGCCGGGACCACGCAGAATTATTGAGAGAAGTTGCGCCAGCGATAACCGACGCCATGTCGAAATTGGATTTTGTGCGGGCCCTGGAAATTTGCAATGCGCTCAGAACGCGGTATCGATTGCAGCGTGACGCTGCTTGAGCGCGCTGGCCGGCGTGCGCTCAAATCAACGCAGCGGTTCGAACAAAGCCTGAATATCGTCCGCAGTAAGAGCAGGCGTAGCGCCGGCGTCGTTTTCCAACACGCTGCGCGCCAGCATTGCTTTCGACGCTTGCAGTGCCGCGATTTTCTCTTCGACGCTGCCAGCGACGATGAGCTTGTATACGAACACCGGCTTGTCCTGCCCGATTCTGTGCGCGCGGCCGGTCGCTTGATTTTCCACCGCCGGGTTCCACCAGGGATCGTAGTGAATCACCGTATCCGCGGCGGTGAGATTGAGACCGGTGCCGCCGGCTTTGAGACTGATCAGAAACAACGGCACGTCGCCGGATTGAAACGACTTCACCGGCCGTTCGCGATCGCGCGTTTGCCCGGTGAGCTTGACGTGGGCAATGCCCAGCTTTGCGAGTTCTGGTTCGATCAGTTCGAGCATGCTAGTGAATTGCGAGAAGATCAGCACGCGTCTGCCTTCAGGCAACAACTCTTGCAGCATCTCCAGCAGCAATTGCAGTTTGGCCGACTCCTTGACTTGCTTAGCCGCGCTGATTTTCAACAGCCGCGGGTCGCAGCAGATCTGACGCAATTTGAGCAGCGCATCAAGCACGATGATGTGGCTTTGCGCGAGACCACGCGCGGAGATTTCCGCGCGTACGCGCTCGTGCATGGAGGCGCGCACGGTTTCGTAGAGTTCACGTTGCGCGCCTTGCAGTTCCACCGGCCGCAGAATTTCGGACTTAAGCGGCAGTTCGCTCGCCACTTGATCCTTGGTCCGCCGCAGGAGAAACGGGCGCATGCGGCGCACCAGATTTTCCCGGCGTGCGCCATCGCCGTGCTTCTCGATCGGCGTGCGATAGGCGCGGCGAAACCCGGTCGCGTCGCCGAGCAGTCCCGGCATCAGAAAGTGAAACAGCGACCAGAGTTCGCCCAGGTGATTTTCCAGCGGTGTGCCGGTCAGACACAGCCGGTGATGGGCGCGCAGTTTGCCGACTACGCGCGCGGCTTGCGTGCGCGCATTTTTGATTTGCTGTGCTTCATCCAGGATAACCAGATGAAATTCCTGGGCAAGCAGCGTCTCCTCATCGCGTGGCAGCAACGCGTAAGTGGTGAGCACCAGATCGAAGGCGCCGATCTCGCTGAAGAACTCCTTGCGCTTCAATCCATGCGAGACATGGACTCGCAATTGCGGGGCGAAGCGCGCCGCCTCGACCTTCCAGTTCGGGACGACGCTGGTGGGTGCCACCACCAGAACCGGGCTCAGCAATCGCCCCGCGCGCTTTTCCACCAGAATGTGCGCCAGCGTTTGCACGGTTTTGCCGAGGCCCATGTCGTCGGCGAGAATGCCGCCCAATCCGTACTCGCGCAGAAACTGCAACCAGGCGAGGCCCTGCTCTTGATACGGCCGCAATTGCGCGCCAAAGCCGGTGGGCGCCGGCAGCGGCGTGAGAGCCTTGAACCCGGCGAGTTTGCGCGCGAGCGCGCGCAAGGCCTCGCCGCCTTGCCATCGCAGTTCGCTCGCCTCGTCCAGGTCGGCCAAGCGCATCGCGTCGACGCGCGGGACGCGAATCTTTCCAGCCGGAGCCGTGTCGAGCAAATCGTGCAGGACTTGCGCCAGCGGTTGCATGCGCGCAAGCGGCACCGGCATCAGGCGTCCGTTGTCCAGCCGCACAAACAAATAAGCGTCGGAGTCGGTCGTCGCAGTAGTGCTGGGGCGCAGCAGTCCCGGATGGTCCCGAATAACAGTGAGTAGCAATGGAATCAAATCGACTCGGGTTCCCTCGACGTCAACGTCGAGGCTCAAGTCGAACCAGTCGTTGCCGGACTCGGTGATTGCGGCGCGCCACTCACCCGCCTCGGCGACGGCAAAGCGAAAGCTTTCGGTGACTTCGATCTGCCAGCCTTGCGCACGCAAGGGCGGCAACTGCCGCGCCATGAAATTGTGCCAGGCCTGTTCAGTGCGCAGCGTGTAATCGTGCTGGTGCTCGCGCGGAAAGTCGGGCGCGACACGCTTGATCTGGGCGAAGCCGATGCCGGTTAGCGCCGCGTGCGCGCGTTTTTCCGCCGCCGCGTTGCGTTTGATCTGCAGCACGCTGCCATCGCTGAAGCTGCTCAGGATGCCAGGGCTGTCACGATTGGCGCGTACACCGGCGTAGTCGAATTCAAGCGCCGCGATGTCGAGATATTCGTCGCGCCATTGCCTGCGTCCGTAGCGATTCTCGATCACCTGCAAGGTCGACAGCCGCAGGCACGGCGAAGGCACGACATTGCGTTTATCCACGCGTGGCGGAATGGCGGGCACCGGTAGAGCGACCGCGTGTGCCGCGCCGGATGGCGTTGCGTCCGCTTGTGTTGTAGCGGCGAGCGCGGCGCGCGCGAGGGCGGCGTGCTGTGGCGCGATTGCGGGTGCCTGCGCGAGCAACGCGACCACGCTGGCCGGCAATCCACACTCAAGCGGTCCGCATTCGCCAGTCACCGAGTCCACGTACCACGGTGTAGAAAATGGCAGCACCCATTGCGCGACGGGTTCCACGTCAAACGCAATGCGTTGCACGCCGGAATCGGAAAATGCCCAGACTGCTTTGCCGCGCCGCGCCGCGCTTTCGCGCAACGGCGGCGAATCGGTATTCACCGAATGGCAGCGGCCGGTCGCGAGCACGGCGCGCAAAATATCCGCGCCGGTTTCGCCCTGGAGCGAGAAGGCTCCCCAAGAATCGCTCAGGCTGTCGAGCAGCAGCATACGAAAAATGCGTTGATCCGCAGCAGTAATGAAGCGTGGGGGCGCGACTAAGGCCTGACGCAGGTTATTCCAAGGCGTCGGCAGGCCGACGCCACCTCCTTTCAATTTGCGCGCGGAAAACAATTTCAGCGACGGAAGCGACAGCGCGGAACGCTGGGCCGTACACAGCACGTACAACAGGCGCTGCGGATTCTCCACGGCCGGCCTTGCGTTCTCGCCGGTGAGTTGCACGAGCCGTTGCGCGCGATCCAGCCAATTGCTGAGTTCCGGCGGCACGTCGCCGGTTAAGACGGAGACTGCTCCTTGCGTGTTCGCAGAAGGTAGCTTTGTCTCTGCGGACTTCTCGACCACGCGCCCGTCGATCGCCGCCCAGAGCATAGCGGCAACGTGTTTGCAATTTACTCGTGCCGGGCAGGTGCACAGGCCGTATATTTTTGTGCTGACGGCGCCCTGGATCAGTTGCGCCTCGACCTGGTAGGGCCGCGCGTGCGTACCTTGTACCTCGGCGGTATAACGATGACGCGCAGGAAAATATTGCAGTTGACTGACGCGATCGTCCTCCGCGTAACTTTTGCCGCGCGCGACAATTTCCGCGGGCAGGCCGCGGCTAAGCGTCTCGGGGGTGAGCGACAACCCGGTCATAAATTTGAGCCCGTAGGCGGAACAGCGTTACCGGGTGTCACGAGATCGAAAATCTGGCGGAAATGCGTCCCCCGAATCATAGAGGATATGCGGATGCGCGCATGGGTCCTTTGGCAAAGTCTGGAGCAACGCGGTTGCTGCCGTTACTTACGTCAGCGGAAGTGCTCCATACGTGTGCTGTCGCGCTGCAACGGGAGCGCTTTAAAGGCGCAGGCTGATTAAAGTTGTAGCGTCGCCAAGAAAATCGTTGTATTGCTCTCTGAAATTGCTTAAATTGTAACTTGAGTTGAATGGAGTGAAATCCTTGGAACGCGTCTCGCGAGTCCCCGCTTAACGCGAACCAAATCATCGTCAAGACTAATAAGGAGGCGCCATGAACCTACGACTCTTCTCCCTGATCCGTCGCTTGGCATTCATTTCGGACCTAGTTCAACTCGTTTCCGCTTCTCTGCAGATGCCGGCCCAAAAGGCGCAACTTTGCGCCGCGTTATTGACCTCGGTTTCACTGTTCGGAATCGGCGTCGCTTCAGGTGCGGACACGCTGTCGCCTGCCAACACGACGGCGATGAACTTCATCAATGGCGGCGCAATTTCCACGAATAACCCGATTGTGACACTGACCATCTCCGCAACCGATGCGGTAGGCGTCGTGGCTTACTTTCCCGCGGAGAGTTCGCAGATACCAACTGCTGGTACCCCTGGTTGGGTGCCGGTTACCCCGGCCACGTCTTAACTCGGCCAGCGTGCCGTATACGCTGAGTACCGACAATGAGGTGAAGACGGTATACGTGTGGTTCGAGGAAGCAGCAGGCAATGTCTCAGCGGTTCAGAGCGACGTCATTACTTTGGACACTACGTTGATTGATGTCTCGCGCTACTGGCCGCTCGCGGCCGGCAACACTTACCTGTACCGATGCAATGGCAGCAGCCTGGTCCAGACTACGACCAACATTGTTCTGGGCAAATCTGTCTTTTCTCAGAAGAGCGGCTGTAGTGCGCTCGCCGACGATGATTTTTCTTTTTCCGAAGATGTCTCCAGCATTCTTTGGAACGGCGGCAATCAATCGGGTGCGATTTATACTTTTTCTCCGCCTCTCTTGTTTCTGCCGAAGTTGGCGCATCTCGGGGACTCTTTCCAGTCATCCGGTAACTTTATATTTCCGGGAGGTACCGCAACTTACAGAAGTGGCCCCGGTTGATTGAACAGCTTTCCCCGATTTATAAGTGGAGTCCAGGCGGGTTGAAAGGGTGCAGAGTTGTCCACGGCGGCGGGCGTCGCTTGCGACGAACGACCGAC
>JAYUZG010000063.1:0-12902 GCA_043751985.1 Betaproteobacteria bacterium
TTACTCGCCTCGGTCTGACCCTGAGCGAGCTCTCCGGTGAGCAACGCAAGGAGTTGAATGTGTCCGGCGGTCTGCTGGTCGAGGATGCACAAGGGCCGGCCCTGAAGGCGGGGCTGCGCCGCGGAGACGTCATCCTGGCCTTGAACAATCAGGACATCAAGACCGTGGCTGATTTGAACCAGTTGCTGGGAAAGATCGAAAAAAGCCGCAGTGTGGCGTTGCTGGTGAAGCGCGGCGATTCGGCTATTTACGTGCCGATTCGCACCGACGGAAGCTGAAGGCAGCGCCAAGTGAATCGGCGGCGGCGTTCTTGGCCATAAACGCGCCGCCGCCATGATGTGCGCCGCTAGGCGCATTTGATACAGCGGCGCACGGCAGATTCCGCTAGAATTCGCCGCTTCACCGCCGTCGAAAAGGGCACGCCAAGTGCCCTATTTTTTTAATGCAGAACCGGATCCGCAACTTTTCGATCATTGCGCACATTGACCACGGCAAGTCCACGCTTGCCGATCGATTCATCCAGACTTGCGGCGGATTGTCAGACCGGGAAATGGACCATCAGGTTCTGGATTCCATGGATCTCGAGCGAGAACGTGGGATCACCATCAAGGCGCAGACCGCGGCTTTGCGCTACACATCGCGCGATGGTCATACCTATCAGCTCAATTTGATCGATACGCCGGGGCACGTCGATTTTTCCTATGAGGTGTCGCGCTCATTGGCCGCGTGCGAAGGCGCCTTGCTGGTGGTGGACGTCTCGCAGGGCGTGGAGGCGCAGACGGTCGCCAATTGCTACACCGCGATTGAGCAGGGCGTAGAAGTCGTTCCGGTCCTGAACAAGATCGATCTTCCGTCGGCGGAGCCCGAGCGCGTGATCAGCGAGATCGAAGACATCATCGGCATTCCCGCGGCGGATGCACTGCGCGTGAGCGCCAAGACGGGTGAGGGCGTCGCAGACATTCTGGAAGCGGTCATCTTGCGTATCCCCGCGCCGGCGGGCATTGCCGAGGGGCCGCTTAAAGCCTTGATCATCGACTCGTGGTTCGACAATTACGTCGGCGTGGTGATGCTGGTGCGCGTAGTCGACGGCGAACTGCGGCCCAAGGACCGGATCCTGTTGATGTCGTCCAAGGCCACCTATCTGTGCGAGCAGGTCGGCGTATTCACGCCCAAGTCACAAGCGCGCGAAATTCTGTGCGCCGGCGAGGTGGGTTTCGTGATCGCCGGAATCAAAGAACTGAAGGCGGCACACGTCGGCGACACCGTGACGCAGGCGGACCGTCCGGCCGCCGCCTCGCTCCCCGGTTTCAAGGAAATCAAGCCGCAAGTATTCGCCGGTTTGTACCCGGTGGAATCGAATCAGTACGAGGCGTTGCGGGATGCACTGGAGAAACTGCACCTGAACGATTCTTCGTTGCGGTACGAACCGGAGACTTCGACTGCGCTCGGGTTTGGTTTCCGCTGCGGCTTCCTCGGCCTGCTGCACCTGGAGATTGTGCAAGAGCGGCTCGAGCGCGAATACGACATGGACCTCATCACCACCGCGCCGACCGTGATCTACCAGGTGCTGATGCGCGATGGCAGCATGATCGAAGTCGAGAATCCTTCCAAGCTGCCCGACTTGTCAAAAGTGGAAGAAGTGCGCGAGCCGATTATCACCGCCACCATTCTGGTTCCTCAGGATTACGTCGGCGCGGTCATCACCTTGTGCACGCAGAAGCGCGGCGCGCAGAAGAACATGCAATACATGGGACGGCAAGTGATGCTGACCTATGAGATGCCGCTGAATGAAGTGGTGATGGATTTCTTCGACAAGCTAAAATCGGTGAGCCGCGGCTACGCCTCGTTGGATTACGACTTCAAGGAATTCCGCGCGGCGGACCTGGTGAAGCTGGACATTTTAATTAATAGTGAACGCGTGGACGCGCTCTCGCTCATCGTCCATCGCAGCAACTCTCAGTATCGCGGGCGTGAGCTGGCGAGCAAGATGCGTGAACTTATTCCACGGCAGATGTTCGACGTGGCGGTGCAGGCCGCCATCGGCTCGCATATCATTGCGCGTGAAACCATCAAAGCGCTGCGCAAGAACGTGCTCGCGAAGTGTTATGGCGGTGACATATCACGCAAGAAGAAACTGCTGGAAAAGCAGAAGGCGGGCAAGAAGCGAATGAAGCAGGTCGGTACCGTCGAAATTCCGCAGGAGGCGTTCCTGGCTATTCTCCAGGTAGAGAGCAAATAACTTTTCACTGACTTATTACATCTCATGAACTTTTTGAATTTTCCTCTGATCATGCTGTCGCTGCTGGTGCTCACCGGTGGCATCTGGTTGCTCGATCGATATTTTTTGTCTAGCCAACGCAAGAAGAATGTAATGGCAGATCTACAGCGCCGCGGGGTCACCGACCCGGCGCTAAAAGACCAGGCGGCGGGGCGGATCGTGAATGAGATGCGAGAGCCATGGTGGGTCGAATATGCCAAGAGCTTTTTTCCGATCATCTTGATTGTGTTTGTGTTGCGCTCGTTTGTCGCCGAACCTTTCAAGATCCCCTCCGGTTCGATGATCCCGACCTTGCTGGTCGGCGATTACATTCTGGTGAATAAATACACCTACGGCATCCGCTTACCGGTGATCAATGTCAAGGTGCTGGATGTGAGTCAGCCCGCGCGCGGTGACGTAATGGTGTTCCGCTACCCGGAAAACCCCAGCACCGACTACATCAAGCGGGTGGTTGGCTTGCCCGGCGATCGGATCGAGTATCGCAACATGCGCCTGACCACCAACGGTGAGTTGGTGAAGGTGGAGAGCGCGCCTGATTTTCAGTACGAAGACGGTCTGAATTTGATCGAATCGAAACAGTTCTGGGAGACGCTGGATGCGCATCGGCATCAGATTCTCGTGAATATTGAAAGCGCGTCGGTGTCGCTGGCAAACGTACGCACTTTTCCGTTCCGGACTAACTGTAATTACGACGCATCGGGCTTTGTGTGCACGGTTCCGCCCGGCCACTATTTCATGATGGGGGACAATCGAGATCACAGCAGCGACAGCCGCTACTGGGGTTTCGTGCCGAATCAGAACATCGTCGGCAAGGCATTTTTGGTGCTAGTGAATTTTGGTCATTTGCCGCGGATCGGCACTTCGATAAATTGATTAGATAGGAGCGCGCATGCAACAGCAAAAAGGAATTACGCTTGTCAGTATGATCGTCGTGTGTGCCGTGCTGTTCTTTTTTCTGTTGATTGGATTCAAGTTGATCCCTTCATACATCGAATACTTCAAGATTCAGAATCACTTCAAGGAACTGATGCGCAGCCCCGAATTGCGCGATGCCACGCCGCAAGCCATTCGCAGCGCGTTCGACCGGCGCGCGATCGTCGATGACATCACCGCCATCACCAGTAAAGACATCGACATCGCCGGCACGTCGCCCAATCTGGTGTTGAGCGCCAGTTGGCCGGCGCGGGTGCCGATGTTCGGCAACATCTCGGCCTGCATCGATTTTCAAGTGAGCACCGAATAGCGGTTCCGTCTGTCGATGCAGGAAATCACTCAGCGGATCGGCTACACATTTTCCAACGCCGCACTGTTGCGCGAAGCATTGACGCACCGTAGTTTCGGCGTGCCGCACAATGAGCGTCTGGAATTTCTCGGTGACGGCGTCCTCAACTGCGTGATTGCCCAGGCGTTGTTCGAGAGATTTCTGAGTAAACCCGAAGGCGATCTATCGCGCATTCGCGCCAACCTGGTTAATCAGCAGAGCTTGTTCGAGATCGCGCTTACGCTGGATCTGGGCCAGCATTTAATGCTGGGAGAGGGCGAGTTGAAGAGCGGCGGCGCCAAGCGCCCGTCTATCCTCGCCGACGCGACGGAAGCGCTGATCGGCGCCGTGTTTATTGACGGGGGATTCGCAGCGGCAAGTACGGTGGTGCGGCGCCTGTATGGCAAATCGCTGGAGAATCCGGAAGCGGCGCGCTTTGCAAAAGATGCGAAGACGGAGTTACAGGAACTGCTGCAGGGGCGCCGCTTGGCGACGCCGGTGTATTCGGTGGTGGCGGTCACCGGCGAAGCGCACGATCAACTGTTCACGCTCGAATGCGCCGTTGCTGATCTGCAACTGAGTTGCCGCGGCGAGGGGCCGAGCCGGCGTGCCGCCGAACAAAACGCGGCGCGTGCAGCGCTGCAATTGCTGGATGTGCAACGCCATGACTGATCGCCCGTACCGAGCCGGAACGGTCGCCATCGTTGGGCGCCCCAACGTCGGCAAGTCGACTTTGCTCAACCGGCTGGTGGGTCAGAAACTCAGCATTACGTCACGTCGCCCCCAGACCACGCGCAACTCGATTCAAGGTGTGGTCACCACCGGCGATGCGCAATTTGTATTTCTCGACACGCCCGGTTTTCAACAACGCCATGGCGGCGCGCTCAATCGCCTGTTGAACCGCACCGTGAGCGATACCTTGCACGGCGTTGATGTGGCGGCGTTAGTCATCGAGGCGCAGAAGTTCGGACCACAAGACCGGGAACTGCTTACGCTCATGCAACCGGACCAATCGGCCGTGTTGATTGTGAACAAGATCGATCGCTTAAAGATCAAAGCCGACCTGCTGCCGTTCTTGCGGAGCGTGTCAGCGCAATACTCGTTTCTGGACGTCGTTCCGGTCAGCGCCACGTCCAGCGACCCGTTGACGCGCCTGCTGGAAGTGTTGCGCGCCCACCTGCCGGAAGGTCCGGCCCGGTACGCCGCGGACGTGCTCACCGACCGCTCGGAACGATTTCTCGCCGCGGAATTGATTCGCGAAAAGCTGTTCCGCCAGTTAGGCGAAGAACTCCCTTACGGCGCCACCGTGACCATCGAGAAATTTGCGGAAGTGGACGGACTGCGCCGCATCAACGCGCTGATCCTGGTGGACCGAGAAAGTCATAAGAGCATGGTGATTGGCAAAGGCGGGGCGAAACTAAAGGTCATAGCCACGCAGGCGCGGCAGGACATGGAGAAGTTGTTCGACGGCAAAGTGTTTCTCGAAGTGTGGGTCAAGGTCGCGTCGGGCTGGGCTGAAGGAAAGGACGCGCGCAGGCTGCTCGGCTATGAGTGAGGCGCGTGCACGGCGCGACAGCGAGCCGGCGTTCGTGTTGCATTCCTACGCCTATCGCGAAACCAGTCTGCTGGTGGAAATGTTCTGCCGTCATCGAGGACGGGTCGGGATGGTAGCGCGCGGCGCACGCCGGCCCAGGTCGGCGATGCGCGGTGTGTTGATGGCGTTTCAACCGCTGGAGATCAGTTGGTCAGGCAAATCCGAACTGAAGACTTTGCATGCGGCCGAATGGCGTGGCGGAATCGCGCAACTGCGCGGCAAATCGTTAATTTGCGGTTTCTATTTGAACGAACTGCTGCTGCGCTTGCTCGCCCGCGAGGATCCTCACGAGCATCTGTACCAGCACTACGGCGAGGCGGTGCGCGCGCTGTCCGTCGGCGTGGAGGAATCGTTGCCGGCGGTGCTGCGCCAGTTTGAAAAAGCGCTACTCAAGGAGCTGGGCTACGCCTTGATCCTGGATCGCGACGGCGACGGCGCCCACATCGATCCTCACGCCCGCTACGAATACCGGGTTGACCGTGGGCCGCAGCGTTTGCCGAGCGATAACGCCGGACCGATCGAGCTATTGGGCAAGACACTGTTGGATTTGGCGTGCGACAATTATTCCGACCCGGTAACCTTGCATCAGGGACGGCAACTCATGCGGCAGATCATCGGCTATCACCTCGGCCGGCAATCCTTGCACACGCGTCAACTCATGATGGAGTTACAGCAGCCTTGATCGACCTCGGTGTGAATATTGACCACGTGGCAACGCTGCGTCAGGTGCGCGGCACGCCTTACCCAAGTCCGGTCGAGGCGGCGCTGCGCGCCGAGACCGCGGGTGCCGATGCCATCACGCTGCACTTGCGTGAAGACCGGCGGCATATCCAGGACGAGGACGTGCGCGTGTTGCGCCGCTTGTTGCGTACCCGCATGAATCTAGAGAGCGCGCTCACCGACGAGATGCTCGCCTTCGCATTGTCGATACGGCCGGGTGATGTTTGTCTGGTGCCCGAGCGCCGCGCCGAGCTCACTACCGAAGGCGGACTGGATGTGGCTGCGAACCGCAGTCGCGTGAAGGACGCTTGCGCGCGGCTCGGCAGCGCGGGGATTCGCGTTTCCCTGTTCGTGGACGCGGACCCGGTGCAAATTGCCGCGGCCATCGAAGTCGCGGCGCCGGTGATTGAAATTCATACCGGACGCTATGCGGAATGTCGCAGCGTCGCGCAACTGGAGGCGGAGTTACGGAGAATCCGCGCCGCCGCCGTGCAGGCAGCCCGCGCCGGACTCAAGGTTAACGCCGGTCACGGCCTTCATTATCACAATGTTCAGCCGATTGCTGCGATAGAAGAAATCAGTGAACTCAATATTGGCCACGCGATCGTCGCGCATGCCTTGTTTGCCGGATGGGAAAACGCGGTGAGAGAAATGAAACAGTTGATGAACGCGGCGCGCAAGCCGGCATGATCAGCGGCGTGGGCGTCGATCTGGTGGAGATCCAGCGTATCGACGCGCTGTTGCGGCGTTACGGCGAGCGCTTCGCGCGCCGGGTATTGTGTCAATTGGAGTTGGACCTGTTCAAACTTTCGTCGCGGCCGGCGCGATTTGTCGCGAGCTGCTTTGCGGCTAAAGAGGCGTTCGCCAAGGCACTGGGAACGGGCTTGCGTCATCCGGTCACGCTGCGCGCGATTCGCGTCGATCGCGATGCATTGGGCAAACCCGTGCTGCAGTTCCACCATGATCTCGAACAGTGGCTGGCCGATCGCGGCGTCGGCGGCGCGCATTTGAGTCTCACCGACGAAGCCGGTATGGCGTGCGCCATGGTTGTGCTGGAAAAAAGATGATCCGCTTGGATCTCGGCCCGGTCATGCTCGACGTGGCTTCAACGCGGCTGGACGACGACGATCGCCGGCGCTTGTTGCATCCGCACTGCGGCGGGGTGATTCTATTCACGCGCAATTTCGCGTCCACCGAACAGTTGCGGCAACTGATCGACGAGATACGTTCGCTGCGCAGCCCGGAACTGCTGATCGCGGTGGACCACGAAGGCGGTCGAGTACAGCGGTTTCGCGCAGGTTTTACCCGGTTGCCCGCGATGAGCCAGTTGGGACAGGCGTGGAACCAGCATCCGGATCAGGCGCTGGCCTTGAGCCGCGCCATCGGCCAAGTGCTGGCCAGCGAGTTAGTCAACATCGGCGTGGATTTCAGTTTTGCTCCGGTGGTCGACCTGGATTTCGGCCGCAGTCAAGTGATCGGCGATCGCGCTTTCCACGCGCTGCCGGCGGTGGTCGGAGAGCTCGCCGCCGCGCTCGTGGCCGGCATGCGCGACGCGGGAATGATCGCCGTCGCGAAGCATTTTCCCGGTCATGGCTTTGCCGAAGCCGACTCGCATGTCGCGATTCCGGTCGACGCGCGCAGTCTCGCCGAAATCGAGCAGGCGGACTTGTTGCCTTACTCGAGATTGATCGCGCACGGTTTGGCCGCGGTGATGCCGGCGCACGTGATTTATCCCGCGGTAGACCAACGTCCGGCGGGTTTTTCGCCGGTCTGGCTCAAGACGATTCTGCGTCAGCGCCTGGGCTTTGACGGCGTGATCTTCAGCGATGACTTGAGCATGGAAGGCGCATCGGTCGCCGGCGACGTGGTGGAGCGTGCTTTGGCGGCGATCGGCGCCGGCTGCGACATCGTGCTGGTGTGCAATCAACCGGCGGCGGCGGACCGCTTGTTGAGTGCCTTACCGCGGACGGTGCGGGCTGACCCAACCAAGCTCTTGTCCCTGCGTGGCGGCAAAACAACACTGGATGCCGCGACGGCCACGCGCCTCGTCACGCAGTTCACCCAGGGGCTTGTGTCCGTGACTGCGCAGGCAACTCATGGCACATGACCATCATCATGCGCACGGCAGTCAGCGCGGTTTGGCGCTGGCGGTGGCCGCGACCTTTGGCTTTGCGTGGGTCGAGCTGATCGCCGGGTGGTGGAGCGGGTCTTTGGCGCTGTCGAGCGATGCCGGGCATATGTTTTCCGATGCGGCGGCGCTCGCGGTCGCGGCATTCGCGGAGCGACTGGCCGCGCGACCGTCCAGCGCCCGGCATTCTTTCGGGTTGGCCCGCGCCGAAGTGCTCGCCGCGTTTCTCAACGGCTTGGCCATGCTGGTGGTAGTGGTGGCGATCTGCGTGGAAGCGGTGAGCCGTTTGCTGCATCCCGCCGCGGTATCCGGGCTGCCCGCAATGCTCGTCGCGTTCATCGGCCTGCTGGTGAATCTGGGCGTGATGTGGGTGCTGGGGGCTGGCCATCATTCGTCTAACCGGCATTCGCTCAATCGGCGCGCGGCATCGCTGCACGTGATGGGCGATGTGCTGGGTTCGGTCGCCGCCCTTACCGCGGGAGCCATTGTCTACTTTACCGGATGGATGACGATCGATCCGGTGTTGTCGATCTTGATCGCGGTGTTAATCCTCTTCTCCACGGTCAATTTGTTGCGCACCGCGCTGCATGTGTTGATGGAAGGTGTTCCCAGCGGCCTGCGGCTCGACGAGATCGGACCGGCGCTCGCGCAAGTATCCGGCGTGCGCGCGGTACACGATCTGCACGTCTGGACTATCGCGTCGGGCGCGGTCAGTCTGTCCGCGCACTTGGAATTGGACGATCTGGCGTTGTGGCCATCGATCTTGGAGCAGTCGAAACAGATCCTGCGGCGGCGTTTCCACATCGCGCATGTCACCCTGCAACCTGAACTGGCGAGCGGACTGAATCCGGGCTATCGCGCGCGCATCCGCATCGTGCCAAAGCCGTGACAGTGCGGTGCTACACTTGTTGCCATGAAGCTCGACCCTGACGAACTCATTGCCTTGGCGCGCACCGACCCGCGAGCTTTCGAGCAGCGTCGATTACAGCTAATCGAAGAAGTCATTTCCGCCGCTCCGGAAACGCAGCGCGCGCGTTTGCGCGGACTGCAATTTCGCATCGATCTGGAGCGACAGCGCGCGGTGACCGCGCTCGGTGCCTGCGTGAAGTTAAATACCATGATGTGGGATAGTTTCGTTGTGTTACGCGACGGGCTGTCGCAACTTGCGAACCAGGGTCTGGCGCGTCCCAAGGCGAACGGCGCGCGCAGCGCGCGCGTCATTCCGTTTGTGACGTCGCCACCCAAGCCTCCGAACGACCGCTAGACCGAAGCAGACTTGACGTCATCCGATCCCGTCACAATCTTTGATCCGGCCAGGGCCGTTGCGGAGTTGCCGTCCATGCCCGGCGTCTACCGGATGCTTGGCCAAGATGGCACGGTACTTTACGTCGGCAAAGCCCTCGATCTAAAAAAACGGGTTGCATCGTATTTTCAGAAGTCGTCGTCGTTGAGTCCGCGCATTGCGCTGATGATCGCGCAAGTACACAATCTGGAGACGACAGTGACGCGCTCCGAGGCGGAGGCGCTGCTGCTTGAGAATAATCTGATCAAGTCGCTGCGTCCGCGCTACAACATTCTGTTCCGCGATGACAAGTCCTATCCCTACATCGTGATTACCGGCCAGGCGATTCCGCGCCTGGGTTTTCACCGCGGACCACTGGACAAAGCGCATCGCTACTTCGGGCCGTTTCCCAACGCGCACGCGGTGCGCGAGAGTATTCAGTTGATCCAGAAATTGTTCCGTCTGCGGACCTGCGAAGATACGGTGTTCCAGAATCGTTCGCGGCCCTGTTTGCTGTATCAGATCAAGCGTTGCAGCGGACCCTGCGTCGGCTTGGTCGATGCCGCCAGTTACGCCGAATCGACGCAAGATACGCTGCTGTTCCTGCGCGGCAAGGAAGATGAGGTTCTGCAGCGCGCCGAATCACGCATGGCACAAGCGGCGCAGCACCAGGCGTATGAAGAGGCCGCCCTTTATCGCGACCAGATTCGGTCGTTACAGAAGGTGCGCGAGACGCAATTCGTGAGCAGTGCGCATGCGACGGACGCAGATATCGTGGCGCTGGTGGCGGACCAGGGGCTGATGTGCGTCAATCTGACCATGGTGCGCAGCGGACAGAATCGCGGCGATCGCAGTTTTTTTCCGGACCACGCGCAACAGCATGACGAACAGCAAGGACTCGAAGCATTTCTGATACAGCACTACTTGAACCGCGATATCCCCGATGAGATCATCGTCAATCTGCCGATCGAGACCGCCACTTTGAATGAGGTGTTCACCGCCCAAGCAGGGACGCGCGTGCATATCAACACCCATACTATTGGCGAGCGACGCGTATGGCTGGAGATGGCGGAGAAAAATGCGCGCCTGGCGATCGCCCGCCGCATCAACAGCCAGCTCACCCAGGAGACCCGGTTGTCGCTGTTGCAACAAGCGTTGGGCTTGCCCGAGACCATTCAGCGCATCGAGTGCTTCGACATCAGCCACACCATGGGCGAGGCCACCGTCGCGTCGTGCGTAATTTATGATCACGCGGCGATGCAACCCGGCGAGTACCGCCGATTCAATATTGCCGGAATCGAAGCAGGCGACGATTACGCGGCCATGCGGCAGGCCTTGGAGCGGCGCTACCGCAAGGTGGTGGCGGGTGAGGCAAAGGTTCCGGACTTATTGCTGATCGACGGCGGCCGCGGACAACTGTCGATCGCGCAACAAGTGCTGCGCCTGCTTGGGCTCGACGACATTCCGGTCATCGGCGTCGCCAAGGGCGAACAACGCAAACCCGGTCTGGAACAGTTGATCTTTCCCGACCGCGAGCCGGCACTGCAACTCACGCCGGATCATCCGGGCTTGCACCTGATTCAGCAGATTCGTGACGAAGCGCATCGCTTCGCCATCGACGGACATCGCCGTCGCCGCAGCAAGGCTCGCACCCAATCGTCGCTTGAAGAAATCGATGGCATCGGCGCAAAGCGCCGGCAACGCCTGCTGGCGCGCTTCGGCGGACTGAAGGGCGTGGTCTCCGCCAGCCTGGATGACTTGCAGCAAGTGGATGGCATCAGCCGCACGCTGGCGGAAAAAATTTACCGGCAGTTGCATTAGACATGCCACTCAATATTCCGAATCTACTGACCTGGCTGCGAATTATTTTGATCCCTTTGCTGGTGTCGATTTTCTATCTGCCATCCGCGTGGTTGAACGATCATGAGCGCAATATTCTTGCGACGACGGTTTTCACCCTGGCCGCGCTCACCGATTGGCTTGACGGTTATTTGGCGCGCCTGCTGAAACAAGCGTCCGCCTTCGGTGCTTTTCTGGACCCGGTCGCGGATAAACTGATGGTGTGCGGGGCGCTCATCGTGCTGGTGTGGTTGAACCGTGTGGATGCGTTTATCGCGGTCATCATCATCGGCCGGGAAATCGCCATATCGGCCCTGCGCGAATGGATGGCGCGAATCGGCCAAGGCACCAGCGTGGCGGTATCGTTTCTTGGAAAGGTCAAGACCACGTCGCAGATGATTGCGGTGGTGCTGTTGCTTTATCACGATCAAATTGCCGGTGTGAATATCCAGTCGATCGGGAGTTGGTTGATCTACCTGGCCGCGGCACTCACGTTGTGGTCAATGGTTTATTACCTGCGCAAGGCAGCGCCGCGCACTCATGGCGCGGAAGATTGAAGGCGTTTTCTTGACAATCTCGGCTGCGCTCATATAATTCACCCCCTGTTTGCGGGAATAGCTCAGTGGTAGAGCACAACCTTGCCAAGGTTGGGGTCGCGAGTTCGAGCCTCGTTTCCCGCTCCAAAATTTTCAAGCGAGAACCGAGATGTTGCGGTTCGAGCCTTGATGTCTCGGGGAAAGCGTTGCGATAGTCCGATCCTGGATTGAGCCGGGAGGTCTTAGCGTTTTCCCTTTTTGATTTTTCGCAGAACGAATGTTCGTCGAACAAATCAGCGGTTGTTCGATCAGGCAAGATCCAGGTGGCAGGTTCTCCTGGCGGGGTGGCAGAGTGGTCATGCAGCGGCCTGCAAAGCCGTCTACGCCGGTTCGATTCCGACCCCCGCCTCCAAGTCCTCGCGGCAGTGCGGCCGCAGCCCGGGTGGTGAAACAGGTAGACACAAGGGACTTAAAATCTCCTTTGTCAAGTCTTTTTCTTACTCGGGGTGTGGAAGCACAGCTTGAACTGGCGCGGGTTTCCGGAGCCTTCGTGCAAATGGCACCCACGGCCATCTGGCTGCTAGGTGTCATGTAGGAGCCGGGACAGGCGTACAGTTGAAACAAGCCTAGCGTAGCTAGGCGAAACATCGGTTCGGCAACGAACCGCGTTAGCCCGAGTGGTGAAATTGGTAGACACAAGGGACTTAAAGCAATTTGAGCCCTCCGGGGGAAACCCCGGAGGTGAAGCCCGTCAAATTCGGCGAACGCCCTGGATGCTGCAAGCATCCGAGCCAACGCCGAGCCAAGCCCCGGATCGAAAGATTTGCGGGAAGGTGTAGAGAGCAGACGGCGGGCACCTACGGCCGCAAGGCTATGGTGAAGGCGTGCTCCAGACCACGAACAGCGTTCACGCTGGCGGCGAAAGCCGAAGTGGTAAGAAAATCCCTCGACCTTTAACAAGTCGTGCCGGTTCGATTCCGGCCTCGGGCACCAATATTTGAAGAGCCGTCCTTGTTCAACCAGGGACGGTTTTTTCATTTCTCTGCGTGACGGCGATGCGCGGTCGCGCCGCTCGCTTGAACCCTCGATCCCGCGCCATGAACGCTTCGAGCATGTGCGGAATCAACGTCGCGGCATCAATCGGTTCGCCGTAGGTCTGAGCATGCAGCGCGGCGTAGCGCTCCAAGTCGGCCTTCAACGTCGTGGCGAGCGCAATGGTGACCTTGACGGTCTCGGTCTTGGGCAGCGGCCCCAGCCGCAGCTT
>JAYUZG010000064.1:0-9831 GCA_043751985.1 Betaproteobacteria bacterium
GCATGGCGCGGAGTTCAAGGCGCGCGTAGCCTTGGCGGCGATCCGCGAGGACAAGACGCTGGCTGAGCTGGCAGCGCAGTTTGAGCTGCATCCGAACCAATCAAACCGGGGAGCACCGGAGTTCCCGAGCTTAAAGCTTATAGCGCGGATGAGATGAGGTTCGCGCGTGACGCGCAAGTTATTGAAGGTCCGGTAATGGAAGCGGCTGCGAGAAACCACGCCATTGTTCTTGAGGGCGAAGATGAGGTAGCGGGGCGTAAGGCGTATCGATTAAGCGTCAAGACTAACACCGGAGCGCTGCAGCGTATCTGGGTTGATGCAGAGACTTTTCTTGAAACAAAATACGAGCGCAAGGTCCGCAGTCGCGCCGGAGCAATCGGGGTGGCGCCAGTATACTTGCGCGATTATCAGGACTTCCAGGGCTTGAAGATGCCGACGACGATCGAGACGGGCTCGCAGGAGCGTGAAAATGCCGTGGCGGACAAAATGATTCTTGAGAAAATTGCACTCAACCCCGAGCTTCGCGACGAGATGTTCGCTAAGTCGCAGTTACCTGGACAGCGTCGCAAGGTCACCGTTGACGCGAGAGGTTCCTTGCCGCCCGTATCGCACTCTGGAGCGGCTGCAGGGGGCGGCAAGCGCTAAACCACGTCTTTGCTGCACGTGATGCGAGTGCAGGAAGCGGCGTAACCTCTTGGTGTTTGTTCGTAATGTGCCCCTATCGTGGTGGATCGACGTGGTCAATCCGCATGTACTTGCGTGGAACCTAGGATTGGGCTCGATCTGGTAACGTCGGCAAGTCATGAATCCGCTCGCACCGGTACTGTTTTTATTGATTGACGATTCCTGCGCGCGCGTTGCATTGATCCGATTCTGAAGGCATATTTGCCAACCGATTCATGTTCTCAAATTCAGTCAAATTTTCTCGATTACTGCGCCCTCTGAAAAGAGGGTTCGAAGCCATCAATGGCTGCCGATTCGTCACCTCTGACGATACTTCGGCTGCGGGTTTGTGCCGCATGTCTAGCCAACCCCTTGCAGGGTTCCTGGGTTTCGTATTCCTCGTCCTCGCTATCACCTGTTTAGTTGAGATCGAAAGCACGAGCGCAGGCGAGCGGAAGCCGGCCAAAAAGAGTGAGGCCGTAGTCGGGGCAAGCGAACGCGGCGTGGAGAAAATTGGCGAACGAATCTACCGCGCTGGGATACTAAATTCAGGTGAGCCTCTCGAATCCGTACGAGAGACCGGTATCGTCACGCGCGGCGTTGACGCAGCATGCGTCAACTGTCACCGTCGCAGCGCACTGGGTGCGGAAGAGGGGCGAAGCGCGATTCCGCCCATCGCCGGTGCCTACCTGTATCAGCCTCGCGCCTTGGAAGGCAAGGAAACTGAGCTGCCATTTGTCAAAGGCATGCGCGGTGATCGCGAGCCATACACGGACACGACCCTTGCGCGTGCAATTCTCGATGGCGTGGACCCCGAAGGCCGATCTCTTACCTACTTGATGCCGCATTTCAAGATGGGTGAGCAAGACATTGCTGCGCTCATCGCCTATCTAAAGAGCATTGAAGTGCGCCGAGCACCGGGGATTGCGGGCACCGTCATGCACTTTGCCACCGTCATCACGGCGGACGCCGATCCGGTTAAGAAGCGCGCCATGCTCGATGTGCTGGAGAATTTCTTTGCTGACCGCAATGCCAAGCAAATGGGCGCTGCACCGCGCATGCGCTCCTCGAACACGACGGCCTACACTCGCTCGATGAACATGGTGCATCGCCAGTGGATGTTGCACGTTTGGGAGCTGACCGGCCCCGAATCTACATGGGGAGCACAACTCGACAAGCGCTACGCCAAGGAGCCGGTGTTCGCCACGATCTCCGGGCTCGCAGGGAAGTCTTGGGCCCCGGTTCACGCGTTCTGCGAACGCAAGTCTCTGCCGTGTATCTTCCCTAACGTCGAAGCTCCGCCCAAGGACGCCGATCGGGATTTCTATACTCTGTATCTCAACCGGGGGGTGGAACTGGAAGCAGAGCTGATCGCCGCCAGAATACGTGAATCGTCCGTTGCCGCTTCCACGACACCCGAGTCGACAACGGCGGATGCCGCAATCGCGACGCCTGTTGTCGCAGGCGGCACCGAGCGCAAAGTTTTGCAGCTCTATCGCGAAGGCGATGTCGGAGAGTCTGGCGCGCAAACGCTGTCGGCCGCGCTAACGAAAGACGATATTAGCACGATGGTGAAAGTTATCGCCCGCGATGCGCCAGCAGAGAGTGTTGCTGCGGCTGTGGGTGGTGCCGAGGGCGTCATTGTCTTGTGGTTGCGGCCCGCTGATCTCGCGGGCCTTCCCGCTAACCCTGCGGAGAACGCGACCGTATTCGTATCGGGCTTGATGGGCGGACTCGAACGCGCGCCCCTCCCAGCAGGATGGCGCTCCCGCGCGCGAATGGCTTATGGTTTTGACTTGCCTGACAGGCGTCGCGTACGAGTGGACTACGCGCTGGGCTGGTTTCGCATGAAAAAAATTCCGGTGGTGGCCGAACAGGTGCAAGCCGATACTTATCTTGCCTGCGGGTTGCTCTCCGAAACGATCAAACACATGGTGGATGCGTTCGTTCAGGATTATCTGGTGGAGCGCGTCCAGGATATCCTGGAGCATCGGATCGTAACCGGTTATTACCCACGTCTTGCTATGGCCACGGGCCAGCGTTTTGCTTCTAAGGGCGGATACGTGGTCCGCTTCGCCGAGGGCCAAAACGCGCGTGTGATGCCAGACGGAGATTGGATGGTTCCGTGAGACTGTGCGATATGCAGGTATGAACAAGTGGTATGAATAAGTAACCGCGGAGAATCGAGATGAAGACATTGAACATGAAGTTGATATGCACTGGTGTTGCCGCCATGGCGCTTGCCTTGTGCGCCCATGCGGAGGAAGCCGAAGACCCGCACGCGCATCATCGCCATCACGAAGCAATGGCCGGAGTGCGATCGACCGCCGACTACCATGTGCCGCCGGTCAAGCTGGTGCGCGATGACGGCAAGAGCGTTTCCCTGGCCGATGAGATGAACGACGGACGTGCGGTGGTGCTGACTTTTATCTACACGACCTGCACATCGATTTGCCCGTTGAGCAGCCAGATCCTGTCACAACTGCAAAGTAAATTGGGCGCTCATCGGGACCATGTGCATCTGATGTCGGTTTCCATCGATCCTGAGCAAGATACGCCGCCACGTCTGAAGGAGTACGCGAAGAAATTCAATGCAGGCCCCTCGTGGCAACACTACACCGGCACCGTTGCCGCCAGCGCCGCTGTGCAGCGGGCATTTGACGTCTATCGTGGCGACAAGATGAGCCACACGCCGGTCACCCTGCTGCGCGCAGCGCCCGGCAAGCCCTGGGTGAGAATCGACGGATTCGCCAGTGCCGATAGTCTGCTTGCGGAGCTACATCAATTTATGGCGTCGCGCTGATTTGCCTTTGACATAACGCAGGGTGGATTCGCGCAGCAATCCACCATTTTTTGAGAAGTCATGGTGGATTGCTTCGCGAATCCACCCTTCGCGACTTCATCAGTTCATGGCTGCACGGTAATTTGACTTCGACGGCCATTCAAGCCGGTATTTCCTCTAAGTGGCAATCCATCGTGCGTAAGCTCCCATCAAGCCGTTTTTGTCCGACTGAAATCACTTAGGGCGCCTAATGCGCACTCAGCTACAATAGGCCAATGGCGCAGTCACCGATCAGCCTAATTCGTGACTGCGTTCGATCGCTGAATTACGTGGTGTCACTGCATGCTGCGGAAGAACTTGACGATGACGGCCTCACGATCCTTGATCTCGAAAACCTCATCCTTACGGGCAAAATCGCCGAACGCCAACGCGACCGAAAAACGCGTGAGATCAATTTCCTCATCCGCGGCCACACCATTGAAAGCCGCGAGGCGGAAACAGTCGTCAAATTCCGCCAGATCGGTACGCTCTTCATCATCACCATCTACCTTGTCTAAATCCAACTGCATTTCTTGTGGTCATACTGGCGTCGAGCTGCGCAAAGTTACCCGCACCTTCGGCCACGGGCCCAATCTGCTGGTCATAGAAGGCATTCCAATGTGGTCATGCCCACATTGCGGGGAGTCATACTTTACTGCGCAGACCATGCATGAGATTGAACGAATCAAGGCGCTGCGTAAGTCTGTCGCGAAAAATCGTATGGTACCGATTGCAGAATTTCGTGAATTACGAGCCTAATGCGGATTGCCGCTGCGCGAATCCACGCGACCTTACTGCCTTAAGAGCGTCGCTTCGTACGCCTCTTGGTGGCGGGTTTTGGCAGTAAAGGCCTGACACTGCGAGGTGCCGCGCCGCTGGCTTCCACTCGCGCCACACGACGATCCAATTCCAGATTCCATTCCGCGAGCTTCTCGACCTGTTCAGCCGTGCGATCCACGCGTTCGCGTAGCGCAGTCAATCCGGTCAGTCGGTCCAAAATCTCTGAAACAAGACGCATGCCGCCTTGACCTGACTTCTCCGGTGCAACGCTTCACGCTGGCGCAAAATATCCTGCACTTTGCGGTTGGCTCTATCCAAACGTTGTCGCATCGCATCGATATCCTTTTACGCTTGCTTGGTCGCGGCATCGAGAAGTTGAAGTTCTTCAGGCAATACCCCATCCAAGTAAGCATTCAGCGCGTTGCGAACCTCCGAGACCTCACTTGCCGAGCGCGCTTTCGCTCTACTGCGTAGCGCCTTCTTCTGGGCTGGCGATAAGTACAGAGTCATTTGAACCATCGAAGTACTCATGGAAATGACCTAAGCACAGTAATATAAAAGTGCAACATATCATGTATGAAAGCCCGAGTAAGGTGGATTCGCGCAGCAATCCACCTTTGTGTCGTAAAAAATGGTGGGTTGCGTCGCGAATCGGAGAACGGTGGATTGCTTCGCGAATCCACCCTACGCCAATCCACCTTACGCGATTACTCCCCGGCTTTAATATCCGCGTGTTCAGTATTACCCGCCCAGTCCGCGGCTAGCACGCCCGCGCGCACGTATTGGTGAAACGTCGAGTATGGCCAGTCTCTGACCTGAGTGACGCATCCATGCTTGACCGGATTGGCGTGGATGTAATTCACATGATGTTCCATATCGCGTTCATCACGAATGGTGTGCTCCCAATAGCGGCGCGCCCACACACCCCGTTCGTTACGAGCTGCGCGCGCGGCAGATATTCGCTCATTACGCGGCAGGGCTTTGGCAAAAAGAAGCTTGATCAGCCGCCAGCGTGTCGCGAAATCTCCATCTCCTTCGGGCAATGTCCAAATGCAATGCAGGTGCTCCGGCAAAACAACGCAAGCGACAATCTCGAACGGATATAGATGCCTCACGCGACGCACCGAATCGCGTAGCACATCAATATGCGCCATCAGCAAATCTTGCTTCCGATCAAGCAAGGTCACCGTGAAGAAAAAGGTCCCGCCCGGCAAGAAATTTCGACGGTAGTTCGACATCGATCTCCCCAAGACCAACACACAACACAATCGTAGGGTGGATTCGCGCAGCAATCCACCTTTGTGTCGTAAAAATTGTGGATTGATGCGCGAATCCACGAATGGGGGATTGATGCGCGAATCCACCCTACGCGAATGTACAAGAGTCGTGGATTGCTCAAAGCTCCCATGACGGGAGCAACCAGTATTTCGTGAGACGTAGGGTGGATTCGCTGCGAAGCGGCAATCCACATTTGTGTCGTAAAAATTGTGGATTGATGCGCGAATTCACCCGCGCGAATCCACCCCACGTGAACCCAACCGGAAATCCGTACGCGAATTCGTCTTACCAATCTTCTTTGACTGCGCGCACGGCATCGCTATAGGCGACGCGGCGGCCGGCCCACGCGGCGGCGAGCACGCCGAACGCAGCCAATGCGAGAGCGAAACCGATCAAGATCAACCACGGCATGTGCACGCTCATGCTCCAGTGAAATGACTGCCGGTTGACCACGTGAATCAAGATCAGGGAGATCACCCAGCCGAGCGCGCATCCGATTAGGATGCCCACGGCGTTCACCATCGCACCCTCCCAGATCAGCATGGCGCTGAGTTGCCGCCGTGTCATGCCGAGATGCCGCAACATGCCGAATTCGCGTCGGCGCGTCACGAGTTGAGCGGCAACGCTGCCGGTGAGCGCGAGCAGGCCGATCAATATCGCCGCGCCCTCCAGCGCGTAAGTGACGGCGAAAGAGCGATCGAAAACTTGCAGCGACAGCGCGCGCACCTCGCCCGGCGTGGTGGTCTCCAATCCACTTGCTTCCGGCCACCAGGAGTGAACGCGCCGCGCAACCTTCGTCACATCGGTTGACGCGTCGAGCCACAGACCCGCGTCATTCGCGTTGCGGTCACCGGTCAGCGCGATGTAGTCGCGCCGATCGATTAGCAGGGCGCCGTTCTGTCGCGCGTAGTCGCGCCAAATGCCTACCACGTAAAACTCGCGATCAACGCTCTCGATCGGCAACTCGACTTTCATGCCGGCTTGCCAGCCAAGCAATCCCGCGGCGACTTCGGACACCCACAACGACGGAAGCTGTGAGTCTGGAGCGAGCGGGCTCTCAACCAACGGCAGCGCACGTGCCGCGTCCGCGTGTAAAAAATCTCGTGCGAGCAAAGTTATCGGCGCGCGCCGCGGGTCGATCAGCACTTGACGGACTCGCAAGAACTCCGCAGTGCGCACGCCTTCGATTGCGCGAATGCGCCTCTGGTCCAACGGTGTAAACAGTCCGACCTCGCTCCCCGCGCCGGCACGCACATACAAATCCGCCGGCAACATGCGATCCAGCCAACTGATGACCGAGAATCGAAACGAGCCGACCATGATCGCCATCGCCACCGCGAGGCTGACTGCCGCGACGATGGCGGCGAGACCTACCGCCATTTTCTTCGGCGCGAACGCGAGTTGACGTAGCGCCAGCAGGGGAGTGACGTTGGCGACCGGAACAGGCCGAGTGAGCAGAAATCGCACGACGGCAGGTAGCAATGTGATCACGCCGAGCAAGAGACACGCGACCGCCACGTAGGCAAACAGCGGTATGCCGCCGACCGCGGGGAGGAATGCAAACAGTCCTCCGAGAGCGAGCAGCACGACGCCCGCTCGCAACGCGCGCGGCGAGATCGCATCGCCCGCGTCATCGCCCGCCCTTAACGCGATCGCCGGCGGACTGCGCGCGCAGTCGAGTGCCGGCGGCAAACTGCCCGCCACCGCAGCCACCACGCCTAAAGAAAAGTAGGCCAGCGCCGCCCACGGATCGAAATGAACGCCCGAACGCAGATCCGCGAAATATCCGGCACCCAGATCGGCGCCGCTCCAGCCCAGCATAAGCAGCGCAATCAACCATCCAAGCGCGATGCCCAGGATAGCGCCGGCACCGCCGAGCAATGATGCCTCCAACACGATCATCCGCAGCAAGCCGCGCCGCGTGACACCGAGCACGCGCAGCAAGGCAAACTCACTGCGCCGGCGCGCCACCGACAAAGACTGCGTCGAATACACCATCAGGCCACCGGTGAACAGCGCCACCAACGCCAGCACATTCAGATTCACTCGATACGCGCGCGAAGCCGCGACGGCGTGATGCGCGCGGCTCGCCGGCTCCTCGACCACGACGCCGGCAGGCAACTGGTCTTGAAGCGTCCGCGCGAAGTGGTGGATGTCGGCTCCCGCGCGCAGCTTCAGGTCGATGCGCGTCAGTTTGCCGGGTCGCTGCAGCTTCCACTGCGCAGCCGCGATGTCCATTGTCGCAACGCGCTGATGCGCGACGCCGAGCAATCCTGCCACGCGCAGGTTCACCGCGGCTAACCCAATCTGGACCGACACAGAATCGCCGATCCGCAAACCTAGTTCCGTCGCGATCGACGCGCTCAGGAAAACCGACTCCGCGCGCAGCAGATCAAGCGCGCTTGCGCCCAACGGCAGCAGGTCCGCTTGCACCCGGCCCAACTGGAAGGCGTCAACTCCGACGATGCGCAACGGCGCCTCCCGGCCGCGCACGCGGACATCGGTCTCCAGCACCGGGCTGGCGATTTCCACTTCATCCATTTGGCTGATGCGCTGATACCAACTCACGCTGAAGCCGTCGCGCGACCCACGTACCAGCAAATCCGCGTCACCGGAAATTTCGCGCGCGGCAATTTCGAACTCGCTTAACGCTGATCCGTGAATCAACTGCACGGCGAAACCGAGCGCGACGCCGAGCGCAACCGCCAACATGGCGAGTGCCGTGCGCCAAGGAACTTGCGCAAGCGGCCTTGTCAGCAGTGCCAGTCGCAGCGCAAGTCCGTGCGTGACGCTCACGTCAATCCGTCACGACTCAAATGTAAAACACGATCCGCGCTGGCCGCCGCGGTCGCCGAATGCGTGACCAAGATTGCGGCTGCGCCGCGTTCCTTCACTTGCCGGCTGAGCACTTGAAGAATCGATGTCGCGTTGTCGGCGTCAAGATTGCCGGTGGGCTCATCCACCAA
Source organism: Betaproteobacteria bacterium (assembly GCA_043751985.1). Classification (GTDB taxonomy): domain Bacteria; phylum Pseudomonadota; class Gammaproteobacteria; order Burkholderiales; family JAYUZG01; genus JAYUZG01. The sequence goes on from JAYUZG010000064.1 coordinate 8,509, forward strand.
CAACAACGCCGGCGAGTGGACCAACGCCCGCGCGATCGCGACCCGCTGCATTTCACCGCCGGACAGTTCGCCCGGAAAACTGTCGGCGCGCTCCGCCAGGCCAACCGCAGTCAATAGATCCGCAACATTGTTCTTTAATGGCGCGCCGCGCCCTTTCAGCGCGAGCGGCAGCGCCACGTTCTGCGCCACGCTTAAATACGGCAGCAGATGGAATGCCTGGAAGACGAAGCCCATACGGTCGCGGCGCAGCCGCGTGAGCACATCGTCATTCAACGCAGACAAGTCCAGCCCTTCGAATTGAATGCTGCCCGAATCAGGCCGGTCCAGGCCTGCGATGAGATTCAACAACGTGGACTTGCCCACACCCGACTCACCGGTGATGGCAACGAATTCACCGGCCGTGACATCGAGATCAACACCGCGCAAGACCGCGCGGTTTCCCGAGCGGGTGAACGATTTATTTAGCGAGCGGATGCGCAGCACCCGCTAACACCCAACGCAGAGACGCCGAGCGCGCGGAAGGCGCCGAGAACCGCAAGGCTTGAGAAAAGTATTCATGCAATGAGCTTACCTTTAACTTGAGATTGCCGCCGCGCTAGCCCCGTTGCAAGCTCTAGTTTCGCAGGGCGGGCAAAGCGCAGCGTGCCCACGCGGATGGCTTGAACCACACGCCTGCGTCGAAAATACTTGTCACGCGGATTGAGTCAACAACCGCAGCGTGACATTGAACAAGCTAAATGTTAGCGTTCTCCGCGTTGAAGCTGCCGCTCGGTGGGTTGCTTCGCGAACCCACCCTACAAATACTTGCCGCGCTTGTTGCGAGGCATATAACAAAGGTTCGTCAGTAAAAATCGTGGGCGAGTCTTGGTTCAGGTAATTTGCCAAGCGCATGATAGAGCGAGATTTCTGTGATGCGAAAGGTGCGAAATCCGTAGGCTTTTCTCATGGTGACCTTGGCTTTGTTGTTCAAACCCTCGATCACGCCGCTGGAGAACGCCTTTCGGGCACGGAAATAGTTGAGCAGCAATTCGTGATGCACCCGCACGGTGCGCGCGAACTTCTTCATCGGCTCGATGCGCGAACGCATGACTTGGGTGCACCATTGGTCGAGGAACTTGCCCGCCCAGGTGGGCGAGTCGTAATCCCAGAAGGCGCGGAAATCCTCCTTGAGCAAGTACGCCCGCACGCTGGCCAAGTTGTAGCGCAAGACATCGCGTAGCTTCACGCGCTGGTTGTCGGTCAAGTTCTCCGGCCGCTTGAGCAGACACCAACGGGACTTCTTCAGCACCGGCTCGTAGCCGTCCTGGACCATGCGTCGGGCTT
>JAYUZG010000065.1:0-5336 GCA_043751985.1 Betaproteobacteria bacterium
CTGTCCGCCGCCTCCCGGCCCTCGATCAGCCGCAGCCCCTCGCGCAGCACTTCGCTCGCATTCTGGTAGCGCCCGGAGGCGACGAGCCGTTCTACCCGCTCCGCCTGGTGGTCGGTGAGGACGACGTTACGGGTTGGCATAAGAACTTCGCGAGCATCACTGATCTATTGGCATAACGTGCCATAAGTGCCCGGCCGGACAAATTGTATGAGTCGGTCGAGTTCGACTCGAAGGAACAGTTTGGGGTCGAAAACTCGGCTCTTCACGCGCGCCGGCCCACGATAATGAGATTGCACTTGCGCTCATCCAGTACGGCGACACCCGGCAGCTTTCCCCAACGCGCAAATCCGAACCGCTGAAATAGCGTCAGGCTCGGCGTGTTGTGGCCGAAGATGAAGCCGAGCAAGGTGTCAACTTTGACGTTGGGCGCGTATGAGATCGCCTGATTGAGTAAATACGACGCCAGTCCCTGTTTGCGAAATTTCTCGTGTACGTAAACACTCAGCTCGGCAGTTCTAGAATAGGCGGGCCGTCCATAAAATGAAGAGAAGCTGAGCCACGCCGTAATCTGGTTTTCACGCTCGGTGACCCAGAGCGGTCGTGACTCCAGCGCGTGCTCTTCGAACCAGCGCACGCGGCTCTCAACTGAAACTGGCTCGGTATCGGCTGTCACCATGCGTGAAGGAACTGTGGCGTTGTAAATCTCCACGATCTGCGCGAGATCGCTCTTGATGGCTACCCTGTGTTCTAGTGTCATCGTTTGCGCTCAATGGATTTGTTGCAAATAAATCCGTGCGGCATTGCTGCCAATGGCGTGAAAGTCTGAACACGGAAAGGAACATCGCACAACCGATGTTGCTGCCCTGTTCTTTACCGTTCACGGTGTGCAGTGTGCATCATATTCTCATTGCAACCTCAGCCGGCGATTCGCTTGGGGTTCATAAAGTGACGCAGTACGCTAAACTGAGAGATCTCAAGGTTTTGTGAGCAGCTTCAATGGCAAAAGTCACCATCGGCTGCGGCGCCGGATTCGCAGGTGATCGCTTCGACGCCGCGGTGCCTGTCGTCGCGACGTTGGCAACGTTGCCGGGCGAGCGATTTCTGATTTACGAGGTGCTGGCAGAGCGCACACTGGCGATTGCGCAGAAGTTGCGTCGCGCGGATCCGGAGCAAGGCTACTCGCCTTTTCTCGACGTCTATCTTCCTCTGGTGCTGGCGGACTGCAAACGGCATGGAATTCGAATTGTGAGCAACATGGGCGCGGCCAATCCGCTTGGCGCAGCGCGGCGTGTGCACGCGCTCGCACGCGAGCTCGGAATTCAAGGGATCAAAGTCGCGGCAGTGACGGGCGACGATCTGCTCGCGACGATCTCCGAAGCGGAAGTGCGCGCGCACCCGGTCATCGAGGGTCTGGAACTTGGCGCGCGCGCGATTGTCGCGGCGAATGCTTATCTTGGGGCACAACCGGTCGCGCAGGCGCTGGCGACCTGCGCAGATGTGGTACTGGTTGGCCGCACCACAGACGCGGCGCTATCACTTGGTCCGCTCATGCACGTGCATGGCTGGCGCGAAGACCAGCTTGATCTCCTCGCGCAAGGCACGCTGTGCGGGCATCTGCTTGAGTGCGGCGCGCAAGTAAGCGGCGCGTATTTTCCCGATCCGGGTTACAAGGATGTGCCCGATCTCGCCAACGTCGGCTTCCCCATTGCCGAGGTCGAATCGAACGGTGACTTGATTATCACCAAGGCCGGGAACACCGGCGGCCTGGTGAATCGCGCCACCGTGATCGAGCAGATGCTCTACGAGGTGCACGATCCGCACAACTATCTGACCCCCGACGTCGTTCTCGATCTCGGCGAAGTTACGGTCGATGACGTTGCTCCGAATCGCGTGAGCGTTCTGGGCGCGCGCGGCAAGCCTGCGCCGCAGACTTTGAAAGCGACGGTCTGCGTGGATGCCGGCTGGCTCGGCGAAGGCGAAATTTCCTACGCGGGTCCGAACGCACTCGCGCGTGCCGAACTCGCAGCTTCAGTCGTGCGCGAGCGTTGCCGCAAGATTGGCGTCGCCGATCCGGTGCGCGTAGATGTGCTGGGCACGCAGGCAATCTTCGACGACAACTCGCAGACGCGTCGCGTGCGTTTGTTTCCCTCAGTCGATGGCGAATATCGAGTGCGCGCCGCCGTGCGCAGTGCGACTCGCAAAATCGCGCAGCAGGTTTCCGACGAAGTGCTGAGCCTATATTGCTCGGGACCGGCGGGCGGCGCGGGTGTGCGCCAGAATGTCACCGCTCAGGTCAGCACTGCATCGATTCTCGTCGATCGCGCCAAAGTGAAAGCGAAGGTCGCGCTGGTGGAGGCCGTATGAAGATGATCGAAGTTCCGTTGCACGCGGTCGCACACGCGCGCGCGGGCGACAAGGGCAATCGTTCGAACATCAGCGTGATTCCGTATTTGCCGGGCGCGTTCTCTTATTTGGTCGAGCAGATCACCGAAGCGCGCATGCTCGCGGTGTTTGCACACAAAGGCGCGACCAAGGTCAAACGTTACGTGCTGCCGAAACTGCCGGCGATGAACTTCGTCATCGACGACGCACTAGAAGGCGGCGTCAACTCCAGTCTCGGTCTGGACGGGCACGGCAAGTCGTTGTCGTTTCTGGCGTTGGGTGACGTGAAGGTGCGAGTTCCCGTCGAATGTATTCCGGCGGGGTCTCCCTATCTGCGAACATTGACATGATGAAGATTGGAATCGTGAGTAGGGTCACACAGGCGCGTTGTCACTCAAGAGGGTTTGACGCAAAAGGACGTTGCTCCCACGATGGGAGCATGATAATCTTTATCGATGCGTGTCATTGCGTTGAAGACACTACGGGACTTTTGGCGCAAGCACCCGCAGGCCGAGATTCCACTTCGTGCATGGCATGCCTTAACGAGCCGGGCAAGCTGGCGCAATCCGGCGGAAATCAAGGCTGCATATCGAAGCGCGAGTTTTCTGGCTAATAGCCGGATAGTATTCAATATCAAGGGCAATGACTATCGTCTAGTCGTGGTAGTGCACTACAACAGGGGAGCGATGTTTATCCGATTTGTTGGCACGCACCACGAGTACGACAGAATCGATGCGAAAGAGATTTGAGGGGCAATATGGATCTGCGACCAATCAGAACCAAGCGAGACTATGGGGTTGCGCTAAAGGAAGTTGAGGCCTTGTGGAACGCCGCCGCAGGCTCAAAGCAGGCTGATCGTTTGGAAGTATTGATCCTATTGATCCAAAACTACGAGGCCGAACACTTCCCGATTCCAGACCCTGATCCGATTGAGTTTCTAGTTCACATTATGGAAGCTCGGGATCTGACTCGCAAAGACCTCGAACCCTATATCGGTTCACGCGCACGCGTTGCGGAAGTGCTCAATCGGGCGCGACCCTTGACGCTCGAAATGATCCGTCGCTTGTCGGAAGGACTGAAAGTCCCGGCTGATATCTTGGTGCGTCGTTATGAGTTGAGTGAGGCCGCGTAATTCTTGTATGTAAGTACGTAATTGCGGGCAGAGTGCGACCTGGATGAAGCACGAGCAAATCTAGGGAGAGCGGGTTTTGAGATGCCTAGGATTGCACTCCATCCAGACGAAGCTCAATGGCTCACCGGTCTGCCCGTGAAAGGGGCGAATCGGTGCGAAACGAAACCAATGTGACACCCAACAACACCAGCGCCGCACCAATCAGTTGCTGTGCCCCCAGCGGCTCGTCCAGAACGATCTTCCCCAACGCGATGGTCGCAACGGGTCCGACGGAGCCGACCAGCGCGGCGTGATTTGCTCCGCAGCGTCGAATGCCTTCCGACATCAACAGCGCGGGTATGACCGTGCAGAAAATCGCCATCACCACGCTGTACCAGTACACCTGCGGCGGCAAATGCAGAGCGGTTACGCCGTGAGTGAAGACGAATTGCACCAGGCAGACGAAGCTCGCCGCAAGCATGGCCCACGCGGTGAAGCGCATGGCGCCGAAGCGCGCGATGACCTCGCCGGCGCCGACCAGATAAAACGCGTACACGCAGCCACTTGCGAAAATGAGAATAGCGCCAAGCGCAAGATGGTCCGGCATTGTCGCTGCGGATACTCTACCGGAGAACACCACGGCGATGCCGCCGTAGGACAGCAGCAGAGCAAGCACGTGTCGTCGCGTCACTTTCTTCTTGAGCAGCCACGCGGAGAGGAGCAGCACCAGCGTCGGGTACAGAAACAGAATCAAACGCTCCATGCTCGCGCTGACATATTGCAGCCCGAGAAAATCCAGGTAACTCGCAAGGTAATACCCGGCGAAGCCGAGCGCGCACAGCGCGGCCCAGTCGCGGCGGGTAGGGGTAACGCGGCTGCCGGTATTGCGGGCAAGTACCACCATCACCACGAAAAACGGCGCGGACAACAGCATGCGCAGCGCCATCAGGGTCCCGGGATCGACCGGATAAGCGTAGGCGAGCTTGATGATGATGGCCTTGGCGGAAAAGCCAAGCGCCGCGAGGATGATGTAGACCGTTCCGATGAATTGTAATGAGTCGTTGGAGCGGGGAGACATGGATAAAAATAGGGCGAAGATGCTGGGCGAAACGACGCGAATCAGGCGGGTTGCAAAGTTCAGAAAAATACTGCGATTGGTCGCAGATTGGTTTTTCAGATTGCGCTCCGCTTGGGCGTCAATAACACAGTCGCGACATCATATCGATTGCGGCAAAAGTTGCACGAGCGATAACAGGCGTCACGATCCGCGCGCAATAGCAGGTGCTGTTCGGGTGGAACTGGAAACCCTGCGCTGCACGGTAAACTGCCTTGGATCGGTTAGCGAATACCCCACGACAGTCCAGCGCGTAGGCGGCAGCACCTTACTCAATGGGGGTCGCTGCGTCGGATTTCAGCGCGCGTTCGGGAATTGCGGCAGAGCCAACTCCTCGAATCCCGGTCTGGCAAACAGATAACCTTGGAATAGCGTGATCCCTTCATCGCGAAACCACAAATATTCATCTGTGGTTTCCACGCCTTCCGCGATGACATTGATACCCAAGTCGTTGCTGGCTTGGGCAATCGCGCGAACAATGGCTTGCCGTGGCCCGTGACTTTCAATGCCTCGCACGAGTTTCATGTCCAGTTTGACGATATCAGGCTGGAAATCTGCCAGCAGATTGAGTCCGGAGTACCCTGCCCCAAAATCATCTATGGCAATACGCAGACCATCGCGTCGATAGCTATTACTCAGCAGTCGCCAATTAAGACGACACATTCCAAGTTTCGGCGCTCTATGATGGAGACGGCAGTGTGTCGCACAAGTTACCGACTTCTGAGTAAA
>JAYUZG010000066.1:0-16319 GCA_043751985.1 Betaproteobacteria bacterium
CAGATGTCAATCAGTGCCGCTCCGATTGACTCTGCTTCGCTTGTGCCTTGTGCTCTTCGATCTCCGCGCGCAACTGCGCGGTGCTGCGCTTCTCGGTAAGACGCCGTCCGGAGATCAGTTTGTAGAACAGCGGGATGAAGAAGATGGCGAGGAAGGTCGCGGACAACATGCCGCCCATCACACCGGTTCCCACCGAGCGGCGCGCGCCCGCGCCCGCGCCGCTGGAGAGTACCAGCGGTAGCACGCCGAGAATAAACGCGAGCGAGGTCATCAGAATCGGACGGAAGCGCAGTCGTGCAGCTTCCAATGCGGCGGCGGAAGGTGAAAGACCTTCTTGAGTTTTATACAGAGCGTATTCGACGATCAGAATTGCGTTCTTCGCGGCAAGACCAAGCAGTGTGACCAGGCCGATCTGGAAATACACGTCGTTGGAGAGCTGTGTGCCGGCGTGCGACAGAAATTCATTGTTCACCTTGATGGCCGCCAGAGCGCCGAAAGTTCCGAAGGGCAGCGCCAGCAGCACCGAGAATGGCAGCGACCAGCGCTCGTACTGCGCGGCGAGAATCAGAAACACCATGATTACTGCCATGCCGAGTGCAAGGCCCGAGGTGCGACCGGAACGTTTTTCCTGGAACGATGATCCACCCCAGTCGTAACCGAAATCCGCGGGCAACACCTGATTGGCGATTTCCTCCACGATCTGGATTGACTGCCCGGAGCTGATTCCAGGCACGCCTTGTCCGAACAATTTCACCGCGGGCAGATTGTTAAATCGATCCAGCGAATCGGGGCCGGAGCTATAGCGCACTGACGCGAGCGCCTTCACCGGAATCATCTCGCCGCGCTCGGAGCGCACGTACAGTTCGCCGATGGAGTCCGGGCGTTTGCGGTAGGCCGGGTCAGCCGACATCAGCACTTGCCAGGTGCGGCCGAAACGGTTGAAGTCGTTTACGTAGAAAGTGCCCAGGGTCGCGGCCAAGGTATTGAACAAGGTGTTGATCGGCACGCCAAGCGACTTGGCTTTCTCGCGATCGACTTCAACGTAGAGCTGCGGCGCGTTCGAGCGCCACAAGGTCTGAACATAGAGCAAGCGCGGGTCGGCGTGCGCGCGCGCGAGAAACTGCTCCAGCACTTCGGCAGTGCGTTTCGGCCCACCTTCGCCGCGATTCTGAATGTAGAACTCAAATCCTCCGGCATTGCCCAGGCCAATGATAGGCGGCGGCGGAAACGCCAGCACCAAACCTTCCTTGATGCCGGCGGTTTTCATGAAATATTCACCGACCAATTGCTGCGTATAGACGCCGGGCCGGTCATCCCAATGGGTTTGCGATGCAAAGATAGTCGCAGCGCTGTTGCGAAAGCCGCCGCCCAGAAAATCCAGACCAGTGAATGCCACCGAATATTGATTCGCCGGGTTGGACAACATCACCTCGGTGACGCGTTTCACCACGGCATCGGTGCGTTGCAGAGTCGCGCCGTCGGGCAGGAACACTGCGCCGATGTAATAGCCGGTGTCTTCATCCGGCACCAGACTGGTGGGCGTTTTTTGCCACAAGTAGGCAGTGGCAGCCACCATGCCGATGAACAGCAGCACTCCAATCGCACCGCGCCGGATCATCCACGCGACACCGCTGGAGTAGTGATGCGTAACATGTCCGAACCAGATATTGAACCAGCGAAAAAATCCGCGCGGAGCACGCCGTTCATTGCCGCTAAACAATACGACACACAAGGAAGGGGTAAGCGTCAGCGCAGTGAAGCCCGAGATGACCACGGCGATGGCGATGGTCACCGCGAACTGACGATACAGCTCGCCGGTCAAGCCGCCGAGAAAGGCAATCGGCACAAACACCGCGCACAACACCAGCACGATCGCCACCACCGGCCCAGTCACTTCGTGCATCGCCTTGATGGCGGCGTCGCGCGCGGACAGACGCTCTTCGCGCATGATGCGCTCGACGTTTTCCAGCACCACAATCGCGTCATCGACTACGATGCCGATCGACAACACCATGCCGAACAAGGTGAGCGTGTTGATCGAGTAATGCAGAAGATGCAGCCCGGCAAAGGTGCCGGTGAGCGAAACCGGCACCGCGGCAAACGGAATCAGCGTTGCGCGCCAGTTCTGCAGGAAAACAAACACGACAAGAAACACCAGCGCCATCGCTTCGACCAGCGTCTTCACCACTTCGCGAATCGACACTTTGACGAAGCGCGTGGTGTCGTACACATTCGAATACACCAGTCCTTCGGGGAAACGCTTAGCCAGGCGCTCCATCACTTCGTTGCATTTGTCCGCCACGTCGAGCGCGTTGGCGCCGGGCTGCAAGAAGATACCGATCAAAGTTGCCGGCTTGCCGTTGACGCGACCGATGAACTCGTAGTCGCGCGAGCCCAGTTCCACGCGAGCGACATCTCTCAAGCGCACCGTCGCGCCGCCCGGCGCGGCTCGAACGATGATGTTCTCGAACTCGCGCACCTCGGCCAGACGGCCGCGCGTGGTGATGGTGTACACCATCTCTTGTGGCCCGCCGGTGGGCGTCTGCCCGACCTTGCCGGCGGCGAATTGCGCGTTCTGCTCTGAAACTGCGCGAGCAATGTCGTCGGGTGTGAGCTTCAACTGCGTCATGCGATCCGGCTTCAACCACAGACGCATGGCGTAATCCTTCGCGCCGAAGATCTGCACGTTGGTGGTGCCCGGCACACGCTTGAGATTGTCGAGAATATTCAGCGTGGCGTAGTTGCTGGTGAACAGGTCGTCGTAACGCCCATCGGGTGAGTAGAGGCCGTAAACAAACAGAAATGAGGACGAGCCCTTCTCGACTGTCACGCCCTGGCGCCGCACTTCCTCGGGCAGGCGCGCCTCGGCTTGCTTCACGCGATTGTTCACGTTGAGCGCGGCTTGATCGGCATTCGAGCCGATGTCAAACGTCACTTGAATTTCCAGCGCGCCGTTGGAGCTGGAATTCGACGACATGAAGATCATGTCTTCGACGCCGGTGAGTTGGTTCTCCAACACCGCGGCGACCGTCTGCTCCAACGTCTGCGCCGACGCGCCCGGATAGATCGCGCGCACGCTGACCACCGGCGGGGCGATTTCCGGGTACTGCGCGATCGGCAATGTGCGAATGGCCGCCAGGCCAGCCAGTACCAGAAAGCCAGAGAGAACCGCGGCGAAGATCGGCCGATCGATAAAGAAGCCAGAGATCATGACGCGATGCTCTTAGGACTTGGCGGGCTGAGGTGGCGCGCCGCTGGGCTTCGGCGGCGCGGCCGGCGCGATGCTCACGGGTGAACCCGGCTGCGCTTTCACCACGCCGTCGACGATCACCTTGTCACCCGCCGCGAGGCCGCTGTCGATCACCCACTCGTCTTCGCTCCAGTCGCCGACTTGCACCGGCCGTGGCTCGACCAATCCTTTCGCGTTCACCGTCATCACGATCTTGCCGGCCGGTCCTTCCAGCACCGCGCGTTGCGGGATGGCAATCGCCACCGAGCGTAGTGCGCCGCCGAGTTTGACGCGAACGAACTGACCGGGGCGCAGCAGATGTTGCGGATTCGGCATCGGCGCACGCGCCTCGATGGTACCGGTCGCGCTGTCCACCCGCACGTCGGTGAAATCGACTTTGCCCTTGTGCGTGTATTCACTGTTGTCGGAGAGTCTCAGCGTCACGTCAAACTTGCCGTCTTTCGGCAGCTTGAGTGCGCCGTCGGCGCTCGCGCGGCTGAATTTCAAATGTTCCGCCTCGGTGAAGCTGAACACCACGTGCACCGTATCGATTTGCGAGATGCTGGTGAGAAGGGTCTGCTGCGCTTGCACCAGACTGCCTTCAGACTTCACCGCACGGCTGGTGATACCGGAGATCGGCGCTTCGACGCGCGTATATGAGAGGTTGAGCCTGGCCTCGGTGACCGTCGCTTTGGCGGACTTGACGCTGGCCGCGGCGATCTGTTCGGCCGAGACTGCATCGTCGTAGGCTTGCTGCGTGATCATCTTCTCGTCGAACAGCGGCTTCAGTCTCGCCACTTGCCGCTCGGCTTGCGCGTGCCGCGCTTCGACGGTGGCGAGATCAGCCTGTGCTTTTTCCAGCGCCGCGCGGAATGGTGCTGCGTCGATGACAAACAAACTCTGCCCGGCCTTGACCGTTGCACCTTCGATGAAATTCCATTTTTCCAGAATGCCCGACACGCGCGAGCGCACTTCCACTTCGCGCACGCCGGCGATCTGGCCTACATACTCGTAGCTCACGGGAATATCGCGCGGCTGCGCGACCACCACCGCGACTTCGGGCGGCGGCATGCCGGCGCCGGGCGGCGGCGCTGATTCCGGCTTCTTGCACCCAGCAACACTCAGCACGAAGGCGCACACAAGCGCGCAGGGGATGAGACGGAAATTTTCATTGCTCATGGTCGGCTCCAAAAAACGACGTCACATCATTCACGCCCTCTGGCCTGCGTGAAGACTCGATCTTAAATTACGGTTTCCACGTGGGCGGCGCGCAACGCTGGTAATTGTTTGCATACGCGGTCTGCGCGCCCAGTTCGCGCGCGGCTTGCCATGCCCAGCGCGGGTTGTCCATCATGGCGCGGGCAAGGGCGACCAGATCCGCGCGACCGCCGGCGATAATGTCTTCGGCCTGGCGTGCCTGGGCAATCATGCCGACACCCATCACCGTGATTCCGGTTTCCTTCTTGATCTTTTCGGCGAACGGAATGTTGTAACCCGGCGCAAACGCAATCTTCTGGCGCGGATCGAGCTGACCCGACGTTACGTCAACAAAGTCGCAGCCAAGTTTTTTCAATTCATGCGCAAACGCCACCGCGTCTTCCGCCGACCAGCCGCCATCCAGCCAATCGGTCCCGGTGATACGCGCACCGACCGGCAGACCCGCTGGCCACACTTTTTTCACCGCGGCGAAGACTTCCAGCGGAAAGCGCATCCGATTACTGAGACTGCCGCCATACTCGTCGCTGCGCACATTCGAAATCGGCGACATGAACTCATGCAGCAAATAACCATGCGCCATGTGCAGCTCACACACATCGAAACCGAGACGCGCGGCACGACCCGCCGCGTCCACGAATTGTTGTTTGACTGCGGCCAGCCCCGCGTGATCCAGTGCCACCGGCGTGTGCCAGCCGGGGCCAAACGCAAGCGCGGAAGGCGCGAGCGTGACCCACGGGTCCTCGCCTGCACCGAGCGCACCGCTTCCTTGTTGCGGCGGTTTGCCTGAAGCCTTGCGCCCCGCGTGAGCTAATTGGATGCCGAATTTCGCCACACCAAAGCGACGGCAGAACTGCAATACGCGCGCAAGCGCTGCCTCGTTGTCGTCGCTGTACAAACCCAGGCAGCGATGTGAAATACGGCCCGGCCGCGACACGTGAGTCGCTTCGAGAATGACCAAACCGCCGGCACCCATGGCGAATTGACCCAGATGCATGAGGTGCCAGTCGGTCGCGCAACCATCCATCGCCTCGTATTGACACATGGGCGAGACGACGATGCGATTCGGAAGCTCAAGCTGATTGAGGCGAATCGGCGAGAATAGCGCGGAGGTCACGGTGCGGGAGCTTTCTTCGGTTGGGTTAATTGTTATTGACGCGGCTGCGATATTGCTCGACGAACAGCGCCAGATCGGCTTCGGAACTCGCCACTGCTTGCGTGGTTTCCTTTGCGACTTGGTCAATGTATGAGGTCAGTGCCGCCACGCCTTGCGTGACCAGCAGCTTGACGTACTTCACACCGGTGGCGCCGCCGGCAAAACGCATCGCGTTCGGATACTCGCTGAAGTCGCGCTTCTTGAAGGGCTCTTGTATCCACCACAAAGTTTGCAAGCGCTGCATTTCCTTTTCGGTGCCGGGCACGTCGTGACGGATGCGGCCGGTGAACGTGTATTGAGTCATCAGCATTTCACCGATTACCTTGTAATCGATCAGCGCGGCCTGCAGGCGGCCACCTTCAGATTCGAGATGCGTGGCGATTTCGTCGGCTTCTTCCGCCTTGAATTTTTGCGTCAGCTCTTGCGACAAGGCCTCGTAAAACCACTGTGGATTCTCTACCCGCCGCGTCAGCACTTCCTCAACGATCGTGGCCATGCGCGTCTCCGCCGCTTGCCACTCCGGTGCTCCGTTGTTCCAACTCGTGCCAAGTTTTGCCGCACGGCCGCGCGCCGCGAGAGCCGCGCGAATCTGGGTCAAGCCGGACTGCTTCACGTAGATGCGCGCGATGGCTTGCGCGACATCGGGCTGCTGGCTATGCGCTACGCGGTAGATCGCATCGTACTTCAGCTCGTCGGCGCAGGCTGAATGGACTTGCGCAAAGGCAGTGACCGATATAAGTAAGACTGCCATCTTGATTGCTCGCTTCATTATTATTTCTCGCTCTTAAAATTCGGGCACAACCAAAGGGCGTGATTATTCACCAATCGGCGCGCGCTGCACAGGCGAATACCAAGAAACCATTTCGCCTGCTATTCTGCGCAATCGACTGCATTCGATTCGCGCTAGCCGCTCCGCAGCAGAAGAATATCGTATTTGTTGAACCATGAAATTTGACCATCTCGTTGAAATAAATGACCCGCTGAACCCCTTGATCGATCCTTTGAGCCGCGCGCAACTTTGGCGCGGACTGGTAATGCGTGCCGAAGAACCCACCTTGTTCGTATTCGGACTCGATAGCTTCCGCATTCTGGAAACGCGCGCCGACTCGTTGGTGCGCGAACTTGATTTTGGCACCGTGATCGTCAGAGATCGAGTCGAGTTTTTGCAGGGACGGCAAGTGCGCTATGCGACAGAGGAGCAGCCGTTAATGGCGGCCGCGAGCTTGACGATGACGATCGAGGAGCCGCAACCGGATCGGTACTACCTCCGTTTCGAATACGACGACGGCCGTGCGCAAGGCGATGCGTCGTCGGAGGCGTTCTACAGCGAGTTCCGCCAGTCCGCTTACGTCGAGGCGGATATCGATACGGTGAAGGTCATTCGGCGACTAGCGGCGGAGGGGCGGCGGGGAGAGTAGGGTCCGGTAGGTATGTGCAAATGAGCCAGGAGACAATATGTCAATAAACAGAATGCCCGCAGTATTCTTTGGCCACGGCAGCCCGATGAACACGCTGGCGTCCAATCGCTACACGCAAGCCTGGCGGCAGATCGGGGCAGATCTTCTCAAGCCGCGCGCCATTCTCATGATCTCCGCGCATTGGGAGACCAATGGCACGGCGGTGACCGCGATGGCCAAGCCGCGCACCATTCACGATTTTCGCGGCTTCCCGCAAGCGCTGTTTGACGTGCAATACCCCGCCGCGGGCGATGCGGCACTTGCGACACGCGTGCGCGACCTGCTCGCGCCGATCGACGTCGCGCTCGATGAGAGCTGGGGTCTCGATCACGGCACCTGGTCGGTGCTGGTGCACGCGTATCCCGATGCCGATGTGCCTGTCGTGCAATTGAGCATCGACGCGACCCAGCCCTACGATTTTCACTATCAATTGGGCCGCCGGCTCGCACCGCTGCGCGAAGAAGGAATCCTGGTAGCCGGCAGCGGCAACGTCGTGCACAACTTGCGCATCATCGATTTCAGCGGGCGCGCGCCACCGCATGACTGGGCGGTCAGCTTCAACCATCGAGTGCGCGAACTATTGCTCAAGCGTGAGCACGCGCCTTTGATTCACTACGAAGACCTGGGCACCGACGCGCGGCTCTCAGTTCCGACGCCGGAGCACTTTCTGCCGCTGCTCTATATCGTCGGCACGCAGCAACCGGATGAAGAGGTGAGTTTCCCGGTGGATGGCATTGATCTGGGTTCGATCAGCATGATGTCGGTGAAAGTAGGCGCTTGAGTTGTGTGATTCATTTCCCGTGCCGTCCAAGGACTCTGCCACGGGCGGCTAGAGCAGGTTTCAAGAACGGGCAGCACGAAATTCGGTGGCTCGGTATACTGTTTCGTATGCATGCCGCCTTATTTCCGCGCCGTTACCTTCTTGCCTCGTCGGCCCTGCCACTGAATCGTCAACGGAAAGTGGCGAACAATCATGTGAAGGAAGAAAATCGACTACTGAATGAGAAGCTTGGCAGTCGCGAGCCTCAATTCACAGATGCTGAGCGCAGACTCCTGGCGGTTCGCGCCACAGCATTGGGACGGAAATTACTTTTCCAAATCGAGACCCTTGTTACGCCAGACACTTTGTTGCGTTGGCATAGACAGCTCGTGGCGCAGAAATGGAATCACGTTAATGGACGTTCGTCAGGACGGCCAAATATCAAAGACGAGATCGCCTCGCTAATTCTTCGTATGACGCAAGAGAATCCAAGATGGGGATACACGCGAATACTGAGCGCGCTGCGCAATCTTGGCAACAAGGTTACCCGTGGAACCATTGCCAACGTCCTTCAAGAGCATAGCATTGAGCCAGCGCCACTACGAGGTAAACGCACTCCCTGGTCCACCTTCCTCAAGGCGCAATGGAAAATCCTGGTTGCATCGGACTTCTTTACCTTGGAATTGTGGCGCCTGCACGGATTGACGACCTACTACGTCCTGTTTTTCATCGAGCTGTATGCGCGACAAGTAAAATTGGCGAGCATCACCGTGAAGCCGGATACGGCGTGGATACTACGAGTAGGCCGCAACATGACGGATATTGCGGATGGCATTCTCGCTGAGCCTCGACTGCTGCTCATTGATCGCGATACGAAGTACTGTTCGGAATTCAGAGTGCAATTGTTGGATTCGGGCACCAAAGTTATTCGCCTACCGCCTCGATCTCTAATCCCTAACGCCTATGCCGCGCGGTTTGTTGGCTCCATCAAAGCAGAATGCTTGAATCGCCTGATCTTCTTCAGTAAGGCGTCGTTGCGTCGTGCGATCCGAGAATTCAGTGCGCACTATCACTGCGAGCAGAGTCATCAAGGACTCAACAAAAGTCTTGTCGCGGCAAACGAAAAGTCCTTCGAGGATAGCGGGCCTGTTCGAGTTGGTAAACGGCTAGGCGGCATGTTGAACTACTATGATCGCGAGGTGGCATAGCATGGGTGCACCACAAAGCATTCCTCGTCGGCTTATTTCTCTCGGTGAGTACCACAAGATGGGTGACGCGGGTGTTTTTCACCCCACCGACCGCGTTGAGTTAATCCAGGGAGAACTGATTCAAATGGCACCGATTGGTGGCGCGCATATACAGCTCGTAAATCTGATTACTCGGATACTTGACCGGCAGGTCGGCGAGGAGGCCGTTGTCTCTGCTCAGAACCCAATTTTACTTCCGCCTGATAGTGAGCCCGAACCTGACATTTCAGTGCTCCGACCCGAATGCCTGTATCGGAAGGAGGTTCCGAGTGCAAAAGATGTGCTGCTTGTCATCGAGGTATCTGTCACAACATTGGAATATGACCGAGACGTGAAGATACCGCTCTACGCAGCTCACGGCATACCGGAAGTCTGGATCTTCGATCCAACCACTCGGGCGGTATTGATGTACAGAGAACCAACTCGCAATAGTTATCAACGATTACTGACACCGCAAAACGATGAGGTAGTCAGTCCGCAGTTGTTACCTAACGTTCGGTTGGTATTGCGTGACGTATGGCAATAGCCCAATGCTTTGAATATTTGGGCAGCACGGGATATGAAATCGGACAACTACAGAATCAATCGAGTCTGACCCTGAGGTTCCTCTTTTCTTATGTTGGTGCTGCTTGGTCATTAGGTAAGTCAGCGGCGAGCCTGGGTCGTTGTCGGGCTAGGCGCCTGCATCGGTCAGTGCGCAGCTGTCCTTTCAATCTTTGCGGCAAATTTCTTTATTCCAAACGGATTGTCTCGGACAGAAAGCGCGTTCACGCGGTGGGGAATTTTACGGATAGCACGGTCAACGGGGTCAGACTCGATTGATTGCGACATCCTGAATAACCGCACGTCCTTTGTCACGAGTGACTTAGCCAATCCGGTGCAGTCGAAGTCCTACAGCTACGACGCGGCCAATCAACTTACAGCGATTCGCAACACGAGTCCTACCGGATTACTCTCAAGCGCGCTGGTGTACGACGCCAAAGGCAGTCTCATCAAGAAGTGCGACGATGGCACGGTCACCGGGTCGGCGACGGCGTGTACCGGAGCGGTGGTCACCGCGTCCGGCTTTGATGCTCTGAACCGCATCAACCAAGTTAGCGTGAAGCGGCAGTTGTTTGCCGAGCTAAGTGAAGGCATGACAGCACTCGCGGATACGTGTCAAGGTAAGTGAACCTTACGCACCCATGCCGTCGAATACAAACCTGCGCCGCAAATTTCGCCGAGGCCATTGGTTCGGGTTCGTGAAAATCTCAAAATTTCACGCGCGCTGTTTGCCGTCTATCTCCGGACCAATGTGCGTACGCTGGAGAACTGGGAACAAAAGCGCGCCAAACCCAATGCGCAGGCGGCACTGCTGCTCAATCTGGTTAAGCGCTTTCCGGATACCGTCGAGCGGCTTGGGGCAATTTGAATAAAGCGCCACACGCAGTAGCGATGGAAGCTACTTTAACCTGGCGCTGAGCACCGTCTCTAAACTGGCACTGTAACTGTTGGCGTTACCCCCAAACGCTGGGCTCGGCGCGCGAATTTCTTATCATCGAATGAAGCAACGCTGTCGCAACAGCGGTAGCTGGCGTGATGTAATGCATCGGCCATCTCGAAACCGGCTTGACAATGTGAGAGCGCCTGCACCACGCCATTTCTGTCTTCAATGGTGATATGCGGCATGGCCATAAGATGATTCATCACCGCCGCAATCTGTGCCGCGGAGAATTCGTAATAGCCGCGCATCACCCATTCGAACTCAAGTAGTACCGTCTTGCAAATCATCAGCGGTTTGCCAGACTCCAGCAAACGGCACGCGGCGCCACGCTGCCTGAGGGCTTGAGCATCGGCCGCGTCCTGAATGTAATAACGCGCGAGGACATTGGTATCGAGCCCAATCACTTGGCTCGTCCCGCTTTGCGTCGCAACAGTAACGTGGCCGGATCGAAATCAGCAGGCGGCGTGGCGCGCTTGCTCTTCAGCATGCCGAAACCACTTGCGGTAACGATTGCCGGCGTGCTGACCACACGCATTTCCACACGGTCACCCACCACGACGAATTCAACTTTGCTTCCCTGGCGCAATCCTAAATGCTGTCGTAGCGGTTTGGGAATGGTGACCTGCCCTTTACTGGTAACGGAAGTAATTTCCATCATCGACTCCTTGGTAATACCAGGTAATGCTATCACGATTTCCGAGCTCGACAAGTCAATACCCTGCTTCGTTGTCACCTAAGCGCCAATACCAAATACCCAAGCGGTTTGGCGGCGCGCTTCACCTTGATCTCGATGTCGTAACCCAGTCGATTCAGACAATCCATCAATTTGCGCTCAGACAGATTGGAAAGCTCTCCTCGCATCATGTCCGACACTTTCGGTTGCGTGATGCCCATGCGTTTGGCCGCCGCTTGCTGCGTTAGATCAAGGCGGCGCATGGCTTTTCGAATCTCGAGAGGCCGAGAACGGCGCGCGAGGGCACGGGGGGAAAGGTTGGCCTATTTACTGGCCGACGAGATCGCCGAAAGGAACCCAGCGCTCGCCGTCAAAGCGCACCATCTGCAGTTGCTTCACCGGAAAAACTTCAGCGGGACTCGTATGCAGTTTGATGCCGGGGAATAACATCGGAAGCTGAACGCCGTTCAATTGTGTGGCGTTACGCATCACACTATCGCGCGACAAATCGTCCCCGCACTGCGCCAGGACATACACCATCGCCTCGGACATGATGTACGCCTGGGTGTTTCTTTCGTCGTTGACATCGCCTTCGGGGTAGTACTTCTTCATCCACGCTCTAAAGTCGCGCACCTCTGTATCGGCCGCCCACCTCGGGTCGTTGACATCTTTCATGAAGGTCGAACTGATCAGCCCGACCGATTTATCCAGACCGGCGGCGCGCAGCGTCACACCCACCGACGACGCGGGGTAAGCGATGATGTGCAAGGGACGCCAACCCATGTCATAGACTTTGCGGATGGCTTGGGCGCCGGCCTTGGTCGTGGAGAAGTTGACCAGCGTGTCGGCTCCCGACCCCTGCAGGCTGATGATTTGCTGGTCTACAGTCGGGTCACTCAGCTCGAAGCTGGCTTCGGCCACGACCATGCTGGCCTTTTCGCCGAGCGTGCGCTTGAACGCCGCCGCGGCGCTCTTACCGTAATCATCATTTTGGTAGAGGACGGCGACCTTCGCATTAGGGCGGACATTCTTCAGATATTTCGCGTAGACCGCCCCCTCATGATCGTAGCTGTAGTGTAGCGGCAGGGTCCAAGGCAAGCTCTTGGCATCTCCAAGTTTCGGGCTGCCGGTCGCGACGAAGAGCTGTGGAATGCGTTGCCCGTTCAAGTATTTCGAAATCGCGGTATTGGTTGCCGTCCCGATAGTTCCAAAGATCAGCAGAACATTTTCCTGCTCGATGAGTCTGCGCGTCTGCTCGACTGCCTTGGGCGGACTGAAGCCATCATCCAGGCTGAGCAGATTGAGCTTGCGGCCATTGACCCCGCCCGCATCATTGACTTTTGCAAAGTACGCCGTCATGGCTTTGCCAAACGTGCCGTAGGCGGATACCGGGCCGCTGTAAGGACTGGTTTGCCCGATCTTGATTTCGTTGTCGGTAACACCGGGGCCGTACTCCTTGCCCGCGTACGCGCATAGAGCAGGCAGCGAAAGAACGAGGAGTGACAGTACGAGTCTATTCCGGCCGGTTGAAAGCATTATTTCTCCTCTTTATTTTAAGGTTAGGCGTGCTCCGCGGGCGTCACTATTACTTCATCACTTCGGTTCACGATTCCTTTGCGCGATTACGGCCTGTTCGACCAAATCGCGAACTTCAGCGAGTCCGCCGAGGATTACCACGCTGGGAATTTTGCCGGGGAGCTTGAGTTCATCCAGGATGCGCTGAATGATTTTTTTGAGAGTCTCATCGGACACAAGGTGATGGACTGGTTTGGGCATCGAGGGTGCGGGCGGCAGCTTGGCTCTTGGCGCATACAAGGCTTTGTTTGCCGCGCGTGCTTTTTTGACTGCAGTTAATTTCGCCATCGGTTGTCTCCACGCAAATTGCCCAACCAGCATATTCGGTCTCGAAGCGCTGCCATTCTACGGCAATGACAATCGATATCAATTTGCGGTGCGGGCGGCCAGACAGTTGTTGACGTTCCAGCCGTACAACCATTGCAACGCGTCATAGAAACGCTCCGGTGTGCGGTCCTTCCAAAGGTCGTTTCGCACCAGACGCTCGACACCCTTGGCGTGATAGATGCGGCCCATTTCGCGCGCCGACAGCACGATGCGTGCGGTACGGGCGATGCGCGAATACTGGTAGTGCTCGAATGCCTCGACGAAATTGTTCTTGCCGACACGCAACGTTTCGCCCAGCGTGACCGCATCTTCGAGCGCCATGCAGGCGCCCTGGGCCAGATATTGAGTGGCCGGATGCGCCGCATCGCCCAGCAAGGTAACGCGCCCGAAACTCCACCGGTCAATCGGTTCGCGGTCGGCGGTGGCCCAGCGCTTCCAGCTCTTCGGCAGGTCGATCAACTGGCGTGCCCGCGGGCAGATGCCCTGAAAGTAGCTCTGCACTTCGTTACGGCTACCCTCGGTGATACCCCACTCCTCTTTTTCACGGCTATGGAAAGTCACTACCACGTTGTACTGCTCGCCGCCGCGCAATGGGTAATGCACCAAGTGGCAGTCGGCCCCAACCCATACGCTAGCCGCATTCCACTGTAAGTCAGTGGGGAAATTCTGCTTGTCGACCACCGCGCGATACACCACGTGGCCAGTGACCCGCGGCGGATCGCCGACATACTGTGCACGTACCACTGAACGAATACCGTCCGCCCCGATCAGCGCGGCGCCGCGATGAGTTTCGCCATGCTGGTCGAACACGGTGATGCAGTCCGCACCATGCTCCACGCGCTCGATTCGCGTCGAAGGAACTAACTCAATGCGGCCGGTTGCCTGCGCGCCTTCGAGCAGCAACTGGTGTACATCGACGCGATGAATTACCGCGTAGGGATTGCCAAATCGCCTGCGAAATTCCGCATCGGTTGGAATGCGGCCAACCAGGGATTCGTCCACTGCGTCGTGCATCACCAGCTCGTCGATGAACACCGAGCGGCTGCGCGCCGTCTCGCCGACACCCAGAGCGTCGAAGCAATGGAAAGCATTTGGGCCAAGTTGAATTCCGGCGCCGATTTCCGCGAACTCGGACGCCTGCTCCAGCACGACGACGTGCAAACCTTGGCGCGCAAGCGCCAGTGCTGCCGCAAGGCCACCAATGCCGCCACCGGCGACGATTGCCGGCATTACTTTGCCCATGTTCACTTTCGCAACCAATCAAGATGCATCCAAGTCGAGCTCCGTCGCAGCGCGAGCGATACGCAGCCTCGACCGAGAAATAGCCAACAACATGGTCAGCCGCGACCTTCATTCCACAAGTCATGGCGCTGGCGCCTCTCTGGCCGATAGTTAGTAATCTCCAGCCGCACGCCATCCGGGTCTTCGAAAAACGTCGCCCTGTAGTCGGGCGCGTACTCGGCATGTAGCTTTGCGTCAGACGCATCGACGCCAGACGCACGCAATTTCCCGGCGACGCAATGAACATCGGCAATCGAATCGACACGCAGGCAGAGGTGATGCAATCCCGGCGAATACGGATCGTGTGACCTTGCACTGCGCGCCGGGCGCAGTACGATGCCGAAATGCCGGTTGAAATATTGAATGTGTAGATCGCTGCCGAGGGAGAACTTATTCTTGCGAAAACTCAACACCTTCGTCAGCACGAGGTCATAAAAAATTTCCGAACGTGCGACGTCCGACACCGTGAGGTATAGGTGGTCAATGCCGATCACTTCAGTCATAGTTGCCTCAGCTCCCAAAGTACGCGATTGTCTACATCGCGAACCGTGTAACGGCCTTCTCGTCCCACGCAATACCTTGACCCGGTTTGTCGGGAACGACAAGGTGACCATTCGTGAGTTGAAATGGCTCTTCAATAACCGTATCGGCCCAGTCTTGCCACTCCAGCCAGTGCGCGGATTCCGTCACGCGCATCAGATGTGCGGACATTTCCGGATAGAGATGCGAAGACATAGGAATTCCGGCGGCGCCACATATTGCGGACGCGCGCAACCAACCGCTGACACCGCCAATGCGCATGAGATCGGGCATGAAGTAATCGCCCGCGCCGGCGAGCAACGCCTGATACAAAAGACGCGGGCCGTAGAAGTTCTCCCCCAATTGCAATGGCGTCTTCAATTCACGTGCGAGCTGCGCGTAGCCCGGAATGTTGTCGTAGGTGGTCGGCTCCTCAAACCAGTACAGACCTTGATCGTCGAGCGCGTGACAGCGCACTAAAGCGTCGCCCAGGGTCAGCCCTTGATTGAAATCGCACATCAGCTTGACGTCAGCTCCGGCACCTTCGCGTACCGCGGCGATCGCCGCCAGATCGTCGGCGAGCTTGTCTCGGCCGAGCCGGAGTTTCAGTCCGCTGAAGCCGCCCTCGGCGACTAGCGCGGCCGCCTCGGCGGCATGTCTCTCGATCGGTGTTAGCCACAGTCCGTTGCTGTTGTAGGCCGGGACTGGGCCCACAGTTCCCCCGAGAAATACCGCGAGCGGCATTCCGGCGGCTTTGGCCAGCGCATCCCATATCGCCATGTCGAGGCCGGACACCGCGATCAGGGACACGCCTTCGCGGCCGACAAGATGCAACGAGCCGATGCCTCTGCGAAAAGCCTCGAACGGCGCTAGCGCTTGCCCTTTCGCCGCTTCTGCGAGGTCCTCGATCGCTGGAATAATGTAGCGCACCGATTGTTTGAGGTAAGGTTCCAGATAACTGTGACCCACCACGCCTTCGTTGGTGTAGAGATCGATCAGAATGAGAGGCCAGTCGCGAAATACGCCGACGCGCGAAACTACGGGACGCTTCAGCGGTAGCAAGACGGGGCGGGCACGCACGCTCTTAAGAGTGAGTTGGGCTTTTGTCATTTGTTTATTGCTGCTCCTGTTCGATTGCTCGAAAACTTGCTAATGCCGGCTCTCAATCAGCTCGCGTAACGCCAACGGCAACAACGCGCGCAAATGCTCGGTCCATTTCTGTTCATGACGCGGCCACAGGATTCCGAGGTAGACGACACCGAGGCCGATGGCCGTCAGCACAAACGGAAACACCATGCTGTCCTTAAACAGATGACAAGCCAGATAGCTGAGATAGCCGGCGATGCCGAAACCGCCGAATACGACGAACACTTTGCGTGCCAGCACGGCGCCGACCA
>JAYUZG010000067.1:0-8381 GCA_043751985.1 Betaproteobacteria bacterium
CGATTACCATGCTCAATTGATCAAGGCGGCCAACGACGAACTGACCGCACTTCCGGGTAACACCAGCCAACCCGCTCGGCTGCAAAAAAGAGCGGCTTAAACCCTCAACGAAAAGTTGACAAGATCATGACGCGTCGCTTCTCTTCTTTGGATGAAAAGCGGCGAACCACACAATAGTGCCCAGTAGGAAAAAGCCACTTCTCCGTTTCGATGTTTCGAAGAATCGCGTTAGGCTTTTTCGCATCCAATTTCGGCCATTCAGTGATCTGACCGTTAAAGTGGCCTGAATAGAGGAGGGGAACTGTGCCTGGTTCTGGTCTGCTACGCAGATGATCTTTCAGACGAAAATCAACTACTGGGCCAGTTGATACCTGGATGCCAAGCTCTTCTAACGAATAACTGACTGCGGCAGATAGTTCTATTTCATTGCGCTCGGGCGAGGTGGGCACATGTATGAAGTGCTCTGGATCATCAGAGATTACTATACGGTCAAAAGGGTAAACATGCTTCTCAAGATCAGAGAATCGGTCGTCGGTTGAAGTCGTAACGATCACATCGCCTTGATGGGCGCCGCACTCAAGAAAAATAATAATGTTTTCCTGCAATACGTCATCGTCCTTAAAAGTCGTGCTACGTGACTCAAACAGGTGCATCTGACGGATTGCGGCACGATCCAAAATAAAATTGCGGAAGGGGCGGTAATACGGCCCATTGCAGAAACTTCGGGGAATGATTGCGACAACTTGCCCTCGTGGTGCCATCAACTCCAGCGTCAGTGCAACAAAAGCCGAATACAAATTGACTGTCTCTATTCCAACCTGTCGTAGCAGTAAACGGTGACGAGAATCACTGTTTATTTTTTTGTAAGGAGGATTAAGAATTGCATGAGAGAACTCAAAAGTATTGCCGAATTGAATGCTATTGACGGCTTCCTCAATAAAATCACTACCATTTATTTCATAAGAAAGATGTGCTCGTTCGGCGTGGCTCACCAACGTATTCTTTAGTTCCTCGTGAAGAACACTATCCAACTCAAAAGCGGTGATGTTTACTTTGGAAAAAACCAATTCATTAGAGATGTAACGCTCAAGGAAGGCACTTGAGAGTGAGCCGATGCCAGCACCTGGGTCAAGCAAGCGACAAACGCTATCTGTAGTTGGATAAAACAACCCTGCCATATATTGGGCTGTTTTTTCGGGCGTAAAAAACTGGCCAAGCAGTGACTTTTTTTTCGCCTCGGTACTTTTTGAAACACGCAACCTGGTTTTTTCAACGGCTGACAACAAGGATGTGCCTCTTCTAAAGGTTTCTGCCAGTACGAATCACCCCCACCGCCAGCCCTTCAATTGCGAACTGTTCGCGTCGGGGGTCGACCACGATGGGTTTGAAGTTGGAATTTTCCGGTAGCAGATGCACCAGGCTGCCTTGGCGTTTGAGCCGCTTCACGGTGACTTCGTTGGCGAGGCGGGCGACGATGATCTGTCCGCTCCGCGCTTCGGGGGTGCGGTGCACGGCGAGCAGGTCGCCTTCGAGAATGCCGGCGTCTTGCATGCTGGCGCCGCGCACCTTCAATAAGTAGTGCGCGCGCGGTTTGAATAATTTCGGGTCGACTTGAATGCGAGCCTGGATGTGTTGCTCGGCGAGAATCGGGCTGCCGGCGGCGACGCGGCCGATCAGCGGCAGGCCGCCCACTTCATCCAGCAGCCGGATGCCGCGCGAGGAGCCGGGCGACATTTCGATATAGCCTTTGCGTTCCAGTGCGCGCAGATGTTCCTCGGCGGCGTTGGCGGAGCTGAAACCCATTTGCTGGGCAATTTCGGCGCGGGTGGGCGGAAAGCCGGTGCTTTCCAGAAATTCTCGGATCAGTTCCAGGATCTCGGACTGGCGTGCGGTGAGTTCGTCCATGGCTGTAGTTTTATACAGCTTGCGAGAAGTTGCAAGTGGTTTCTGCGCGAATCAAGTGCAGCCTGCGCCACTTACTTGTGCACGTGATCGGCCAGAACGCGGTGCACAACCCGTGCGTGCGCACAAACCCGGTGCGCATCCGAAAATCAACGGTACCGTCGCAAGACCTTCCAAGAGCATGAATCCATAACAAAAAAACTTCTCGACTGAGTGTGGCACAGGCATTGCGATGTAGCCACGCGTAGCTGATTTGCAGTACCCGCACTGGCCGCGTGACAGGCAAGTCGCGCGGCCAATTTCAATAAACAGCCTCACAAGGAGATCCGCATGAATCGCAAGCAGTTCCTCAAATCGATGCTGGGTACCGCGCTGGTCGCCGGTGGTCTTGCATCGCTACCTGTCATGGCAGAAGACACCATCAAAGTCGGCGTCTTGCACTCGCTGTCCGGCACCATGGCTATTTCCGAAACCGCGCTGAAGAACACGGTGCTGATGACCATCGAAGAGATCAACGCGCAGGGCGGCGTGCTGGGCAAGAAACTGGAAGCGGTGGTGGTGGACCCGGCGTCCAACTGGCCGCTGTTTGCCGAGAAGGCGCGTCAACTGATTACGCAGGACAAGGTGTCGGTGGTGTTCGGTTGCTGGACTTCGGTTTCGCGAAAATCGGTGTTGCCGGTGTTCGAAGAACTGAACAACCTGTTGTTTTATCCAGTTCAGTATGAAGGCGAAGAGTTGTCACAGAATGTGTTCTACACCGGCGCGGCACCGAATCAGCAAGCCATCCCCGCGGTTGAGTATCTGATGAGCAAGGAAGGCGGCGGCGCTAAGCGTTGGTTCCTGCTCGGGACGGACTACGTTTATCCGCGCACTACCAATAAAATCCTGCGCGCCTTCCTGCATTCCAAGGGCGTGACCGACAAGGACATCGAGGAAGTCTATACACCGTTCGGTCACAGCGACTATCAAACCATCGTGGCCAACGTGAAGAAATTTGCCTCGGGCGGCAAGACCGCGGTGATCTCGACCATCAATGGTGACTCGAATGTTCCGTTCTACAAGGAGCTGGGCAACGCGGGTCTGAAGGCGACCGACGTGCCGGTGGTAGCGTTCTCGGTAGGTGAAGAAGAGCTGCGTGGCATCGACACCAAGCCGCTGCTCGGCCATCTGGCTGCATGGAACTACTTCATGTCGGTAAAGAATGGCGAGAATGACAAATTCGCCAAGATGTACAAAACGTGGGCGGTGAAGAACAACGTTCCCAATCTCGACACGGTGGTGACCAACGATCCGAGGGAAGCGACCTACGTCGGAATCCACATGTGGGCGCAAGCGGCGAAGAAGGCCGGCTCGGTTGAAGTCGACAAAGTGCGCAAAGCGATGAGTGGTCAGACGTTCAAGGCGCCGAGCGGATTCGTGCTGAAGATGGACGAAACCAATCATCATCTGCATAAGCCAGTGATGATCGGCGAAGTACAAGGTAACGGTCAGTTCAACGTGGTGTGGAAGACCAAAGGCCCGGTTCGCGCGCAACCGTGGAGCCCGTTTATCGTGGGTAACGAGGGCAAGCAGAAGCTGTAAGTGTTAATCCGGCAACGGGTAGACCACTACCCGTTGCTGCTACGGTCAAAATTCATATAACAAACTGCCGTGAAGAATTCGTTCAAGAGTTGCTGTCTCGCGCTGCTGACGCTGTCGTTCACGATAGGCCAGGCGCATGCGATCGACGTGCAGTTGGTGGAAAAACTCGCGCGTGGTGAAGTTGCAGACAAGGTTGACGCGATCGAAGCGCTTACCCGTGCAGCTGACCCAGTCGGCCTGCCACTGCTGAGCGCGCTGCTCGACGGCAACTTGGCGCTCAGCAAGAGCGGTCAAGTGGTTGTGACCGAGGGCGCCGTGGTTAAAGACGCAATAACACTGACGCCGATCGCGCCCGCGCCCACTGAGCTTGAAGCGGTGATGATCAACAACCGCGTGCGCGGTGCGATTGAATCCGCGTTGTCCGCGTTTCGTTTGTTTTCCTCCGAGCGCAAAATCCGGCTCACCGCCGCGCGCGCGCTGGAATCGTCCCCCGATGATTCGCAAGCGGCGATTTTGGAAAAAGTGCTGGCCAAGGAAGAAGACGAAGAAATCCGTCGCGTGCTGGCGCAAATGAAGGCGGGCATCGACCTTAAGAATCCATCTGCCGAGGTTCGTCTCGGTGCGGCCAAAATATTGGGTGAAAGCAAAGCGCAACGCTCGAAGCAGCAGTTGTACGCATTGCTGGAAAAAAACTCTGCCGGTGACTTCGCCGAGCCCGATGCACACGTGCGAGACGAAGCGGCGTATTCAATAAAAATGATCGACCGGCGGCTCGTCATCGGCGATCACGCCGGCAGGCTTTTTACCGGGTTGAGCCTGGCCAGCGTTCTATTGCTCGCCGCGCTCGGGCTGGCGATTACCTATGGTTTGCTCGGCGTGATCAATATGGCGCATGGCGAAATGATCATGATCGGCGCTTACGCGACTTACGTCACGCAACAATTCATGCGTGGCCACGCGCCCGGTCTGATCGACTGGTATCCGGTGCTCGCCGTGCCCATTGCTTTTGCCGTGGCTGCGCTTATTGGCATGCTGCTGGAACGGACGGTGATTCGTTGGTTATATGGCCGCGCGCTGGAGACGTTGCTGGCGACCTGGGGCATCAGTTTGTTTCTGATTCAAACCGTGCGGCAAATTTTTGGCGCTCAGAACGTCGAAGTCGCCAATCCGACCTGGATGTCGGGCGGAATTGAGCTGACCAATATCACCTTGCCGTGGAACCGCATCGTGATCATCGGCTTTGCGCTGTCGGTCGTGATCGCAGTTGCTTTGATCCTGGCGAAGACCCGCCTGGGTTTGTTCGTGCGCGGCGTGACACAGAACCGCAGCATGGCCTCGTGCGTGGGCGTGCCGACCGACCGAGTCGATATGTTGGCGTTCGGCCTCGGTTCGGGCATTGCCGGCCTGGCCGGTTGCGCGCTCTCGCAAATCGGCAACGTAGGACCGGAACTCGGACAGAGCTACATCATCGACTCGTTCATGGTGGTCGTGCTTGGAGGTGTGGGGCAGCTTGCGGGAACCATTTATGCCGCGCTTGGCCTGGGCGTGACCAGTAAATTTCTCGAACCACTAATGGGCGCAGTGCTGACTAAGATATTAATCTTGGTGGTCATCATCGGGTTCATTCAGAAGCGACCGCAAGGATTGTTTGCCTTGCGTGGTCGTTCGATTGAGGCGTGAATATGAACGCTTCATTGTCACCGACGCCGCTATTTTCGAAGGCCGGCTGGACAGCATTGGCCGCATTCGCATTGGTTGTCGCGGTGATGGTGCCGTTGTTATTCGTGGTGGTGCCCGAAAGCAATCCGCTGCATTTGTCCGCGTATTCGGTCACCTTACTGGGCAAGATCATGTGTTATTGCGTGGTCGCGCTGGCGCTCAACTTGATCTGGGGGTATACCGGCATTCTTAGCCTGGGACACGGATTGTTCTTTGCGCTCGGGGGCTATGCGTTCGGCATGTACTTGATGCGCATGATCGGTCATGAAGGCCAGTATCAGAGCGATCTGCCGGACTTCATGGTGTTCCTCGACTGGAAGAGTTACCCCTGGTACTGGTCGTTCACCGATCATTTCTGGTATGCCGCGTCACTGGTGATCTTGGTGCCGGGTGCATTGGCTTTCGTGTTTGGATTCTTCGCGTTTCGCTCGCGCATCAAAGGCGTGTACTTTTCCATCATTACGCAGGCGTTGACGTTCGCCTTCATGCTGCTGTTCTTTCGCAACGATACCGGCTTTGGCGGCAACAACGGCTTCACCGACTTCAAGCGCATCTTGGGTTTTCGTATTGCCGATCCAGGCACGCGTGCAACGCTGTTCGCGCTCACCGGATTATTCTTGATCGGCGTGAGCATCTTGACGCGCTCGTTGCTGCGCTCCAAGTTGGGTCGGATTCTCACTGCGATTCGCGATTCCGAAGGCCGGCTCATGTTCTCGGGCTACAACCCGCTTTGGTACAAGTTATTCGTTTGGACCCTGTCCGCCGTGCTGTGCGGGATTGCCGGTGCCTTGTACGTTCCGCAAGTCGGCATCATCAACCCCGGTGAAATGTCGGCCGCCAATTCGATCGAGATTGCGATCTGGGTCGCAGTCGGCGGGCGCGGCACCTTGATCGGTCCCGTATTGGGAGCCGGGTTGGTGAACGGAGCGAAGAGTTTGTTCACGCAATTCTTCCCGCAATACTGGCTGTTTTTTCTCGGACTGCTATTCATTTTGGTGACGCTGTTTCTGCCTAAAGGCGTGATCAGCATTCCCACGATGCTAAGGAGGCGCCGCGCATGAGCACGATCAACAGCGTGAATGCGGCGTCCGGCTCATCCAGCACTGGCGCGCACTTGCTGAGCGAAGGCGTGGATTTATCGCATCGGGCGATACTCTATTTGGAAGACATCACGGTCAGCTTCGATGGTTTCCGCGCGCTGAACAAACTGACTCTGACTATTGATGCCGGCGAGCTGCGTTGCATTATCGGGCCCAATGGTGCGGGTAAGACAACAATGATGGACGTTATCACCGGCAAGACGCGACCGGATAGCGGTACCGCATTTTTCGGCCAAACCATCGATCTCACACGTCTCACCGAGCCGCAGATCGCGCACGCAGGAATCGGGCGCAAGTTTCAAAAGCCGACTGTGTTTGAAAATCACTCGGTATTCGAAAATCTGGAGCTCGCGATGAAGACCGACAAGCGGGTGCGCGCAAGCCTGCGTGCCCAGCTCGATTCTGCTCAGCGCGATCGACTTGCGCAAACACTGGAAATGGTGCGCCTCGGTGACTCTGCGAGTCGCTTGGCCGGTCTGCTCTCGCATGGACAAAAGCAGTGGCTGGAGATCGGTATGCTGCTGATGCAGGAACCGCGATTGCTCTTATTGGATGAACCGGTCGCGGGTATGACTGACGAGGAGACCGAGCGCACGGCCGATTTATTTTTGTCATTGAAAGGCACGCATACGCTGATCGTGGTCGAGCACGATATGGAATTCATCGGGCGAATCGCGCAGAAAGTCACGGTCTTGCACGAGGGCAGCGTGCTGGCTGAAGACAGCTTGCAGGCAGTGCAAAACAACCAGCAGGTCATCGAAGTGTATTTGGGGCGATGACCATGCTGACTCTGTCTGAAATAAATCAGCACTACGGCAGCAGTCACACGCTACGCGATATTCAGTTCCAGGTGCCGGCGAAAGGTTGCACAGCTTTGCTTGGCCGCAATGGTGTGGGCAAAACGACTTTGCTCAAGTGTCTGATGGGCGTAGTGCCGGTGAGCAGTGGCAAGATGGGATTCGAAGGCCGCGATATCACGCGGTTGAGACCTTTTGAGCGCGTTCAACTGGGGATTGGCTATGTGCCTCAGGGCCGCGAAATATTTCCTCGGCTCACAGTCGAGGAGAATCTGCTGATCGGCTTGGCCAGCCGCCCCAAGTCCGCGCAAGTTCCCGGCTCGGTGCTTGATCTGTTTCCGGTGTTAAAGCAAATGCTGCGTCGTCGTGGCGGCGACTTGTCCGGTGGTCAACAGCAACAACTGGCGATCGCGCGCGCACTGGTGATGGAGCCGCGCCTGTTGATCCTGGACGAACCGACCGAAGGAATCCAACCTTCCATCATCAAAGACATCGAGCGGGTGATTCGTGCGCTGTCCAAGGACATGGCGATTCTCTTGGTCGAGCAGTACTATGATTTCGCGAAGGCACTGGCTGATCAGTATTTGGTGCTGGTGCGCGGAGAAATCGTGCAGCGGGGGAAAGGGTCGGATATGGAGAACGACGGCGTCAGAAGGCACCTCGCGGTGTGAACGCGGCCACACCGAGGTTTGGCTGGCACGCGCACATTGAATTGGAATTTGCGGCACAGGATGGAACGAGCCGGCTGGTCGGCCGCAAACACCGCGGGCCGTTGCTGGTGCAGCGGTCACTGTATCCCGAAGGGCTTGCTGTGTGTCAGGCAATCTTGATTCATCCGCCAGGGGGCATTGCCGGCGGCGACGTGCTGGACATTTCGGCACGTATCGGCCCATCTTCGCATGCGCAAGTGACGACACCCGGCGCAGGCAAGTGGTACCGTAGTGAGAGCGCTTATGCGGAGCAGAACGTGAGTATTCGAGTTGATGCGGGCGCACGCTGTGAATGGTTGCCACAGGAGAATATTTTCTTTGCTGGCGCACGGGCGCACGTGAATCTATCAATCGATCTCCAGGCAGATGCATTATTCTGCGGCTGGGAGCTAAGCTGCCTCGGGCGGCCTGCGGCTGGCGAGTGTTTCGACGAAGGTGTGCTGCGTCAGAGCACGCGTTTGCGCATCGATGGCGAGTTGTGCATCGTGGAGCAGGCGCGCATTTCGGGAATGGATGATGGTGTGCGATCCGCTCCGATCCTGGCGGGTCATGCGGTCTATGGAACGATGCTG
>JAYUZG010000068.1:0-29621 GCA_043751985.1 Betaproteobacteria bacterium
GGCGATGTCACCGCGCCCACCTATGCTGAGCGCTATGCCGCAAAATCGCGCGCAACTATATCTGGTGGGCGGGTGTGACAACCGGATAAGCACGGTTTGTACTTGCATGAGCGTGTGTCGCGGAAACGGTCGCGATGGCGAGCCAAAATTTGCTTGCGGCCTCCGATCGTCAAATCGCCTTCCCTTCGCTTTCCTTCCACTTCTGCATCAACGTATTGGAAGGCAGATTTTCGTCGAGGAGTTTTCGCGCCGTCTCAATTCCGGCGACCGGCAAGCCCTTGGGATCAAGCACGCCGATTTGCACCAGCACCGAGGCTTGGTCCCAGTAGATGTGCTCGTGGTACAGCTTATCGCCGCGGAATTTGACGATGGCCACCAGTGGAATCTCGACGCGCTTTCCGGTCGGCGCGATACCGGGCAGCATCCAGTCGATCTCGATATCGTGAGTGAAACAAAACAGCATTTCATCGACGACTTGTGTCGCACCGATGGTGCGCGAGATCGGTATCAGCGAAGTGTCTTTCGGCGTCTTCGGAATGAAATGATATTTATAGAAACGCTTCAGGTGATCGTGGCCCACGCCACCGGTCATGGTCGGAATGTGATTGACGTAAGGGCCCGACACCATGGTCTTCATGGTCGCATCGACGTCACGCGTGCCGAATTCGTACTCGCAATGTTTGTCCCACAAAAACGAAAAATCGTAATGCGGGCCCATCACTCGCCTGAACATCGCAATGGATCGCTGATGCGCCATGAGAGCCGCCGGCTTGTCATAGTGCATGCCGCCGGTGCGCGCGAAAGCGTGATCGACGCCGGGGTAGACGTAGATTTCCACCTCATCGCGGCCGGTGAATGCCGGCTTGATCTGCTTCTCAATGACCTCCAGCGGAGCGAACTTGTCTTGCGCCGCGAAGTGCAGGATCAACGGACACTTGATGTTCTTTGCTTCGCCGATATAGCCCTCGATGCCTACGCCGTAATAGCCCACCGCGACATCTACATTGGAACGCGCGGCGGCAAGATAAGCCAAGCGTCCGCCTAAACAAAACCCGAGCGCGCCCACCTTGCCGACGCATTCGGGCCGTGCGCGCATTGCCTTGACCGTGGCGGTGATGTCATCGACGCCTTTATCGACGTTGAACTTCTGAAAGTAGCCGAACGCTTTCTGCCAGTCCTCGTCCGTGTAGCCGAGGTCTACGTCCGGCTCCATGCGCCAGAACAAATCCGGCGCCAGCACCACGTAGCCTTCTTCGGCGTAGTAGTCCGCCACGTCGCGCACATAGGCGTTGATGCCGAAAATTTCCTGGCACAAGACAATGCCCGGCCCTTTGCCGGAAGCAGGCAGCGCCAGATACGCCTTGAATTTTCCGCCGTCCGCGGCGGTGAGTTGCACCCATTGACCAGCCATGTTGTCCTCCCGGTGAGATTTTAATTGTGATCTCGCACCCGGCCGTAGCCGCAGTCCGGGTGACGAGCAGCAGCGGACTTTTACCTGCTCGGGTGTGGCCTGTCAAACATCGAGATGCTCAGTCACTCTTGATCATCAAATCGTATTCGTGTTTGTCTTTGCTGGTGCAACTGCCTACGCCACCATCACTGCTGAAGGTGAATTCGCAGCGCAGCGTGTTGCCATCCGCGGCCAGCAACAGTGCACGCGCATTCTTCGGCTGGGTGTAAGCCTGAAAGGTACCGGTGCGAAATTTGCGGCCGTAGGAATTGAAGGTGCCGGACGAGACACCGCCATCGGTGGTGTAGTAATTGCCCTGGTAGTCACGACCTTCCAGCGTGACCGCCATCAAGCCCGAGGCAGAGACCGTCCCGGTCACGCTATCCCCGCCTTCGCGCGGCAGCAAAATCATGCGCGACGGCGCGCACGCGCTCACCAGCAAGCATGCCGCGAGCACGCCGGTCCAGCGGCGCGTTTGCGCTCGCCTCGGAGAACTATTCAAGCAAGGATGGTTCATTTTCAATCTCCCGCAACCAAGGACATACTGTGTCACCCAAGCAGCACGCGCACGTGCTGTTGCATCAGCGTAACGGTTAAGTGCGATCTTGGCTGACTGCATACCGCGGTGCATGCATCATGCCCAGTGGCGCATGTGCTGCTTGACAAGACCCCCCACGCCCCTAGATTCGCTCTGGGAAATGGAACACCGTTGCGCCGAAGCGCCCGTCATACCGGCGTCAAACCAAAACACAAAATATCTGGGGAGCCTGCAATGAATTCGTTCAATCGCCGTCGCTTTTTGCAGACGACAGGTGCCGCAGCGCTGACGGCTCCGTTTGCCGGATCGCTGCTACTGCCCGATGCCTGGGCGCAGTCGAGCACGCTGACCATCGCTTACAACGTCGCGTTGCCCTCGTGGGACCCGACGACCGGCCCGTCGGCGGTGAACCCGACCATCCAGTCGTTCTATAAGTCCGTATTTGATAGCTTCATCGATCAGGAGCCGGATCTCAAGTTGAAGCCCGGCATCTTTACCAAATGGGGCTGGACGCCGGACAAAGGGAAGATTCAACTCGAAGTGCGCAAGGGTGCGTTTTGGCACGACGGCACACCGATTACACCGGAAGACGTGGTGTGGTCGCTGGAGCGCGCCGGCAACAAGGACGGCGGCAATCCGATTCAGTTTGTGTGGGGCAAGATCGGCAACTTCAAAATCGAAGGCAATACGGTTACCGCTGACGTAAAGGAATTCGAACCGACGCTGTTCAAGTGGATGGCATTCCTCACCGGTTATATCCTGCCGAAGAAGGCCTACACCGCCGCCGGCAAGGATGGCTGGGAGCAGAAGCCGATCGGCTCCGGCCCATACATGGTCGAGAAATTCGAGCGCAATGCCTACGTGCGTCTCAAGCGTTTCGACAAATATTGGGGGCCCAAGCCGGCATTCGAGACGGTGGTATTCAAGATGGTGCCGGACGCGGGCAGCCGCGTGGCGGAAATCGAGAACGGCGGATCGGATCTCACGCTCGACGTGCCTTACGACGAATACAAGCGTCTCACAAGCAAAGCGGGCCTCACCGGGGAGGCAACTGCGGTATCGGACATCGGCATGATTTTCATCTCCGACCGCGAGCCCATGCTCGACGCGAATGTACGCAAGGCGATGGCGCACGCGATCGACAAGAAGACCATCGTCGACAAATTGCTGCTCGGTTACGGCACGCCGATCGACACCTTGCAGGCACCGCAGTACGACGCTTTCAACGCGAATACCAAAGTGAAATACGATCCGGCGCTGGCTAAGAAACTGCTCGCGAAAGCCGGCTACTCCACCTCCAAACCGGTGAAGTTCACCATTCAAACCACGCGCGGATTCAAGCCCAAGGATTACGAGATGATCCAGGCGGTGGTCGGTATGTGGAAGAAAGTGGGTATTCAGGCGACCATCGAGACCTACGAGATCGCCAAACACTACGAGCTGCGCGCGCGCCATGAGCTGGCCCCGGCCGCGTTTTATAACTGGGGCAATTCGATCGGTGATCCGTCCACCTCGACCGGCTTCGCCATGTTCCGCCACTCGCCGCACTCGGGGTGGCGCACCGAAGAGATGGACAAGTTCATCGGCCCGTTGTGGGGGGGAGAAGGACGAAGCCAAGCGCATCGCCGGTTACAAAGCGGCGGACCAACACATCGCGGAGAACGCGCTGGTGATTCCCTTGCTCCAGTATGCACAACCGGTGGTATTCAAGAAGACCATCAAGTTCTCGCCGCACACCGCAGGCTTCATTCTGCCGCAATCGATTCAACCCGCTTGAACGCCGGATTGAGAGCTACGCGCGGGTGAAGCAGCGTCACTAACCACTGCGTGTTAGCACCGGTTCCGCGGTGACCACCCGATCCACGAACAGGGGCCTTCAATGAAACAACCAGAATCCCGGCGCGCGTTTCTTCAAGCGTCAGGCGTGGCCGCATTGTCGGCCTCCTCACTAGGCGCTTTATTACGCGCGGGATCGGGTTGCGCGCAGTCGAGCAATACACTGACCATCGCCTATCACACGCAGTTACCGGAGCTTGATCCAACCAGTAGCGCCAAGACCTCCAGTCCTTCGGTTCAATCGATCTTCAAGGCAATCTTCGATCCCTATGTAGACCAGAATGCCGACTTGTCATTTCGACCCGGCGCGCTGACTCGCTGGCGCTGGACCGCAGACAAGACCGCGATCGAACTGACCTTGCGCGAAGGCATGTTGTGGCATGACGGCTCACCGGTCAGCACTGACGACCTGGTGTGGTCACTCGAACGCGCTGGCGACGAGAAAAACCACAATCCGATGCAATTCATGTGGCGCAAGCTTGGCCGCTCTAATGTCCGTGGCAATACGGTGACAGTGGAAGTAAAGGAGTTCGAGCCGGCGCTGTTGAAGTGGTTGGGCTTCCTGACCGCTTACATCATGCCGAAGAAAGCATTTACCGCGTCCGGCGGCGGAGCAGCGTGGGATGCGAATCCGGTGGGTAGTGGCCCCTACCGAGTGGAAAAATTCGAGCGCGATGGTTTCATTCGGCTCAAGGCCTTTGCCAAATACTGGGGGCCCAAGCCGGCATTCGAGACGGTGGTGTTCAAATTCGTCCCCGATCCGGCCAGTCGCATCGCGGAGATTGAGAGCGGATCCGCCGACATGACGCTGGAGCTGCCGTTCGAAGAGTACGACCGCCTCATCGCCAGGCCGGGCCTGAGCGGTGCAGCCTATCCGATGTCAGATGTCGGCATTCTGTTCCTCACCGACCGCGAACCCATGCTGGACAAGCATGTGCGCCTCGCCGCAGCGCATGCCATTGACAAGAAAGCAATCGTCGCCAAACTCTTGCGCGGATACGGACTGCCGCTGGATACGCTGCAAGCGCCCGGCTATGCTGCGTTCGACCCGTCGGTGAAAGTAAATTATGACCCGGCGCTGGCGATTCGATTGCTTGCGAAATCCGGGTTCTCCGTCGCGAAGCCGGTGAAGTTCACTGTGCAAACAACACGCGGCTACAAGCCGAAAGATTACGAAATGGTCGTCGCCATCATCGGCATGTGGAAAAAAGTCGGCATCGACGCAAGCGTCGAAGTGGTGGACGTTGCCAAGCATTTCGATCTGCAACTGCAACACGTCCTGGCGCCGGCGTCGTTCTACAACTGGGGAAACTCCATCGGTGATCCCTCCGCCTCCACCGGCTTTGCGTTCATCGGACCATTCGCGGTGTGGCGCTCGCCGGACGTGGAGAAAATGATCGGGCCGTTATTCGCCGAGCGCGACGAAGCGAAGCGCATCGCGGGGTATCGTGCGGTCGACCGCTATCTCGCCGAGCAAGGCTATGTTATTCCGCTACTGCAGTACTTTCAGCCCGTGGTGCATAAAAAAAGCATCCGCTTTACGCCTCACGCGGCCGGCACCATCGCGCGGCAGACGATCCGTCCGGCCTGAAAACCGACTATTCATCTCCGTATGAGCGACGATACGAAGCGCGGCTTTGCGCCCCTCGCGAGCGCGCAATAATTTCCTGCCGCGTATGACCTCTGGTTACATCTTCAGGCGCTTGATGTGGGCGCTGCCAACTTTGTTCGGCGTCGCAGTGCTGGTGTTTGTGCTGGTGCGGGTAATTCCCGGTGACCCGGTGTCAATGATGATTCCCCCTGGCGCGACCGAGGCCGACATCGCGCGGCTGCGTGCGCACTACGGACTCGACGCGCCGATCATGAAACAGTTTCTGATTTGGATGAGCGAGGTCGTTCGCGGCGACCTCGGTCACTCCATCAGTCTGCGCGAGTCGGTAGCGTCCTTGGTATTGGGCCGGCTGCCCGCCACGCTTGAGTTGGTCTTTATTGCAGTGAGCGCAGCCTGCGTGTTCGGTGTCACGCTCGCGCTCACGGGCGTGTATTTTCGCGGCGGCGCGTGGGAGGCGTTGCTCGACGGCGTGACCGGTTTCGCGCTCGCCATTCCGGACTTTTTGTGGGGCTTGCTACTGATACTCACGCTGGGAGTACTGTGGCCGCTGCTGCCGATCACCGGGCGCATCGATCCGACGCTGACATTTGAGCCGTCAACCAACTTCTTGCTCATCGAAGCGCTGCTGCGGGGTCAGCTCTCAATTGCCCGCGACATTCTGCGCCACATGGTGTTGCCGGCGGCAGCGCTTGCCTTGCCGCTCGCCGCGGCGATTGCTCGCGTCCTCAAGGGTTCGCTCAACGACGCGATGAATCAGGATTACGTCACGCTTGCGCGCGTCAAAGGCTATTCGCGCTTTCAGGTGCTGAGCCGAGTTGCGCTGCGCAACGCGCTGGTCCCCGCGGTCACGCTCACCGGCGTGCAGTTTTCTTTTCTGATCGGCGGCACGGTGCTGATCGAACATATTTTTGCTTATCCCGGAATCGGTAATCTTTCCATCGCGGCGGTGATACAACGCGATCTGCCGTTGATCCAGGCGCTGGTGTTGATGTTCGCACTGCTGTTCATCGCGACCAACTTGTTGATTGACTTCACCACCACGCTGCTCAATCCGCGCGTGCGGCATGCCTGATTTCCGCTGATGTTTTTCCCATCATGAACTGGCGGCCATTCCTGCGCAATGCGCGCGTCGTGTTCGGTGTTGCCGTATTGCTGACACTGGTCGTGGCAGCGCTCGGCGCGCCGTGGATCGCGCCCTTCGATCCATCAGATCAGGACTTGCTGAATACTTTTGCCAAGCCGTTCTGGCTGGACGGCGGCGCGGAGTTTCTCCTCGGCACCGACAGTCTGGGTCGCGATGTGCTGTCGAGAATGATTTTCAGCGCGCGTGCCGCGCTGACCGTGGCATCGATCGCGGCACTGCTCGCCGGCTTGCTCGGAACCACGTTGGGCCTGATCGCGGGTTACTACGGCGGACGACTCGACACGTGGATTTCGCGCTTGGTGGAAATCTGGATGAGCTTTCCGTCGGTGCTGTTGTGCATCGTGCTGGCGGCATTCCTCGGCGCGGGGCTGCACACCGTGGTGATCGCGATTATCGTGATCGACTGGACTCGCTTCTGCCGCGTGGTCCGCGCCGAAGTGCAAGTGCAGCGTGAACTCGATTACGTGGCGTCCGCGCTGACCATCGGCTTATCGCCACGGCAGATTTTGTTGAAAGAAGTGCTGCCCAACGTGATTCCGTTGCTGCTCACTCTGTTTACCCTGGAGATGGGCATCGCGATCGTGGTCGAAGCGATTCTGTCGTTTGTGGGGCTCTCCTCCAGCGGCATTCCGACCTGGGGCAGCATCATTCAGGAAGGCAGGCTGTACGTGCATCAGGCGTGGTGGCTGATGGGTTTGCCAACCGCGTGCATCATCGTTGCCGTGCTCGGCATGAACGCGCTCGGCGATGGCTTGCGTCAGGTGCTCGATCCAGTACGGCAGCGATGACCGAAATCACTGCGATTTACCACAGAGACACAGAGGCACAGGGAGAAAAGTCGAAAAGCCACCCCTTCAACCTGAATCATCATTTGAGTGAGTGCAGTGGTTGCCACCCCCTTTCAGTAGTAGCGTTGTTTGTGGGCGCTTTTCTCTGTGCCTCTGTGCCTGTGTGGTTAAACTGCTCACTCTTAAAATGAGCACCCTGTTAGAACTTCGCAATCTGCGCTTGGAGCTAACCTCGCCTCGCCGCGTCACGCTATTGAGAGATGTGTCGCTGTCACTTCAACCCGGTCGCATCGCCGGTTTAGTGGGCGAGTCGGGCGCGGGCAAGACCATGGTGAGCCGGGTGGTGCTGGGCATTCAGCCGGCGAATACGCGAATCACCGGCGGGACGGTTGAATTCAACGGCCGCGACATCACTCATTTGCCTGAATCCGGACGGCGTTTATTTCTCGGCAAAGAACTCGCATTCATCCCGCAGAATCCGATGACCGCGCTGGACCCGGTGCGCCGCATTGAGCCGCAACTGAGCGATGTGCTGCGCATGCATCTTGGTATGGGCAAGATCGCGGCACGCGCGCGGAGTATTGAATTGCTTAGCGCAGTGCAATTGAGCGAACCTGAGACTATTTTGCGCCGCTATCCGCACGAACTCTCAGGCGGCATGCGGCAACGAATTCTGATCGCCATCGCTTTCGCCTGTCAGCCGAAACTGGTCATTGCGGACGAGCCGACGACCGCGCTCGATGTCACCGTACAAAAACAGATTCTGCAGTTATTAAAAGCGATGCAGGAAAAATTCCACGCAGCGATCCTCTTCATCACGCACGACTTGGGCGTAGTCGCAAAGCTGTGCGACCAAGTCCACGTCATGCACAGCGGGCGCATCCTCGAATCCGCACCGGTCGAGACATTGTTCGGCGCGCCGCAACACGCCTACACGCGCGCTTTGCTCGCCGCCACCCCGCGCTTCGATCGGCCGGGCGACACTCTGCAGCCGATCTCGCAAGCGCTCACCGAGCAATTGGCCGCGGAGGCGCGAGCCTTCGACGCAGCGGTTGCGCACTGATGGCCTTACTGGAAGCGCGTGCACTTTCTCTCAGTCTGGCGGACCGCTCGGCGGCCGCAAAGCGCACCGTCAGCGTGTTCCGCAATGTGGATTTGCACGTAGAGGCGGGCGAATCGGTTGGAATTGTCGGTGAATCCGGGTCGGGCAAGACCTCGGTCGCGCGCACGCTGTTGCGCTTGTACGAGCCCAGCTCGGGCTCGCTGTGGTTCGAAGGACGAGATATCTCTCATCTCAATCAGCCGGCGCTGCGCCCGTTTCGCGAACGCATGCAGATTATTTTTCAGGACTCGCTGTCCTCGCTTAATCCACGGCATCGAATCGCGCAAATCGTTGCCCAGCCCCTCGTCGCTTTCGGCCGCATTGATGATTCGCGGCCGGCACGCGAAGCCGCCGCAGCGCTTCTCGCGCGAGTGGGGTTGACCACCGAGTTTCTGGATCGATTTCCGCACGAACTCTCCGGCGGTCAACGCCAGCGCGTGGGCATCGCGCGCGCGATCGCGCTCAAACCACG
The DNA here is from genome assembly GCA_043751985.1 of Betaproteobacteria bacterium. Taxonomy (GTDB): domain Bacteria; phylum Pseudomonadota; class Gammaproteobacteria; order Burkholderiales; family JAYUZG01; genus JAYUZG01. The sequence continues at coordinate 8,943 of JAYUZG010000068.1, forward strand.
CTTGATAGTGGCGGATGAAATCGTCCCCGGCCTGGATGCCTCGACTCAGGCGCAAATTCTTCTGTTGCTGCGCGAGTTGAAGAAAGATGACTCGCTGATCTTTATCAGTCATGATCTGTCGGTAGTGCGTGCGCTATGCGATCGCGTCTACGTCATGCGCCGAGGTCAGATCGTGGAGCACGGTACGACGGAAAAACTTTTCAGCGCACCGCGGCACGACTACACTCGCAATTTGCTCAATTCGATCCCGTTGCCGGAAGTAGATGCGCAATGGTTGCATCGCGACGACGAACTACAACACAAACTGGATTCTGAATCGGGAGGACTAAGCATGAAAATCGCAGGAAGCATCGCCCTGGTCACGGGCGCCAACCGTGGCATCGGACGCGCATTCGTCAATACGCTGCTCGCCCAAGGCGCCAAGAAAGTCTATGCCGCCGCACGTGATATTTCCAAAGTTGCCGATCTGGTCGCATCAAGCGGCGGGCGTGTTGAGGCGGTCAGTATCGATATCACCCATGAGGCGCAGATCAGCGCCGCGGCGCAGAAATGCAAAGACCTCACTATGCTGGTCAACAATGCCGGCATCAATCGCCTCACGGCACTGATTGCCGGCGCCAACCTGGACAACGCGCGCGCCGAGATGAATACCAATTACTTCGGCACGCTCGCCATGTGCCGTGCCTTCGCGCCGGTCCTCGCGAGCAATGGCGGCGGCGTGATCGTCAACCTGGGCTCGATTCTGTCGCGCGTGAATCTACCGATGATGGGCTCGTTATGCGCTTCGAAATCGGCATGTCTGTCAATGACGCAAGGAGTGAGAGCCGAGCTCTCAAAACAAGGAACTCTGGTTGTAGCGGTGATGCCCGGCGCGGTCGATACCGACATGGCGCGCGACTTCCCGCGTCCCAAGACCGATCCAACCGATGTCGCGAAAGAAGTATTGAAGGCGGTGGAAGACGGGCAGGAGGAAGTCTATCCGGGTGACATGGCCAAAGGTGTGGCCACCGGGCTTGCCTCCAATCCCAAGGGGGTGGAGAAGGAATTCGCCGCTTACCTTCCCGGTAGGGCGTAATGGCGCAGCGTATTGCGCCCACATGCCGAGGCCAGGCCTTCAATCATTGCACTTGACAGTCCTCGCCTCGGCGTCGAGTTCGCGCATCTTGCTGTTGAGCGTCTCCATCTGATTTGTGCTTCCTCCTTGACGCTGGTCGTCGCGCACCTGCTTGATTTTTTCGGCGATGCGGTCACAGCGTTCCTTCTTTCGCTCTTTCTGTTGCAGGTCTAATTCGCGTCGATCGGGCTCTTTGGCCGCTTGCGGTTGAGTTTCGCCAGATCCCGCTGCTGGCCGCGCGTCCGGTAGTGCCCCGGCACGAACCATAGCGTCGCGCAGTTTGAGCGATCTTTCGTTTTCCTCCATCTCGGTCTGACATTCGCTCTCAATGCGAGAACGCACTTCCGGCGCAGTTCCTCGCTCGCGGTAGACGTCGCCGATCAGCCTCTTGCGCGAAGCATCGGTTTCCCCTTCGAGCATCTTGTCCAGCCTGGCGCCAGCCTCGCGCGACCAGACTACTTTTTGCGAATCAACGCCGCGCTTGGCGCACACTGGATGCAGCTTCCCTCCCGCGGAATTGCCGGCCGCCGCGGCCGCACGCGGCTTTCCCGTTCCCGCGCCGGGCACCGGCTTGGATGTTTGCGAGCCTTCGCATGGATGATCCTGGTAGGTGTTACCACAGCGAAAGAGTTCCGCGCAGGCGCTTGAAACCGTGAGGCAAGCAAGGGAGACCGTCATCGCACAAATGACCTCGATTCGCCACTGTCGCATGGTAATTTTCCCTTTGGTTCTGATTCGCGTATTCGGTGGATTGATCGGTATGGCCTTTGGCCGCATAGCAAACGGTTGTAACCTGCGCGCGATGGCGATTTTCAATCGCGCATCGATCTGCTTAACGGCGGTTGAAAGGCGAAATTGAAGAGCTTGTCTTAGCCGGTGTTCGCGCGCAAGAAAGCGCGTGACTCGCAAAACTTGCGCTGCAAAACACTGTCGCCTCGCTTGATCAAGTCATGCAGGTCGTCGTGGCGCAGCGTTCACTGCAACTTCGCCATAGTCGATTTCAGAGAATCAACCCAGACAAAACAAGACAAAAGAACCGAAGGCCGAGGTAATTATTGTTTTTCGGAGTGACTCGGCGAGCGCGTGAATCTTGGGATCGTGAGATTCCCCGGTCTTCCAGATAATGTTCAGAATATCCAGCGCGTCCCAAATGCCGGCGCGGTAACCGGTGCGCATCGCCGCCACGCCAAAAATCAGACTCCAAATCAGGACGAACGGCAGAGCGAATAAGAGCATTGGGAGCCCGACGAAAACGCCAAATCGAGTCGGATATTTCGCGGCCCGCAGCCAGGGCAGAAATATCACGGTGGTGCCGCCGAAAACCAATCCGGCTGCGCCGCCGCCAATGCGGCCAAGCGCGGAAGGCGGCAGTTGTTGAAGTCTCCGATAGGCCATGATCAGAAGAATCTACTCGCTCTCGAACAAGTTCTCCAGGGATGGGCGCCCCGTGAACCACCGCTCGGCCAGAATGGATTGGATTTTGTCCTGAAAATCTGCGATTATTGCGGTGCAGCACCCCCGTCTGTCATTCTGAACCACCCCGATAATCTGAAGGAAATGAAATGCCGAATCGCGAACTAGACATTGCCGCACTCAATAAAGACTGGTCCGAGAATCCTCGTTGGAGGGAAGTCAAGCGCGGCTACGCGGCAGACGACGTGGTGCGCCTGCGCGGCAGCGTGAAGATCGAGCACACGCTGGCCAAGCTCGGCGCGCAAAAGCTGTGGAACCTGTGCAAGGAGCGGCCGTTCGTAAATTCGCTCGGCGCTCTGACCGGCAACCAGGCGCTGCAACAAGTCAAGGCCGGCGTGCCGGCGATCTATCTTTCCGGCTGGCAAGTCGCGGCGGACGCGAACGATTCGCTGTCGATGTACCCGGACCAATCTCTCTACGCCGTGTCCTCGGTACCAACGGTGGTAAAGCGAATCAACAACGCACTCGCGCGTGCCGACCAGATCCAAACCATGGAGGGTAAGAGTGACACCGATTTCTTTGCGCCGATTGTGGCGGACGCGGAAGCCGGGTTCGGCGGCGTGCTGAACGCGTTCGAGCTCATGAAGGCAATGATCGATGCAGGCGCGGCCGGCGTGCATTTTGAAGATCAACTCGCGAGCGTGAAGAAGTGTGGTCACATGGGCGGGAAGGTGCTGGTGCCCACGCAGGAAGCCGTGCACAAGCTCGTCGCCGCCCGGCTCGCCGCGGACGTCATGGGCGTACCTACCGTGCTGCTGGCGCGCACCGACGCCGAAGCGGCGGATCTGGTGACCTCGGATTTCGACGAGAACGATAAGCCATTCTTGACGGGTGAGCGCACCGCCGACGGTTTCTTCCGCACGCGCAAGGGACTCGACCAGGCGCTGTCGCGCGGCCTCGCCTACGCGGCCTACGCCGATATGGTGTGGTGCGAGACCGGTACACCGGATCTGGAATTCGCGCGCAAATTCGCGGAAGGAATCCATAGGAAATTCCCGGGCAAGATGCTCGCCTATAACTGTTCGCCCTCGTTCAACTGGAAGCGCAATCTGGACGATGCGAGCATCGCCAAGTTTCAGCGCGAGCTCGGGGCGATGGGCTATAAGTTCCAATTCATTACGCTGGCCGGATTCCATGCGCTCAACTATTCGATGTTCGAACTTGCTCATGGCTATGCACGTAACAACATGACCGCGTTCGTCGAGTTGCAGCAAAAGGAGTTCGCGGCGGTCGAGAAGGGTTTTACCGCCGTCAAGCACCAGCGCGAAGTCGGCACCAGTTATTTTGACGACATCACGCAGACGGTTTCCGGCGGCAAAGCGTCGACCGGCGCGTTGCACGGCTCGACCGAAGACGAGCAGTTCTTCGACGACAACCGGAAAGCCAAGATAGCGGCGGTATAAGACGCGGCCGCTGACGGACTTATGAACCTGCCTGCGACGGCGGAGTCGGTGGCGGAATCCGCCGGAACTCACGCGCGCATTGCAGCCGGGGTCGCGCGCGCCATCCTCGACGGTTTCGATAAGCACTACCGCTTATTCCGCGACGCGTCGTTGCAGGCGCGTCACTGCTTTGAGAGAGCCGACTGGAAGGCTATGCGTGATCTGGCCCGATCACGCATCGAGATGTATGACCAGCGCGTTGCCGAAGCGGTGGAACGCCTGCTGACTACCTACCCGCAGGCCGAGCACGCCGAATCGCTGTGGGCGGGGGTCAAGCTCGCCTACATCGCCTTGCTGCACGATCATCGGCAGCCCGAACTGGCGGAGACGTTTTTCAACTCGGTCGCCTGCCAGGTGCTGCACCGGCGCTACTACCGCAACGAATTCATCTTCTGGCGGCCGGCGGTCGCCACCGAACACCTGGAGGGCGACGAACCCGCCTACCGCAGCTACTATCCGCGCAAGGGGGCCACCGGCCTGCGTGCAACGCTCGCACGCATCCTGCGTGAGTTCGAACTGCGCAATCCTTTCGAAGATCTTCAGCGCGACCTGCGCAATGTCGTCCACGCCCTGCGCACGCACTTTGCACGGCCGACACGAGCGCGCCCAGGTCTGCAGATTCAGGTGCTTGGGTCGCTGTTTTTCCGCGACCGGGCCGCCTACGTCGTCGGCAAAGTAATGAACGGCCATCTGGAACTGCCGTTTGCGGTACCCATCCTGCAGAATGGCAACGGTGAGTTGTATCTGGACACGCTGCTGGTCGAACAAGACCATCTGTTGGTGTTGTTTTCATTCGCGCGCGCATACTTTTTTGTGGACATGGAAGTGCCGGCGGCTTACGTCTCGTTTCTACGCCAGTTGATGCCAAGAAAACCGCGCGCGGAGATTTACATGACCATCGGCTTGCACAAGCAGGGCAAGACCGTTTTCTACCGCGACCTGCACTACCATCTGACGCACTCATCCGACAACTTTGTCACCGCGCCCGGTATCAAAGGCATGGTGATGCTGGTGTTCACGCTGCCTTCGTTCCCCTACGTGTTCAAGGTCATCCGCGATCGTTTCGCGCCACCCAAGGAAACAGATCGCGCGACGGTCAAGCAGAAATACTTGCTGGTGAAGTACCACGACCGCGTCGGCCGCCTCGCGGACACGCTCGAGTACTCGCTCGTCGCGTTGCCACTGAAAAGGTTCGATGCCGCGCTGCTCGAAGAACTCAAAGCGGAGGCATCGTCGAACATTGAGTTCGAGGGCGAGCGCGTGGTCTTCAAGCACGTCTATATCGAACGCCGCATGCAGCCGCTCAACTTGTTTCTCGAGGAGGCGGCGCGCGACGGCGACGCCGAGCGGCAACGCCACGCGCTGCGCGAATATGGCGATGCCATAAAGGAGCTGGCGGCCGCCAATATCTTTCCCGGCGATATGCTGCTGAAGAACTTTGGGGTGACACGCCACAATCGGGTCGTTTTCTATGATTACGACGAAATCGTGTACATGACGGAATGCAACTTCCGGCACATCCCGCCTCCGCGCAACGAAGAAGAGGAGTTGTCCGCTGAACCCTACTATGCGGTGGGGCCGCAAGATGTTTTTCCGGAACAGTTCGCTGCTTTTCTGGTGTCAGACTCGCGAGCGCGTGAAGTTTTTTTCAAGTATCACCGCGACCTGCTCGACCCGGAATTCTGGCAAGGCAAGCAGCGCCTCATCACCGAGGGCCGCGAAGAGCATGTCTTTCCTTATCCAGAAACATTGCGTTTCCGGCGCGCCGAATAGACCGCTAGTAAACGCTGCGCCCGCCGGTAATATCAAACGCCGCGCCGGTAGAGAAAGAGCAATCTTCAGAGCACAGCCACGCCACCAACGCGGCGATTTCTTCGACTTTCACGAAGCGGCCCTTGGGTACTTGTTCCAGCATCCACTTTACTTTTTCCGGCGTGAATTGATTCAGGATGTCGGTATCGGCCGGCCCCGGCGTGATGCAATTGACCAGAATCTCCGTGTCGGCCAGTTCTTTGCCGAGCGCCTTGGTCAAGGCGATCACCGCCGCCTTTGACGCACCGTAGGCGGAGAAATTCGGCGTGCCGTTTTTGCCGGCGATCGACGCGGTGTTAACGATGCGGCCGTAGTTGCGCGCTTTCATCACTGGAATAACGTGTTTGCAGCCGAGGAACACGCCCACCATGTTCACGTCAAAAATTTTCCGGAAAGTGGCGAGGTCGTATTCCCAAGTGTTAACGATCGGGCCGCCGATCCCGGCGTTGTTGATCGGGATGTCGATCTTGCCGAACTGCGCATGCGCGGCTTGTACGGCTGCGGCGACCTGCGACTCGTTGGTCACATCCACTTTCACCGTCACTGCGGTGCCGCTTTTTGCGAGCTGCTGACCGGCATCGCTGAGAGCTGCGGCATCCATGTCCCACAAGATCACGATTGCGCCGGAGTTCATTAACCTCTCAGAAATAGCGTAGCCAATGCCGCGGGCGGCGCCGGTGACGATGGCGACTTGTCCTCGTAAGTCGATTTTGTTCATAACGATTCAGGTCAGAAAAAGTAGCGTAGCTCGGCAAACACGCCTTGGTTCTTTTCCAGCACACCGTAACTGGTCTTGTCGGAGCCGTGGAAATACTCGAAGCCGCTCATAACTTTCAGCGTATCGCTCACCGCGTAAGTGACTTTAGGCCGGACCGAATAACCGGTGCGATTTAACAACAGCACTGCGGCGAGTTCGCCTTCCAGCGTCTCGTTGAACCATTTCTTGGCAATACGGGCGGACACGCCTTCTTGATTGCGGTCGTACTGATTATTCGATACGGCTTGCTGAATCGCGACGGCGCGTGCGGCGGGATCGGCGATGTCCTCCGGGGCACTGTAGCTCTGTACGCGGCGCATGAACACTTGCACGATTACGTCCAGGTTGTTGCCGAAATCACGCTCGATGCCAAATACGCCATAGAAGAAAGGATTCTTGATTGCCGGGTCCACGCCGTCAGGATCTTCGGTGCGCGCGTACGCGGCTTCGAACGCATAGCGGTAGTCGCCGCGCGAGGTCGCAACGTCGCCGCCGAAAACCTTGAGACGGTTGTGCCGCAGATTGATTGTCGTCGTACCACCGTTCACCGAGCCACGGGAAATATCCGCAGCCAAGTCAAAGCCATCGAAATACGACACTGACCAATCGATGGTGCCGCCCGATTGATCGAGCTTGATCGCCCAGGTGCGACTGCTGGTCGGCACGTTCTCGGAGTAACCAATGCCGGGTCGAGCCGGCAGCGCGACCACGTTGGGCCGGAACTCCGGCAGCCACACGCCGGTGAGATTGGTCGATGCGTTGATGTTCCACATGGCCTTTCCCGCCAGCGCGCCGAAGCGATCTTCATCGACGTCGGGCGCGAGCAAGGAGAAGTCGCGCGGAGTGAGAGTGTCGGTAGGATTCAAGCGGTCAGCACGGCCCCAGGCTATTGTTTGCTTGCCGATGCGATAGTCGAACTGACCTTGGCGACCTTCGAAGTAGGCTTCGCGCAAACGGCTTACATCGCGCTGGTCGCCAAACACATCTTCATTCGCAAGGTAACCCTCAGCATAGAGACCGATGCCGTTTGAGAGCTTCTTGTCCAGTTTCAACCAGGCCGAGGCAACGCTGATGTTGCTCTCGTCATCGAGGCGGCGATTGGAAGACCAGAACCCGCCGCGCAGCGATCCGCTCAGTCCCAGCGCATGCATTTGATCTCGCCAAGGCGAGGACTTGGCGGCCGTGGGCTCCACGGGCGCCATCAGAGGTTCATCGCTCTCTGCGGGTGCTGCGAACGCGGCACCCGCCGACATCGAGACAAGTAACACGCCTGCAACGAGCGGGCGCCACATTAGTCCAATCACTGTTGTTCCATGTAGCGCGTGGTGAAGAAGTCGTCCTTGACGCCGGTGTTGGACTTGGACTCATCGATGCGGATGGCGGTCGAATGCTCAGTCTGAACATTGCGAGCTTCGAGCAAGAGGGGTTGATAGCGCTGCTTGGCAACGTCCGCGATCTTGAAGTTCGAGTACTTGGCTTCTTTGAGTAAATCTCCCGACTCGTCGTAAAAGATCGCCTTCACTGTTACGAAGATATCCTTCTGAATCCAGGAAGTACGCTTCGAGTACCCGGTATTGATCTTGACGCTCGCTTCTTTAGGCGTCGATTCGATGACGTAGCACGGCTTGCCTTCCACGTCCTCTTCTTTCACCAGTTTGTGCTCCCACTCCTTAACCTTGTGGCCGATCACGTCGCCGTAAGAGAAGTCCGTACCAACGAAGCTGTCTTTCTTGTTGCTGGAGATCAGTCTGCGCACTTTCTTGACGCTGGGCAAATAGATCCAGATGTCGTCGTCTTTTTCCGAGTGCTCGATCAGCAGCGACACGGTACCTTTGACGTCGGTCGGTTCGAGAAATCGCGTCATGCGTTTGTTGTCGATGCCATTGGGTTCCAGTTTGGAGGTGCCGAAAGTCTTACGGACTCGTTGCTGGCCTGACTTATTGGTCAGCGTCATGGTGGTCTGCGAGACGGAGTCGGAATACTTGGTGGAAACGAAGTTCTTCTCCATGATCTCCACCGGCGTGAGCGCGTGTGCATCGCGCGGCAATCCCGCGAACGTCAACGCGAGACCTAGCGCCGCAATTGCCACGGGGGCAGTAACTGGCTTCATCTTGCTTGCTCCATTGAAAATAAATTTGGGACGGAATTTCAATACCAACGCCGGCATCACCGTCAGTGCTCCGGTGACGCTGACCAGCATCGCGGTGCCAATGAGAATTGCCGTCCAGGTATGCGGGTAATAGCCACGCGACAGTGCCTGCACCGCGTAGCCACCCGCCACCGCCGAGGCAACGAACAGGCAAGCCTTGCCGGCCGTGTTCAGCACATTGCGGAACGCCTGATTCTCTTCGGTGCCCTTGGCCAATTCCTCGCGCAGCCGGAACAACATATAGATGGCATAGTCCGCACCGATGCCGATCGCCAGGGCGGAGGTCAGCGCAATCGGAATATTGAGTTTCAATCCGAGCACGCCGAGCAAACCCATATTGACCAGCACGGAGAGCAACAACGGCGTAATCACCAGCGCTCCGGCGACAAACGAGCGGAACACCACGGCGGCGATGAGAAACACCACCGTGGCAATCTGGATCACGTTGAGAATCTTGTCTTTGACGATCACTTCGGCAATCGCCGCCGATTGAGCGACGCTGCCGCCCACGTTGATCTTGATGTTGGGCGGAAATTTTTCTTTGGCGAATTCTTTGACCTTGCCCCACAGCTTCTGCATATCCACCGTGCTGTCGCTGTGCGTAAATACCACCATATTGGCGAGCCGATAGTCATAATCGACGTACATGTCGAAGTCACCAGGCTCCCCTGACATTGAGTACAGCAAGAGAAATTCCGCAATCGTGGTTTGCTTGTCGGGAATCTTGAAGTACGCCGGATTGTCCCCGTTCATCGACTGGTTCATGCGCTTGATGAACTCGGACAGCGACATGACTTTGCCGATGTATTCCTGCTTCATGATGAACTCTTGCAACTCGTCCATCGCCTTCAGCACGGCAGGGTCCTTGATCGCGTCGGGCTTATCGCCTTCGATCATGAAGTAAATATTGTTGGTGCCGGCCATGCGCTGATTCAACTTGGCATCGTCCTTCAACACGGTCAAGCCAGGATCGAAGTATTTCTTCAGTGCGCTTTCGACGTACAACTGACTCATGCCGATACAAGCGACCACCACTATGACTCCGGTGATCATGAATAGCTTGGCGCGATTTGGACCGAGAATCGTGTCGGCGTAGAAATTTGTAAGCCGATCCCAGAATCGCTCTTCGCGCTCCATGCGCGCCTCTTTCTTGCCCGGCGGCGGCAGCACGCTACGCAAAGCCGGTATCAAGGTCATCTCAACCACCATGATGCACAAAATTCCCACGCCGGAGAAAATGCCGAACACTTTGATCGACACGATATCGAACACCGCCAGCGACAAAAAGCCACACACCGCAACGGTGCCGGCGGTCATCATCACCGGACCGATGCGCGCAATCGATTCGATGACGGCAGTCTTGTTGGCCTGGATGGTTTTATCCGACGTGTGAGCGCGCGGGTTTTTCCAGTAACGAATGAGGCGCCATCCACCGTCAAAGGTCTTGAACGATACATAGCCCAGCACGAGGAACACGCCGGCCATGACCAGCGCGTTACCGCCAATCGCCGGCGACAGGGACTTAGACATGAAGCCTTGCAGACTCTTCATCCAAGAGAAATAAAACAACGAGCAATAAATCGCCGCGAAACTTCCCCAGAGTATCCAACGCTCCTTCTGGCCGGTTTTCTTCCAGGCGGATTCGATGTCCGAGTCGGGATCGGGATTGCTGCGCGCGTATTCCTCGTAGTAGCGCTTCAGCAACTGCACCGCGTGACCCGCGCCGACCGCGAGAATCAAGATTGGCGTGGTCATGTTAAAGATGTCGAGCGGAATATTGGCCAGCCCCATAAAGCCCTTGCTCCACTCCACTGCGACCAACGGCGTCAGCAATGGCAGCAGCAATGCCTGGACAGTGCGGAAGGCCTCGTAGTGAATGATGCCAATGATCACCAGCGCGGCCAGCAACAATAGCGGCGTGCGTCCGGCGAATCGTTCGAACATGGCGAGAAAAGGAGGATAGCCGCTGATCATAATGTCCACGCTGTCGTCCCGCTCCGCGTCGACAATTTCCTCGATGCGCTTTTCTATCGGAGAAAATCCGTACGGCACATCTTTACCATCGCTCGGCTTGCGATCGCGCACTTCGGCCAGAATCACCGTCGTTTTGAAGTCGTTGGAGACGACCGAGTTCATATACGCCGTATTGCGCACCAGGGCATCCTTCAACGCGGCCATCTGTTCCGGCGTCGCCGGCACGTCGGTCATCATCTGCTTCACTTCCATTCCCTCGGCCGTGCCGCGGATGTCTTTCGAGCGGCGTGCGGAAACCGACAACAAATTCGTCTTCACGATGCGCGGTACCTCGCGCAGCTTCGCTGTGATGTGCTGCACTTTTTCCAGCACTTTGGGCTGGAACACATCGCCTTCCTTGGCCGTGATGCCAATCACCGCGACGTAGCGCGAACCAAATACCTCTTCTACTTTGAGAGTCGTGGCGATGAAGGGATGATCCTTCGGGACGATGTTATTCGGATCGATGATCAAGGTGAGCGACGCGCCCTTCATGCTCAGAAACACCGTGGCCGCCGCGATGACGGCGATGACTACCCAGCGAAATTTGACGATGAACTCAATGTATCGACGCAACATGGTTTTTCTCCTCCGGCAATAGACTACTAACTAAAATGACGCAAAAACGATTACGTTCGTGCCGCGATCCGCTCCACGGGCCGCGCCGTTTGCTCGCGGCGCTTCGCCGCAGAGACCTGATTTTCACTTTCCAAATTGCGGTGCGCCGAACGCGCGCAAAAAACAATCGACGATACGCGCGGCACAACGCGCCTCGTTCGCCGCCTTCGGCTCTCGCACGCCGTACAGCAAGCGCACGCGATCATGTCCGGTCAACATGCCTAACAACATTTGCGCCGCAAAACGCGGCTCGCATTTGCTGATCTCTCGCACCGCCATACGCTTGCGCAAAAATTCGGTCAAAGTCTCCAGCGCGGTCTGGTGGCCTTTGCCGTAAATCAGTTTTGCCAACACCGGAAAGCGCGGTGCTTCCGCTACCAGCGCGCGATGCGCACCGATGCCTCGCGCCGACAGCACATGGGCGCGCAAGGCAATCGAAAACGTGATCAGCGCCGTCCGGATATCTAAGCCGGCTTCGCCCAAAGGCACGATCACCGTGTCCGCCAAGTGCTGCACCACTTCGATGAACAATTGCTCTTTGCAGCCGAAGTGGTTGTACACCGTCTGCTTCGCGACCTTGGCGCGGCGTGCGATCTGATCCATGCTGGCGTGGTAACCATCGGCGAAGAACACCTCCACCGCGGTTGACAACATACGCTTGCGCTTTCTTGCGTCCAGCTCTCCACCTTTGCGCGACGAGCGAGCACTTCCTGTCGTCTTCGGGCGCGACACTGCCTGCGGCATAGGCACTCCTGCTGAAAGGGTGGGTAGACTAGACGTTTCAGTCTAATCGGTCAAGGGGCAGCACACGGCCTGGAAATTTGGAAACTGCGATTCACCACGGAGACACAGAGGCACAGAGAGAAATATCCACTGCTTACGGCTTTGACTTCAATCACCCTTTGGAAGAATTCGCGAGCAGCCGTTCGCACTGGGTAGTGAATCGTGTATTTGAGACGCACTTCTCTGTGTCTCTGCGCCTCTGTGGTTAAATGTGCTTTCGAGATTGCTGGGAAAAAGCTGGAGGAGAACATGGATGCAACGCTAAAAGCGCTGAGCGAACATCGCTGTTTCGAAGGCGTGCAAGGCTATTACGCGCACGCGTCTTCGAGCATCGGGCTAGACATGCGGTTCGCCGTTTACCAGCCGCCGCAGGCGCGCGTGCGCCCAGTCCCGGTGGTGTATTACCTGGCGGGCCTCACCTGTACCGAAGAAACGTTTGCGATCAAGGCCGGCGCGCAACGCGTTGCCGCAGACCTTGGATTGATGCTGGTCGCGCCGGACACCAGTCCGCGCGGGGCGAATATTCCCGGCGAAGCCGATGCCTGGGACTTCGGCCTCGGCGCCGGCTTCTACGTCGATGCCACGCGCGATCCGTGGGCCAAGCATTACCGCATGTACAGCTACGTCACGCAAGAACTGCCGGCGCTGATCAACGCGCAGTTTCCGGCGGACGCGAAGCGTCAGGGCATTTTCGGTCATTCAATGGGCGGGCACGGTGCTTTGGTATGCGCCCTGCGCAATCCGCTGCAGTTCAGATCTGTGTCGGCACTGGCGCCGATCTGTGCGCCGATGCGTTGTCCATGGGGAAAGAAAGCCTTCAGCGGTTATCTGGGCGACGATCAGGCGAGTTGGCAGCAATACGACGCGAGCGAGTTGGTCCGCCATGCGCGCCCGCACGGGACCATTCTGATCGATCAGGGTAGGGCGGATAAATTTTTGGCGGAACAACTCTATCCCGAAGCCTTTGAGGCCGCGTGCAAGGAAGCCGGGCAGAAACTGAAATTGCGCAGACACGAAGGTTACGATCACGGCTATTTTTTTATCGCCACGTTTGTGGAAGAGCATTTGCGCCATCACGCGGCTCAGTTGAGTTTGTAACGCGCCGGTCATTGGGAGAATCCATGCAGAAACTTTTGATCTACCAATCGCTGTGGGCCATGGAACGGCGGCGGCCGGACGGCCACGAATGGTCGCTGGAGGAGAAGCTCAACATGATCCGTGATGCCGGTTTCGACGGCTGCGGCGTGCGCTTCATCGACCCTGACTTTGTGCGCGAGGTCACGGCGTTTCTGCGCGTGCACAACATGAGCTGGCAAGCGCAGTGTTATCCCAAGACGGTCGAAGATCTCAAACCGGCGATCGCATTGGTCCAAGAACTCGGCGCGGATCACATTAATTTGCAGCCCGATGTGCGCCCGTATTCGCTAGAACAATGCATTCCCTACATCGAAGGCTGGCGGCGCATCGCGCATGACGCGCGCATTCCGGTGCATATCGAAACGCATCGCGACCGCATGACCACCGATTTGTTTTTTACTCTGCGCTTACTCGACTGCTTTCCCGACCTGCGCTTGACCGGCGATATCTCGCACTACCTAGTCGGGCGCGAGTTCTGGTACCCGGTGAGCGAGGAGAACCATCGACTCATGCATCGCATTCTCGACAACTGCTGGGGATTTCACGGAAGAGTCGCGAGTCGCGAACAGATTCAAATTCAAATCAGTTTTCCAACCATGCAGCATTGGGTCGAGCTCTTCATGGGCTGGTGGGAGTACGGCATGCGCTCCTGGCGCAAACGCGCGCCTAAAGACGCAACGTTCACGTTTCTGTGCGAGCTCGGGCCCAAGGAATACGCCATCACCGGCGCCGACGGCTACGAGCTCTCCGATCGCTGGGAGGAAGCACTGATGATGAAACAGATGATCCGCGATTTGTGGGAACGGATTGAACGCGAAGAATTAGCGAGCACCGCGCGGGCGGCGTAATGCTCGTTGCTTTCACGCGCCTATGAGCCGCGCGTTTTCTTGACGCATCCGCTTGCTAGACACCGTTACTTTAGCAACGCAAGGAATTCCGCAACGGTGAGCCCTGCCTCGCGAATGATGGCGCGCAACGTCCCTTTTGCCACTTCCTTGTGATCCGGAACGGTCATCTTGCGGAACGGTGGCCTTGGATTGCGAAGAATGATGTGACTGCCTTTTTGGCGGTCAAACTCGTAACCGGCGCGCGCCAGCGCGGTCACGACTTCGCGTCCAGAAATTCTTGGTAACCTGCTCACACCGCAACATCCACTACCTCTTCACCGATAGACGGAGGGATCGGTTCGTCGTGCACGCGGAGACTTTCCACATAGCCTGCAACGGCCTCTCTGACGTTTAGCATTGCTTCGTCGCGCGTCTTGCCTTGCGAAACGCACCCTGGCAATGATGGCACTTGGGCAACGAATACACCGTCCTCATCCTGTTCAATCAGCACGCGGAACTTCATTTACCAGTCTCCTTTGGCAACGCTGCAGAGCGCGGCGAGTATAGCCCGATTTTCGCGCGCCCGAAAGCGATACCCCTGCCAAGCGAGACACCGAAGACGCGATTCCCACTATCCTGCGCTATACATGGGACAGAAGTCGTAGCGAGTGGAGTCTTCACGAGTTAATTGCGCATCGTGTGCACCGCCCAAGTTCGCATCAGCGTCGGGGAGCAGACTTTTTCCGCTATAGCATCGTTCAGCCCCAAGGCACATGCAATCATCGGCACTGATGGCGACGAGCGCTCAGACCGCAGGGAGAAAGTCCTGTTACAGCCCCGCCAAAAACCGCTTGATCTGCTCCGACACGAAGACATACTCCGCCGTATCCTCCGATCCTGGGCAGCAGGCGATGTGACCTAGATATGACGGAATCTCCACGTAGACGGCGTCCTTCACCCCGCGGTAGATTTCGCGCGCCATGTAAGGCGGCAAAGTGCGGTCGGTCATGCCCGGCATGATCAAGGTCTTGGCTTTGATCCGGCGTAGCGCGGCCGTCATGTCGCCGCCGTAGGGCTTGGATATATCGTGATTCATCGTCGCTTGATAGCGATAAATCAAACTCTTCGCATCCCAGGCTTTGACCCAAGCGGTTCCGAACGCGCGCTGAGACTTGCGGTAGTTTTCCTCGCTGACGAGGTTATTCAGATACTCGTCGCTGTACAACCACGGAAAATAAATCATGCCGGCCGCCATGATGCCATCGAGCGGATTTTCGCTGTAGTTGCCATTGTTCCATTTGGCGTCCAACGAGATGGTGGCAATCACCGCGTCGAAAATGGACTGCACGTGGCGGTCGCTTTTTCCGCTGGGGACGATCAACAATAGACCTTTGGCAAAATCCGGGAAATGTATTCCCCATTCAAGTGCCTGCATTGAGCCCATGGACGGCCCGCCGAGCGCTACGACGCTGCTCAGACCCAAGCCTTGAGTCAGCAGTAGATGTTGCGCGCGCACCATGTCGCGGATGGTGTACGACGGAAACGCGGCCCCCAGACCATCAGCGGGCTTGCTCGACGCGCCGCCGCCGATGGCGTCCAGCGTGATCACAAAATACTGGTTGGTATCGAACGCCTTGCCCGGCCCGATGAAAATTTTGTAGCCGTTCCTGCCCTGGCTCGCGCCATGCAGCACCAGGATGGCGTTGTCGCGCGCTGCGTTGAGTTCGCCATAGGTGTCGTAGCCCACTTTCATGTTGGTGAGCGATTGCCCGTTCTCAAACTGAAATTCGGGAATGGTGAAAATTTTCGCGTCTTGTCCCCACACCGATGCCACGCAAGCGAGCATGAGACCGAAGACGGCACTGCGACTGCAAAGATAGTGAAACATGATGCGTATCCTCCTCATGTGAGACGTCTTACCCGTCCGCCCCTACCATTTCCCCGGCAAGAAGCCGCGTCGATGGGCCACCCGCAAACGGGCACACAATACAAAGTGTAGCGTCGGATGTGAATACTCTCACTATAATCCTGCTTGTCCATTTAGCTGGAGTCGCCATGTCACCTGACGCATCGCCGAGCGGAGCGCAAGAATTCGCCAGCCTCCCTGCAGTTGAGGTTGCGCTCACCTATCTCGCGCCCGGCGCGGGCCCGGCGCGGACGCGCGTCTTTCCACCCAGCAGCGGACGACCCACGGAGCGCCCGCCTGCGGTTCAACACCGCGTCTCGATTCGTGACGCACGCAGCCTCGCAGGCGAATTGCGGCTCGACACACACGGTTACGAGTTTCACCGCAGCGCTTCGGCATTCGACGATTTCTACAACGATGCAGCGGTTCGCGACCGCTATTACCCTGAAGTGCAAACCGTCATGCGGAGACTCACGGGTGCGCTGGAGGTCATCGTGTTCGACCACAATGTGCGCAGCGCCGCGCGCGCGGCACGCGGCGAGGAAGGCGTGCGGCTGCCGGTGGCTCAAGTGCACAACGACTACACCGAGCATTCCGGCCCGAAACGTAAGCGCGAAGTCCTGGAGGAGGCGGGACGACTCGATCTGGCCAATCGGCGCGTGGCTTTTGTCAATCTGTGGCGACCGATTGTCGGCCCGGTACAAGACAACCCACTCGCCGTGTGCGACGCACGCAGCGTCGCGCCGCAGGATTTGGTCGAGACCGAGATTCAACACTTTGGTGAAGACAACTTCGAAGTGCCGCGCCATCGCGGTCAGATCTATTCGGTGCGCTACAACGCGGATCACCGCTGGTGTTATGTGTCGGACATGCAGTCTGACGAACTGCTGCTGTTGAAATGTTACGACTCTCGCGACGACGGCCGCGCGCGCTTCATGCCGCACACGGGATTCGAGCATCCCGATTGTCCGAAGCAATTTATCCCCAGAGAGAGCATCGAGGCGCGCACGCTGGTGGTGTTTGACGAAGCGCAGTGACTTCGCGCCACGCGTTATCCAATCCGAGTGAGCGCCCCACCGTCCACCGGTAATACCACACCGGTGATGAAGCTGGCCTCATCGGACGCGAGGAACAGGTCGCAGGTCGGATTAGCGCGTTGAGCGTACTCCGACAAAACTGCTAGGGCGCAATACGCTGCGCTATTGCCCTACGATTTCTCCTCTACATCGAAGTCGCAATTCTCGAACTGTCAGCCATTTGCTCGCACGAACAGCCGGGTATCCCAAATTACATTCCCCGGCTTGCCCGCTCTGATCCACTTGAAATGGGGATGCGCCGGGTTGATAAGGATGTTCTTTTCGTACTTCGCAATCACTGAAGGCACCATCAGGACTGCGCTGCGCCGGCTCTCAATCCACCCGTCGCCGAAAGATTGCGAAACGATATTGTCCTCATGGTCCCAGCCGCGGGGTAACCGATCTTCCGCCCATTCCTCGCGGGAGACTCGCGCAAGAATGTGAATGATGACGGCCTTCTGATTCCGGGGAATCCGCCCTGTTCCAGCGTGAACCAGCCGCTCCAGCATCGCACCGGCATAGGATGCCGCAGCGTATATCACCGGGTTACCAGGTGAACTCCAACGCGCCCCGACAAGCGCGGCGCCGCTGCCATCAAAGATTGGATGGCGCGCGTCGGCGATCCGGTAAGCCGTTAAAGATTGAGCGACTCGATCAGGCCGCGAGGCCATAGTAGAGTTTCCAGAGCAGCTCCTCGACCCGGCGCGCACCGAGTTCGCGTAACGCAACTTCGACAGGACGCTGACCTTCCAGGCGAGCGTGAGGAGTCGTGAGGAAGCGCCTCGATTCCGCCCTATCGTCCCAGACATATTCTGCAGTCGCGATCACGCGCGCCAATCGCTCGGTTCGTTCGCTCTCGTCCGTTTTCAAATGCTCGCGTCGGCGCTTGTACGTAGCCTCAGGGATGACACGGTAAAGCATGCTGGTCTGCTCCGCTCCTTCCGGAAATACCCGTGCAAGGCTCGCCTTCAGTGCGGATTTGGGCAGGCCATCGCGCACGGCGGAAGACAATTCACCCAAGGATCGCACTTTGCCGGGCAATCCCATTACCGCGGCGATTCTGGCCGCACTAATCATGGAAGTCATGTGACGCTCTTTCGGGAAGATCATTTGATACCGACAATTATATCATATGAATTGCGCGCGTCGTGTTTGCTCAGACTGGTAGGGCGTAATAGCACAGCGTATTGCGCCGAATGCGTGGACTGAAGGTCAACTGAGCGTATCCGACGGCGGCGGTGAAAAGCTCGGACGCGGACAGTTTGACTCATGCACATTGACGATCATATGAAACCATCCGGCGCAATACGCTGCGCTATTGCGCCCTACGATTTCTAACAATATTTAAGAGGCCGTAGTCGTTGGTCGGATTAGCTCGTTGAGCGTAATCCGACAGAGGCGCCGGAAAAACGAAAACCTGGACTGCAAATGCGCGCACCGCGTCATCCAATCCGAGTGGGCGCCCCGCCGTCCACCGGTAAGACCACACCGGTGATGAAGTTGGCCTCATCCGACGCGAGAAATAGCGCGGCGTTGGCAACATCCCATGCGCTTCCCATTTTCCCGCGCAGCGGCACTTTTGCATCGCGCTCTGCTTCAATTACCGCACGGGTCTTACCGCTGGCATTCGCGCGCGTGTCAACGCCCATCGGCGTGTTCATGAGACCGGGCAATATTACATTGGCGCGAATTCCATAAGCGGCGTTTTGCAACGCCAATTGCTGAGTGAACGCGATCATCGCCGCTTTGGTCGCTTTGTAAACCACCAACGGATAGTCGATCCAGGCTGCAATCGACGAAATGTTGATGATCACGCCGCTCTTCTGCTCGCGCATGAGCGGAATCACCTGCTTGCACGCCATCACCGTGCCACGCAAATTAATCGCGCTGACGCGATCGAAGATCTCCTCGGTGAGATCAAGCAGCGGCGCGTCACCGCCCGCGATGCTCACACCGACGTTGTTAGGCAAAATGTCGATGTGGCCCCATCTCTTGTGCGCAAATGCCACCGCGTCGGCCAGCGTCGCCTCGTCAGTGACGTCGGCCTCAAACGCCATGCACTCGCCACCCGCCGCGACAATTCCGGCGGCAGTTTCTTCGGCCGACGCGATGCGCCGATCCACCGCCAGAATCCTCGCGCCCTCCTGCGCGAAACGGATCGCCGTGGCGCGGCCATTGCCCGTGCCTTCGCCCGGACTCTGGCCTGCGCCAACGACGATGGCTACTTTTCCTGGTAATCGCATGATGAACTCTCTCTATCTGCGTGCGCCATTTCTCATTGGAACACAAGTAGTATTGGACCTGTGGCGACCCAGCGCGGCCAGGAAGCGTCGTCTACACGCTTGCTCGGCAGAAGCCATCGGGCGCGTCGCCCAATCGCGTTCTTGTCGTACCAGCCAATCCCTCGCTTCTGACCTCCTTGGTGCTTAGACTTTACGGCGCCGTAGAATGACCACCCAACCGAGGCATTGAGATGACACAATCGTAGAAGAACTGAATGCGCACATCTCGAATCTCGCGACACGCATCGGCAAAGACGCTGCTGCAGTCTTGTTTGCAGGGCAAATTGGCGAAGCTCGAGTGATTGTCATGGGCGCTCCGGCGCAAGATCAAATTGCGCCAGCGTTTCGACTACCCAGCGCGGACGGAGAGTTGGTGGCGCTGGAAGATCGGCTAAAAAATGAACCGGCAGTCGTCACGTTTTACCGTGGTGGCTGGTGTCCCTATTGCAACATTGCGTTACGGGGACTCCAATCTCACTTGCCAGAGATTATGAAACTAGGAGCTAGCCTGATTGCGATCTCGCCAGAACTCCCTGATCAAACGTGCAACACTCGAGAGAAGCTCGCACTTGAATTCGACGTGTTAAGTGATCGAGATAGTGTCGTGGCCAGGCGCTACGGCCTGGTGCATCGCGTTGCCGATGCTGCGCGACAACGACTTCTGGCGTTGGGACGAGATTTGGTCAGGCATAACGGCAGCGATGCATGGGAACTACCCGTAACGGCAACGTACATCATCAACCAACGCGGCATGGTCAAATTCGCACACGTTGCTGCTGACTACCGAAGCCGGCTGGACCCAAGTCTGATTGTCAAAGTTCTTCAAGGAACTCAAGACCTGCCCAACAATTTTCTCAAATGAATTGCTTCTCGTGTTATAAGACAACGCACGGCTAAGAGAGACGGACGTGAAACGTTGCACCGCAGACATTGGGGTCCAAATCTGCATCAGACTGGCGTGTATAAAACTGACCGTGCCATGTTAAATTTACGAGGACAATTCAAATCAATGATTTGCCATTGGCTCCTCCTCGTAATGCGGCACGCTCCAATCCGATATACAGCACCGTGCTGTATATATATTCGTTAGGCACTACATGAACAAACTGACGCCAGAGCAACTTCTATTCGAGATTGAAGATTTACTTCGATCAATGCCCCCTACGGAAGAACTAGGGAACGACTCATCTAACGTACTTGCCTGGCTAGGTAGGGCATCCGCAGCGATGCATGCATGGGACTCAACTAAGGCCACGATACTCTTCGATTCACATGTCAGCCGCCTTGGCT
>JAYUZG010000069.1:0-41112 GCA_043751985.1 Betaproteobacteria bacterium
AATAAATTTGCTCCGCTCGCCCTGTGCCTATCCCCGTGGCAAGACCACGGGGTATTACGGCACAGAAAAACAAAACCGGCGAGCTACGCTTAAAGTCAAAAACGGTTTTGTCCACGCGCCAAGAGCGCGGGGAATACCAGTTCAATCCGTTCGCCGGTTGTGCCAAGAGGCTGTCTGGTTCGACGCCCTGCATTGGTTTCAAGATGACGCTTGCCCACCGGTACTCGGCTTCAAACACATTTCCGTTAGCCCAGGCGGAATCGTCGACAACCTCGATGGCGCGCAAAACCTGCGGCGACAAGGCTTCGAAAGAAAAGCGGCGCTCACTGACGATTTCCGCAAGTAACGCATAGTCATTGCGCAAATACGCAAAGGCAAAAATTTTCGAAAGGAAAGCACCGGTTCCCGTTAGCATCTGCCGCCAGGTTACGATGTCATTGTGCAAATCGGAAATAGCCAAGCTTTGTTGCGCACGCGAGCCTGATGTAGAGCGAAGCGCAATGTCCGCGAGAAATAGTTGTCGTACTTTGCCTGGAGTAGTGAGGAGCACGCTGTATACACTTAGCGTTGCCGTTTCGTAATAACCTTTCATCAGGTGCAAATTTTTATAGCGCCGAAATAATTCCCTGTTACGCCGCAACAGACAATTGATTTGCGTTCGATGGGTGTCCAGCCCAGCGAGACAAGAATTCCTCAGCGGTTCGCAGAAATCAATTTCGCCCTCGAATTCCAACCGGTTTATTGCAGGTTTTAACAGGTTTGGCGAAAAGGTTCGACGATCCTTCGAGTAAGCCGAAACCGCAGCGTCTAAGCGCATCACCTTCGCCTGCCCGGCGGCCAATGGCGAGACGCCAGGCGGAGCATCAAAGCCCATCAGGGCCAAGTAAATATTTTCCTCCGGTTTATATGCGTTCGGGGGCGCAAGGAGCAGCGCTTTGGCTTCTGGCGTTAGGTCTTCATCGAAGCAATTGATGCCAACGACCAGCAAGACAAGAGCGAACGCCAGACCGGCGGTCCATTTCGCAATGACGAGAGTCACTCGCCAAGCTTTTCCGATGTTCAATTTGCGCATTTGTCACTTCAAAGCTTACCGCGCTTCGCCGGTTGGCGCCCGGAACGGCACACGAACTGCGTTCCCCCTTGAGTGCAATCACGCACGCGGCGAGGCGTAGAGTCTAAGCTTGTCAAATGTGACCATACTCTTGCTTGCTTGACGGCTCGCCGGTTAGGGAATAGAGTTTGTTCAAAGAACTGGGTCAAAAAATTAGGAGGAGCTTTGCATTCACTTCCGCGCAGACGTATGGTTGTTCCGATCGCAATCATAGCGATGCTGTTTGCCATTGCCCCGATGACAGCCACCGCGCAAACCGCGCCGGTGACCGGTCAGGAAATCTTCGAGCAGATGTGCGCCGGGTGCCACGGTCTTAGGGGTGATGGCGGCGAAGGGCACGCCGGTGGATTCAGTCCTGTCGTGCCCAATCTGGCGAAAAAGGAATACATGAAGCTGGTGACCGACGATTATTTGATGTTGGTGATCAAGAAAGGCGGCGAATTCGTCGGCAAGATTGCGGCCATGCCGGCGTGGGAGAAGAGGCTGAGTGACGAACAAGTCCGCAGCATCATCGCGCACATCAGAACGTTCTGATCGCCGTCAATCGCGACTGATTTTTTGGTTTCGCCCCGTGATGCAGTGAGGTCGCGGGTTTCTGTGTGGCAGTTCGTGTGGAGGAGCTTTTTAACCGAGTAGGAGAGGGAAATGAAGATACTTAGGTATGTGCCAATCATCTTGTTGGCGACCGGGTTCGTGGCTGGAACTGCGTTCGCTCAGGATCGCGCCAAGGCAGAACCGGGCGGCCCTGCCGGCAAATGGTCCACGCGGACACCGGTGACGCCGGACCCGAGCAAGATCAAGGTTCCACCGGGCTACAAAGTGGGAGTGTTCGCGGCCGGTCTGGACACGGTCACGTCGATCACCGTGGATAAAAGCGATAACGTGTGGGTCGCCATTTCCGGCAATACGTTTGGCTTTCCTCCGGAAGGCATCGACAAACCGCACGTGAAGATCTTCGACAAGTCCGGCAAACTGATTCGGGATCATGTCGGCCTGGGAATCTTCAAGTCCTTCGCCTTGAATGAAATCGGTTACTGTCACGAAAACGGCCGCACCTACGTCGGAGACTATAGCTACGGCATTTGGGAAATCGACGGCGTGAAGGGCGATCCCAAGTTAATCATGCGTGAAGTTCCGATCGGCGACCATGCGCTGGGTGGTATCACTTGCCGAGACGGCTGGCTGTACTACGCAGTGGGCGCTCCGTCGAATTCGGGGTTTGCTGATCCCGACATTCATGGCTGGACCGATGCGATCGATCCGTATTGGGAGAAGCGCACGCCTGCCGGAGTGCCGGCATTACCGCGCGACCCGCCGTGCCGCGACATCGTCCTGACCGGGCTTAACATTCGCGACAGCCAAGGCAATCTTACCGGCGCTTACTTGCCAAAAGGTACGGCGTCCAAGCCAGGTCAAGTCATCAAAGCGCAAAAGCCTTGCGGTGGCGCAATTCACCGGGCGCGGCTGAAGGCCGATAGCAGTTACACCATTGATGATTGGGAAGTGTATGCGATGGGGTTGCGCAACTCCTCGGGTGTTGCCTTCGGGCCAAAGGGTTCGCGCTTTGAGAACGCCCTCGCGGTAAGCGACAACGGACAGAACGACAAAGGCAATCGCCGCGTCGCCAACGCCTCCGAGCGGCTCTTCGTCTTTACCGAAAAAGGTCAAGACGCGGGTTTCCCGGATAAAGACGGCGTGAACTTCGTCAATATCAAACGCTCGGGACCCGACGTGTATCGCGGCAATAAGTTCGACCCCACGCGGCCAAATCCACAGTTGTACATTGGGGAGAAGCCGTTCATTCCACAATTGCCGCCTTATCGTTTCATCGACCACTCGATCGGGGTTCGCGGCACGCCGCTGATTATTGCCAATCCCAACCCCAATGGCTACGTCAACCCGGTGATGGAATGGGACACCAATAATCCGATGGATGGATTGGCTTGGTCACCGAAAGCGTTCGGCGCGACGGATACAATTTTCACGGCGGTGTTCGGAATTATCGACAACGGACCTGAGAGTCTGCGTCCGATGTGGCCGGCGATCGTGAAGGTCGAATTTCTCAATCCGACCGGCGTCAAGTGGTCGATCTTCGCCGAGAACATCGATCCCGGACCGAATGCCTACCAGAAAAAAGAAAACCGCGGCGGCTTCGAGCGCACCAACGACGTCGAGTTCAGCATGGATGGCAAGACCATGTACGTCGCGGACTACGGCGAGTTGTATGTGAACTATCAGATGGAGTCGCCGTTCTACACGACGCCGAAATCTGCGGTGGTCTGGACTATCACCAAAGAGTAAGTTTCAAACCATTCATCCCGGCGCACGTCGGGATGAGTAAAGTTAAATTCGAAAGCGCATTCCTCTGAATGCGCTTTTTTTTGACGGATCGGCGCGCAGCGGTTTTCGTAGCGGTGGATTCGCGCGCCAGCGCAATCCACCGCGCCGCCCTCATTCTCTCTGCGCTCTCTACCGCACCGCTCGGTGGGTTGCTTCGCGAACCCACACTACAATTTCTTTCGGCAATCATTCAGAAATCGAACGGGTGACACCCGCCGCACTGAAGATCAAATTGCAATGGCGGGTGGTACCCGCCCGCCCGGTTCTGAATCAACTCTGTGCTCTGTCTCTCGGTGGTTAATCTGCGCTTTCTAGGTGCATTGCGTCCGGGCGGCGAAATCTCGCGCACAGCTCCAAGAGCATCGGGTCGGACGCGAGCGCTATGCCATTCACCGTCACCGTCGCCGCGAAGGTTCCGTCCCCCAGGTCGCGCAAGTCGTGCAGCACGATGTGCTTGGCTTGCTGGATCATATTGGAGAGCAAGCGATTGAGGTGATCGCGCAGCGCAATGGATACGGCTTCACTACCGGGCGCGTGAACGACACCACCGGGTCGCACGCGAAGCAGCGATTCAGCGAAAGAGTTTGGCGGTTCGATCCAAAACCGGCACCACCCAGCCGACTCACAACCGCGAAATTCAGCTTCGACGGAAGTAGCGTAGCGTGCATCATGCGCGGGTGATTCCGCGCCAATTGAAATCGCCGCGAAAAATAAACTAAACCCAGCCGCGGCGGCCACGCGGAAAACCGGCGCCGCACTGAACCTCATCGCGCGGCCTTGAACATGAAATCAATCGATCAGAACTGCGCCGACACTCCCACGCGTACGCGCACGCCCGGATTCTCGAAGCCGACAAACTGATCGTATTTCTTATCGAACACGTTGTCGATCGCCGCCGTCGCGGCGAGCCAAGTATTGATCTTGTACCTTCCGGCGAGATCGGTGCGCCAGTAAGGATGCAAGGTCGTATCGCCGGTGGGAATGGAAGAATCCAGCACGCTGCCGACATAGGTAGTCTGTCCGTTGAACGACATCGCCTCATTGATCTCGTAACTGAGATCGAAGCCGCCGCGCCAGTCGGGCCGATTGCGCATCATGCTGCCGGTATCGTCGCGCCGGGTGTGTGCGTAAGTCACCTGTGCTCCCACACGCAAGCTGTCGCTCAACCGATAGCGCACTGCGGATTCAACGCCTTCCGCGGTGATTTGCGGGCGATTGACCAGCTTGTTGATCGAGGTGTCGAAGTCCACCAGGTTGTTGTACGCGTTTCTGAACCAGGTCAAGCTCAACCACCCGTGATCGCCGAGAAACGGCTGCTCCGCGCCGATCTCCTTGTTGGTGTTGGTCTCGGACACCAACTTCGGATTTCCGCCCAACGCCGGCAACAATCCAAGCGCGAAGAAACTGGGAGGACGAAATCCTTTCGCGTAATTCGCTTTCAAAACGGTACCGGTCGCGTGGAACTGGTAGCGAAGCCCGGCGCTGGGACTATTGCGCGAGCCGTAGGCGGTGATTTCATCGTGGCGTAATCCAGCATGCACGATCAGGCCGGACACAGGTTTTGACTCGGCCTCGACAAATAAAGAATCGGTATCGCGAACCAGGCCGAAAACGCTGGTGGTAAAGAACGCTGGCACTCTCGTCGTATTGGATCCATCTTCGCGCACGTGCTCGTAGCCGGCCGTCAACCCCGAATCCAACGGCAACGCAAGTGTCGCGCTAGCGAGGCCAGTTGTGCGACTGAAATCGGTATGCGACGAGTTGGCTGGTAGCCCGAATGCCGACCGCACGCCCGGAGGAACCCGTGGCGAATTGACGTCTTCCGCCCGGTCATAGGCCGAGAGCGAAAAATTGACATCGACATTCTCACGCACTTTCCATCGCAGGCCCGCACCGACCGCCCTCTCCTCCGAGCGCTTGTGTTCGAGTACACGATTGACCGCGAATTTGATTCCGCCGCTGTCGTCCGTAAAGCTGGTACTGCCACGATTGGTGTTGAAGGTCGTCATGCTGAATCGCGCTGAATCGGAGAGTTGCACGTCGAGCGCACCGGAAAATACGGCGAGATCGATGGTGCCGCCGTCTTCCGGCCGCCCGTCCTTACGATTCGAGGCGCTGAACGCGGCCTGCACTTGCTCGCTGCCGCCGGACAACGACGCGCTCGCGGCGCGGTAATCGTGATTGCCGACGGAAGCCGACACGCTCTCGTGCACTCCATCCGCCTTACCGCGCTTGGTCACAATATTGATCACGCCGCCCATCGCATCGGCGCCGTAAATTGCCGATCCGCCGCCGCGAATGATTTCGATGCGCTCGATATGCGCGGGGTCGATGGTGGTGAGATCGTAGCCGCCGCCGCGATTAGTGGACGGGTCATTCATGCGAATGCCGTCCACGATCACCAGCGTGTGATTCGGGTCGCTGCCGCGAATGTAAATGTTACTGATGCCGCCCGGACTGCCGGACTGATCGACTTGCAGACCGGGAATCTGGCTTAATAACTCAATGGTCGATTCGGGATGACGCACAACGATTTCTTCGCTGTTGAGCACGCTCACGCCTTGCGTCGTTTCGTTCAACAGGGTCGGCACTCGATAAGCCGTGACTTCCACCGTGTCCGTCGACACTCGCGTATCTTGCGCCGCCGCGCTGGATACGCCGACGACGGCGAGAGGCACGAACAGGAGCAGAGACCGCAGCGGTAACACATTTTGAGTTTTCATTTCCAAGCCTCCCTAGTTGGGCCGCTCTACCGGCGGCTGTCCGACTCATTACGGACGCCGCAATCTTGCGGCCGCGGTTTGCTTGCGTCAAGTTTTCATTGGCTACGCTGCCGCAGGCGATCGCCCGAGGCGTCACGCGGTCTTCAACCTATAATCGCTGGCTTCAGCGCTCGATTGTCATCGAGTCGTCACACCACGCTATCCGTAATCGAGGTATAAACATGTCAAGAATGGTTCAGTGCGTGAAGCTTGGCCGCGAAGCGGAAGGAATGGATTTCGCGCCTTTCCCCGGAGAACTGGGCAAGCGAATTTTTGACAGCGTGTCGAAGGAAGCGTGGCGCGGCTGGTTGGAGCATCAAAAAATGCTGGTGAATGAGATGCGGCTGAATCTCTCCGACGCCAAGGCGCGGAAATATTTGATGGAGCAGACCGAGCAATATTTTTTTGGAAGCGGGGCGGAAAGCGCCGCCGGTTACGTGCCGCCGAAGGAATAACCAAGCGTTTTCCAAGAACCGCGATCCGTCATGTTTTTTCATGCCCCGTAAATCAGCCAGCCAAGTCGCCAGAAACGAGACAGCCGCGGCGCCCGGCGGGCACCGCCGAACACGTCCGGCCATCGCCGCCAATCTGCTGAATCGCGAAATCGGTCAATTGCAGTTCAACGTGCGCGTGCTGGCGCAGGCCGAAGACGCGTCCGTGCCAATCCTCGAACGGTTGAAATTCCTGTGCATCGTCAGCAGCAATCTGGATGAGTTTTTCGAAATCCGCGTGGCCGGCCTCAAAGCGCAACTGGACATGGCGGGTGAGCGCGCGGGCGTGGACGGTTCCGCCATCGAACGCGTGCTGCTAGATGTGTCGCGGCGTACGCATGATTTGGTGACGCGTCAGTACACGTTACTCAATCAAAGTATTCTGCCGCGGCTCGCCAGTGCGGGCATTCGTTTTCTGCGCCGGCGCGAGTGGACCGAAGCGCAGCGCGCGTGGGTGAAAGCTTATTTCACGCGCGAGTTGCTGCCGGTATTGACGCCGATTGGGCTGGACCCGGCGCATCCTTTCCCGCGCATCTTGAACAAAAGCCTGAATTTCGCGGTGCAGCTCTCGGGCAAAGATGCCTTCGGCCGCAACTCCGGTATCGCACTGGTGCAGGCGCCGCGCGTTCTGCCGCGCATCATTCGTTTGCCACGGGAGATCGCCGGCGCGGAATACGCGTTCGTGTTTCTGTCGTCGGTGATCCACGCGCAATTGGCCGATTTGTTTTCCGGCATGAAGGTCGAGCAATGCCATCAGTTCCGCGTCACCCGCAACAGTGACTTGTTCGTCGATGAGGAAGAGGTAAAAAACCTGCGCACCGCGCTGCAAGGCGAATTGCCGCAACGCCGCTTTGGCGATGCGGTGCGGCTCGAAGTGGCACATCAGTGCACGCCGGAATTGGCCAATTTTCTGTTGGCGCAATTTGAGTTGCGCGAGGACGACTTATACCGCGTCGAAGGTCCGGTCAATCTGGTGCGCTTGATGCAGGTGCCGGACTGGGTGGAGCGCGCGGACCTCAAATTCCCTCCGTTCACGCCGGGCGTGCCAGGCGCCTTGGCACGGCGCAATGACATGTTCGCCGCGATGCGCAAGGGCGATATCTTGCTGCATCACCCGTTCCAGTCGTTCAAGCCCGTGGTGCGCTTCATCGAGCAGGCGGCGTCCGACCCGAAAGTCGTGGCGATCAAGCAGACGGTGTATCGCACCGGGGTGAATTCGGAGCTGATGCAAATCCTCATTGACGCCGCGCGCAACGGTAAAGAAGTCACGGTGGTCGTGGAGTTGATGGCGCGCTTCGACGAGGAAGCCAACATGAACTGGGCGCAGCGCCTGGAAGAAGTCGGCGCGCATGTGATCTATGGCGTGGTTGGCCACAAGACGCACGCGAAGATGGCGCTGGTGGTGCGGCGCGAGGACGATAGGCTGCGCCGCTACGTGCATCTGTCCACCGGCAACTATCATTCACGCACGGCAACGCTGTACACGGACTTCGGCTTGTTCACCTGTAATGAGGAGTTGTGCAACGACGTGGCCGAAGTTTTTGTGCAGCTCACCGGCCTGGGCAAGGCGAGCAAGTTGCAGCATCTGTGGCAGTCGCCGTTCAATCTGCACACGCGCTTTATCGAGGCGATCTGCTACGAGGCGGAGCTGGCGAAAGCCGGCAAGCCCGCCGGCATCATCGCCAAAATGAATGCGCTGCTGGAACCGGAAATCATCGCGGCGCTGTATGCCGCTTCCAGCGCGGGGGTGCAGATTGACCTGATTGTGCGCGGCGTCTGCGCGTTGCGGCCCGGCATCACCGGCTTGTCGGAGAATATTCGCGTGCGCTCGGTGATCGGGCGCTTTCTCGAACACAACCGGGTGTACTACTTTCGCGGTGCCGATCAAGTCTATCTGTCCAGCGCCGACTGGATGGACCGGAATTTTTTTCGCCGCATCGAAATCTGTTTCCCGCTGCTGGACGTAAAGCTTAAGAAGCGGGTAATCGACGAAGCGCTGATGACCTGCTTACAGGACAACACGCAGGCATGGGAAATGGACGCGGCGGGGAACTTCACGCGCTGCCGCCCTGCGCGCGGCAAAGGGCGATCAGCGCAAACGCAGTTGCTGGAAGCGATGGCCGTGCGCTCGCTCGCGGAAGACAAGTAGTCGCATGTGGAATCCAACTCTCAAGGCATGCAACTGATCTTGTGGCGTCATGCCGACGCGGAGATGAGCGCGCCGGATAAGTCGCGGCACTTGAGCGCGCTGGGCGTGGAGCAGGCACGTGGCATGGCGGCGTGGCTCAAACCACGCTTACCGGAAAATTTGCGCATTCTGGTCAGCCCGGCGCTGCGCACCAGAGAAACGGCGGACGCATTACAGATGAACTACGTGATGACTAACGAGCTATACACCGAGACCGATAGCGATGCATTGCTGCGTCTTGCCGCCTGGCCAGAAGGCGCAAGCGATGTTCTGCTGATCGGACACCAGCCCATGCTCGGCGAATTGGCCGCCCGCGTCGTGACCGGACAAGCGCACGCTTGGGACATCGACAAGGCCAGTGTGTGGTGGTTTGAGAGCCGACGGGTGCCGGGACACGCGACGGTGAAAGCGGTGCTCTCGCCTGCGCTGCTGTAACGGGCAGTGCTCGACGCGCGCCGCCGCTTCGACTAAACTCGCATGAGAACAAGCCGAAAATGAAATCATGAAACCAGGCAAGAAGCAGATCAAGCGTATGAGCGCAGCCATGCTGACGGCGCTGCTGTTTACTGTGTTCATGCAGTCGGCTTACGCCTGTCTGTTGCCCGCGTCCGGCGCGGCGCTGGCATTTGACAGTGCGCAGTCATCCGGCAACGCGCCGCAAGGTGACTGCCACGCGCGGGTGAATCCCAACCAATGTTTAAGTGAATGCACCGCGTTCGATCAGAACAATGGCCAGCTCGATCTCACGCCAGCGGTGCCGTCCGCCAGTGTGGCTGTGCTGGTCCTGCCGGCGCACGAAATCGCGCAGCCTCTGCTTGCCTTGAACGACAGCGCGCCCGCGCGCGTCGCCGCACCTCCTCCTTCTATTCTATTCTGCTCTCTGCTGTTGTAGACCACCACGACCGAACGCGCCGCCGGCGGCAATCTTAGCCGCCGGCGATTCTTCCGTTTTCGTCTCGTTGGAGGTCTCATGTTTCCCATGTTTGTCTCGCGGACTACCGTGTGGTCCGTCACCCGCGCACTGCAAAGTGTAGTTGTCGCAATCGCGCTCACCACCACCGGCGCGCAGGCGCTGACGCTGGATGAGGCGCTGCGCCTCGCGCAACAACGCTCACGCCAGTTGGTCGCACAGGATGCGAGCGCGGCCGCGGCGCGCGAGATGGCACGCGCGGCCGCGCAATTGCCGGATCCCACGCTGAAGGCGGGCATCAGCAATATTCCAATCGACGGACCGGATCAGTTCAGTCTCGGTACCGACTTCATGACGCAGCGTTCCATCGGTGTCGCGCAAGAGTTCACCCGCGCAGACAAGCGGCGCGCGCGCGCGGCGCGCTTCGAGCGCGAAGCGGAAACGGTGGACGCAGTCAGGTCGCTCGCGCTATCCAACTTGCGGCGCGACACCGCGCTGGCTTGGCTCGATCGCTATTACCAGGAGCGCGTGCGCGAGGTGTTACTGAGCCAGCGTGACGAAGCGCGCTTGCAGATCGACGCGGCGGACGGCGCGTATCGTGGCGGCCGCGGCGCGCAAGCCGATGTGTTCAGCGCGCGCTCCGCGGTCGCGTTGATCGAGGATCGCATCGCGCAGAGCGAACGGCAGATCGCCGCCGCGACCACGCAGTTGGCGCGCTGGATCGGTGCGGCAGCCAAACAGCCCTTGAGCGAATTGCCCGCGCTCGACAAAGTTGCCTTGAACACGCGCGATATTGAAACCGATCTGGCGCATCACCCGCAGATCGCGATCATGACCAGACAAGAGGAGATGGCACAAGCCGACGCGCAGATCGCGCGCGCCAATAAACGCGCGGACTGGAGTTTCGAAGTGATGTTCAGCCAACGCGGGCCGGCGTATTCCAACATGGTCTCGTTGAATGTCTCGATTCCTCTGCAATGGGATCAGAAGAACCGGCAGGAGCGCGAGCTCGCCGCGAAGCTCGCCGGCGTCGAGGAGATGCGCGCGCAGCGCGAAGAAGCGACACGAGCTCACGTCGCCGAAGTGCAGCTCATGTTGCAAGAGTGGCAAAGCGATCGCGAGCGCTTGGGTCGTTACGATCAGTCCATCATCCCTCTGGCGGGCGAACGCACCAAGGCGGCTCTCGCCGCGTACCGCGGCGGCAGTCTCGCGCTCGGCGCGGTGCTCGACGCCCGCCGCAACGAAATCGACCTGCGACTGGAGCGGCTGCGCCTTGAGATGGACAGCGCGCGGCTGTGGGCGCAACTCAATTTTTTGTTTCCAGGCGAGCATGACGCGGCCGCGCCGCGTCATTAGGAGGCCAACATGAGCAATCAAATTACGCGCGTGCTTATCGGCATCGGTCTGCTGATCGCGGTGAGCGCAGGAAGTTTTGGCTTGTACCGTCTCGGCGTCAAGCAAGGCAAGTCCGCCGCGCCGGAGACCAGCGCAATGACCGCCGCAAGCAATGTCGATCCGGCGACCGGAAAAAAGGTGTTGTACTGGCACGACCCGATGGTACCCGGACAAAAATTCGACAAACCCGGCAAGTCGCCGTTCATGGACATGATGCTGGTGCCGATGTACGCCGACGACGACGGCGATGAGAGCCACGTCAGCGTCAGCCCCCGAGTACAGCAGAACCTCGGCGTGCGCACGGCTGAAGTCCGGCGCGCCGCGATGACGCCGCGCCTGGAAGCCACCGGCAGCATCGCGTTCAACGAGCGCGATCAAGCCGTGGTGCAGGCGCGCGCCAGCGCCTTTATTGAGCGCTTGTACGTGCGCGCGACGCTCGATCACGTGAGCAAAGGGCAGGCGCTGGCCGAGCTGTATGTGCCGGACTGGGTCGCCGCGCAGGAAGAGTATCTCTCGGTGCAACGCATGCAGGGAAAAGATCTGCTGGCGCTGATCGATGCCGCGCGTCAGCGCATGCGCCAGGCCGGCATGAGCGAGGCGCAGATTGCTCTGGTCGTAGCCAGCGGCACGGTGCAGCCGCGTATCACGCTCTACGCGCCGATCGGCGGCGTGCTGGTCGAGTTAGCCGCGCGCGAGGGTATGACGGTGATGCCGGGCGCGACGCTGTTCCGCATCAACGGACTCTCCACCGTGTGGGCGAATGCCGAAGTGCCGGAGAGTCAGGCCGCGCTGTTACATCCGGGTGCCATGATCGAAGCGCGTTCGCCCGCGTTGCCTGGGATGCTGTTCAAAGGAGCTCTGCAAACTATCTTGCCCGAAGTCAACGCGGCGACTCGCACAGTGAGAGCCCGTGTCGAGCTCGCAAACTCGGGTGGACAACTGGCCCCCGGCATGTTTGTCAGCGTGCAATGGGTCATGACGTCCGAGCCGGCATTGATGGTACCGACCGAGGCGATCATTCAGACTGGCCGCCGCACCGTGGTAATGCTGGCCGAAGCGACGGCTAAGTTTCGTCCGGTCGAAGTCGAGATTGGCATCGAGTCCGACGGTCAGACTGAGATCAAGCGTGGTCTGGAAGCCGGACAAAAAGTCGTACTGTCCGGCCAGTTCCTTCTCGACTCTGAAGCGAGTTTGAGAGCCAGCACCACGCGCATGCAGGAAATGAGCGAGACGAAACCATGATCGCCAAACTGATCCGCTGGTCAATCGGCAATCGCTTCCTCGTCTTGCTCGCCACCATGATGGTGGCGGCGTGGGGCGTGTGGTCGCTCGGCAAGACGGCGCTCGACGCGATTCCGGATTTGTCCGACGTGCAGGTGATCATCCGCACCAGTTTTCCAGGTCAGGCGCCGCAGATCGTCGAAAACCAGATCACTTACCCGATGACCACCACCATGCTGTCGGTGCCGGGGGCGAAGTCGGTGCGCGGCTACTCGTTCTTTGGCGACTCGTTCGTATACGTGTTGTTCGAAGATGGAACGGATCTGTATTGGGCGCGTTCGCGCGTGTTGGAATATTTGAACCAAGTGCAAGCACGCTTGCCGGCCAATGCCCGGGCCGCGCTCGGACCCGATGCGACCGGAGTCGGGTGGGTGTACGAATACGCTTTGGTCGATCGCAGCGGCGCGCACGACCTCGGACAGTTGCGGGCGCTGCAAGACTGGTTTCTGAAATACGAGCTCAAGGCGGTGCCGAATGTGGCGGAAGTGGCTTCGATCGGCGGCATGGTCAAGCAATATCAAATCGTGCTCGATCCCGACAAGCTGCGCGCCTACAACTTGCCGCACGGAAAAGTGATCGAGGCGATCCAGAAGGCGAACCAGGAGAGCGGCGGTTCGGTGCTGGAGCTGGGCGAAGCGGAATACATGGTGCGCGCGTCCGGCTATCTGCAAACGCTGGAGGACTTTCGCAAGATACCGCTGCGCGCGACCGATGCCGGCATCTCGGTGCGGCTGCGCGATGTGGCGCGCGTGCAGCTCGGGCCGGAAACCCGGCGCGGCATCAGCGAGCTTGATGGCGAAGGTGAAGTCGCCGGCGGCGTGATTCTCATGCGCTCGGGCAAGAACGCACTGGAGACCATCGCCGCGGTCAAAACCAAACTGAAATCGCTCCAGGGCAGCCTGCCCGCAGGCGTGCAAATCGTGCCGACTTACGATCGTTCCGGCTTGATCGAGCGCGCGGTCGACAACCTCACGCACAAACTGATCGAAGAATTCATCGTGGTGGCGCTGGTATGTTTTGTATTTCTGTTTCACCTGCGTTCATCTTTCGTTGCCATTGTGTCGCTGCCGCTGGGCATTCTGGCGGCTTTTATCGTGATGCATTATCAGGGCGTGAACGCCAACATCATGTCGCTCGGCGGCATCGCCATCGCCATCGGCGCGATGGTCGATGCCGCGGTGGTGATGATCGAAAACGCGCACAAGCACATTGAACAGTGGAATCACCGGCATCCGGCGGAAAAACTCGCCGGCGCGCGGCATTGGCAAGTCATCGGCGATTCCGCGGCGGAAGTCGGCCCAGCTTTATTTTTCTCGCTCCTCATCATCACGTTGTCCTTCATCCCGGTGTTCACCCTGGAAGCTCAGGAAGGGCGTTTGTTTTCACCACTCGCCTTCACCAAGACCTACGCCATGGCAGCCGCGGCCGCGCTGGCGGTGACGCTGATTCCGGTGTTGATGGGCTATCTCATTCGCGGCCGCATTCCCGACGAGAAAAAGAATCCGCTCAATCGCATGTTGATCGCGATCTATCAGCCGCTGCTCAACGTGGTACTGCGCGCACCGAAGAGCACGCTGGCCATTGCCGCGTTGGCCCTCGTCGCAAGCGTGTGGCCATTGCAATACATCGGCGGCGAATTCATGCCGCCGCTGGATGAAGGCGACTTACTCTACATGCCGTCCGCGCTGCCGGGTCTGTCGGCGGGAAAAGCCTCGGAGTTGTTGCAACAAACCGATCGGTTGATCAAGACCGTTCCCGAAGTGGCGAGCATCTTTGGCAAAGCCGGTCGCGCCGAAACGGCGACCGATCCCGCGCCGCTGGAGATGTTCGAGACGACGATTCAGTTCAAGCCGCGCGATCAATGGCGTGCCGGTATGACGCAGGACAAGTTAGTCGAAGAGCTGGATCGCATCGTCAAAGTGCCGGGCCTGTCCAACATCTGGGTGCCGCCGATCCGCAACCGCATCGACATGCTGGCCACCGGCATCAAGAGTCCGGTCGGCGTGAAAGTAGCGGGCAGCAGTTTGGCCGAGATCGACCGCGTCGCCGCGGCAATCGAACGCGCGGTCAAGACGGTACCGGGTGTGTCGTCCGCTTTGGCCGAGCGCTTGAGCGGCGGGCGTTACATCGATATAAAAATTGATCGTGACGGCGCCGCGCGCTTCGGCCTCAACATCGCCGACGTGCAGTCGGTGGTGAGCTCGGCCATCGGCGGCGAGAACATCGGCGAGACGGTGGAGGGTTTGGCGCGCTTCCCGATCAACGTGCGCTACCCGCGCGAATTCCGCGACTCGGTCGAGCGCATTCGTCAACTGCCGATCGTCACCGAGCGCGGCGCGCGCATCGTGTTGTCGGACGTCGCGCAAGTGGACGTGGTGGACGGCCCGCCGATGCTGAAGAGCGAAAACGCACGGCTGTCGGGTTGGGTCTACGTCGATATTCGCGGCCGCGACTTGCGCTCGGCGGTGCACGACATGCAGCGCGCGGTGGGTGAGCAAGTCACGCTGCCAGCCGGGTATTCGATCTCCTGGTCGGGGCAGTTTGAATTCCTGGAGCGCGCCACCGCCAGGTTAAAAGTCGTGGTGCCGTTTACGCTGCTAATTATTTTCGTGCTGCTGTATCTCACCTTCCAGCGTATCGATGAGGCTCTGCTGATCATGGCGACGTTGCCGTTTGCCTTGGTCGGCGGCATCTGGTTGTTGTATCTGCTTGGGTACAACCTGTCGGTGGCCGGCGCGGTCGGCTTCATCGCACTCGCCGGCGTATCGGCCGAATTCGGCGTGATCATGTTGCTGTATTTGAAAAACGCATGGGAGCCGCGCGTGGCACAAGGCAAGACTGAAAATATCGATCTGCTCGACGCCATCCGTGAAGGCGCGGTGCAGCGCGTGCGGCCCAAGGCGATGACCGTCGCCGTGATCTTTGCCGGCTTGTTACCGATCATGTGGGGCAGCGGCACCGGTTCGGAAGTGATGCAGCGCATCGCCGCGCCGATGGTCGGCGGCATGATCACTGCGCCGCTGCTGTCGATGCTGGTGATTCCCGCGGCGTACTTGCTGCTGCGCCGGCGATCGCCACGTTTGGTCAAAGCTTGAAACTGCTCACCGCGTCTTTCAGAACGACGGTCAACGCGTCCAGATTCAGCGTCGCCGCCGCAGTGCCGGCGGCGATTGCGCTGTTTTTTTCCGACATCTGCGAAATGGTTTCCACGTTCTGCGTAATATCGTGACTGGCGGCGCTTTGCTCTCGCAGCGAGGCGGAGATATCGCGGATCACCGTCTGCACTACGCCTACCCGGTCTCGAATCTCCTGAATTGAGCGCCCGGCTTCGTTGGCCAGACCGACACCGCCATCCACCTGCTTGACGCCGGCGTCCATGGTGGTCACCGCGCCCAAAGTTTCGGACTGAATCTTGCCGATAGTCTCCGCGATGCTTTGCGTAGATTGCGCCGTGCGTTCGGCCAGCTTACGCACTTCGTCCGCCACCACCGCGAAGCCGCGGCCTTGTTCGCCGGCGCGCGCGGCTTCGATCGCGGCGTTCAAGGCGAGCAGATTGGTCTGATCGGCGATGTCTTTGATTTCGGTCACGATGCGCGAAATCTGCGCGGATTGCGTCGACAGCGACTGAATCACCCGCGACGAATCCTTAACCGACTCCGCGATGCTTTGCATTTCCACCACGGATTTTTGGATCACCGCGCTGCTCGACTCGGACAGACCGCCAAATTGTTCAGCCAGTCGATGTGCCTGCTCGCCCTTCTCCGACATCTCGCTTACGCTTATGGTCATTTGCTCCAACGCGGCGGCGGCCGACGAGGCGGCCTGGTTTTGCCGCTCGGATTGCGCTGCGATTTCTCCTGCGGAAGCCACCAGCGACGTCGATGCGCTGCCGACATCGCGCGTGGCCTCGCTGACTTTTAATATGATCCGCCGGAAATTTCCAACCATGGTCGCGAAGCTGCGCGTAGCGGCGCCGAGCTCATCCAGCGAATCGTTTTCCAGTTGAACGGTGAGGTCTCCTTCGGCCAGCCGAGCCGCGGCGATTTTCATCTGCTCCGCTGCTAGCGTTACCGTTCGATAGAAAACCAGGTACATCAATACGGCCAGCATCGCGGCCGCCAGCACGGCCGCCAGTTGTTCCGCCAGCCGCGTCGACTGACCTGCCTCGCGCGCCGCGAGCAGCTCGCTCAACAGACTCAGGTCTGCGTCGTACAGGACATAGCCGGCGGTGGTCGCCGCGGTGGCCTGAGTAAAATAATCCGCGGCAGCCATGGTGAAACGGCCGCCAAGGATGTCTGTGTTGGCAATTTCCAGGACCTTGCGCACCTGTTCGTCGAACCGCGGCAATAGCTTGGTGTGGAGTTGGGAAAGTTTGGGTTGAACGGCGGCGGCCTTGCCGATCTCGGAGGCAATCGCATTCATGCCTGCTTCGGCCAGCGTGATCTGCTCGACCAGGCTGCGCGCTTCGCGCGGTGGCAAGGAACGCGTCGCCAGCGCCAAAGCGCCAATGAAGCGGATCTGTCCGATCGACTCCGCCACCGGAAGCAGCCGGCCTGCTGCCACGTCCTGCAGATAATAAGTATCCAGGTCAGGGTCCAAGGAAAGATTGGATTTGTCGGCCACCTGGCCGACCAGTGCGATCAAGTCCTCGAGCAATTCGCGATGGCGCTTGACACTTTCCTCGGCGCTCAGCGTCAGCACGGCAGCCTTGAGGGAATCCCATTTTTTCTTGAGGTTAGTCCAATCAGCGGAGACATCGACCGCGCGGCCGTCGCCAATGGACACAACGTCCACCGCCTTAATAGCCGCATCGACTTCCTGTTGCTTGCGCGCCAATTCCTCTTTGGTTACGCTGGATTTCCCGGACAACACCAGCACCGACATGCCGCGATGGCGCTGCGCGTGATCCATGACCTGACGCAGCGCGCCTAGCCACAGCGTCCCCTGTCGCTCAAGGCGGGTGAAGGCGATCGATTCGAGATTCAGCGACACCACGTTGTACAACGGCACCGCCACGGCAATCAACGACATGGCACCGATGAGCGCGAATTTACGCGCAAAGTTTAGATTCTGGAATAAGCGAACCACTGTTCTCACTGGGTAGTCCTTTCGATTTCTTGTAAAACGCGCACGTGCCCGGACGCGTAGAAGGGTAATGGCCATACCGGCACAATGGTGACTCCCGTGCACCGCTGCCTTAGCGCTATCGGTCGAGAATCGACGTGCTTGAATGAGATGAAGCGAACGCGCGTTTTGCCGAGGCTCGACTAAGCCCTCTCCGTACCACGCTCACACTGCCGCAGTCTGCTCCGTGAGGCCGTCTACCGAGAATGACATGCCCTGCCGCGCCCACTCATGCGCCTCCTTGCGCAGCGCTTCCGCGGCGAGTGGGCTCGTTGCAAGCCAACCGGCCTCGGCGTACAACTGCAAGCCGGACGCGGTGACTGCGGCGCGCAAGCGCGGCGGCGGAACCTCGACGCGCGCCCGAAAGCACAGCACCGCAACGCGCAATGCGGCGAGCAAGGTCCACTCCAACTGAGTGGTCATCCGCTCGCGCATTTTCTCCAGCGCGCCGCGATGGCCGAGCACCAAAGTCGCCAGGCGTGCTTGTTCCATTTTCGAGAAGCCGGGCATGTCGGCGTTGGCAAGAATATAAGCCGAGTGCTTGTGATAGCCGGCGTGCGCGATGAGCATGCCGATTTCATGCAGACACGCGGCCCACGACAAAATCTGCGCATGCTGGTCGAGCTCCGCGTCGATCCCGTGCGCCATTTGCCGATACAAGTCGATCGCCAGTTTCCCCACGCGGTGCGCGTGCGCGCTGTCCACGTGGTAGCGCTTCATGAACTCGCGCACGGTCAGCGCGCGCGTGTCTTTGTGCGCGGCGCGACCCAACATGTCGTAGAGAATGCCTTGACGCAGCGCGCCGTCCGCCGTGCCCATCTGCCGGATATCCAACTCAAGAAAGGCCGCGCGCATAATCGCCAGACCGCCGGGTAACACCGCTACACGATCGGGTTTAAGGCCGGGCAATTGCAGATGCTCGACCTGCCCCGCGTCGATCAGTGCCGCACGCAAGTTGTCCAAGCCCGCGAGGGTGATACCGCTCTGCGACCAGCCGGCGTTCAGCGTGATCTCCGCCAGCGCCGCGGCGGTACCGGACGAGCCCACCGCATGATCCCAGTTGTTGCGCGAGAAACTTTTCTCGATCGCCTGCACTTCCAGGCGCGCCGCCATTTCCGCTTGTTTCATCGCGGCTTTGCTGATTTTGCCGCCCGGAAAATATTTCAGACTGTAGCCAACGCAGCCCATGTAAAGACTTTCCATCGCGTGGGGCTCATAAGCAGACCCGACGATGAACTCGGTCGAACCGCCACCGATGTCGATCACCAGTCGCTTGTCGGTGCTGGGCGGAAGACTGTGCGCGGCGCCGATGTAAATGAGCCGCGCTTCTTCTCGCCCCGCCACCACTTCAATGGGAAAGCCGAGGACGCTCTGCGCACGATCCAGGAACTCGCGGGCGTTGCGTGCCACTCGCAAGGTGTTGGTGCCAACCGCCCGCACCGAATCCTGCGACAGCCCGCGCAGCCGCTCGCCGAAGCGTGACAGGCAGGCGAGCGCGCGATTCTGCGCGCTCTGATCCAGTTTTTTATTGGCGTCCAGTCCCGCGGCCAGCCGCACCGGCTCGCGCAGCGAATCCAGAAAATAAATTTGCCGGTCTTGGACTTTGGCAACTTGCAGTCGAAACGAATTCGATCCCAGATCGACTGCCGCAATCAGTTCAGGCATGGCTGCCGCTCAGCGCAACAGATTGCTAGCCGCGTGCCTCGCGCTCGATCTCTTCCAGCGTGGTATGGCGCACATCCTTGCCCTTCACCATATAGATCACGTACTCGGAAATGTTCTTGGCGTGATCGCCGATGCGTTCGATCGCCTTGGCCACGAACAGGATTTCAATGAACATGGAGATGGTGCGCGGGTCTTCCATCATGAAGGTGATGAGCTGGCGCAGAATGCCGCGAAACTCTTCATCCACTTCGCGATCGCGCCGCACGACTTCCGCCGGCGTGGTGGCGTCCAACCGCGCGAACGCATCCAAAGCCATGCGCAACATGTCCAGCGCGATGCCGGACATGCGCCGCACTTCAGCCCAGCGTGGTTGCTGCAAGCGATCCGACGCATAAATGAGTTTGCCCATGCGCGCGATCTTGGTGGCTTCGTCGCCGATGCGCTCCAGATCGGTGATGGTCTTGATTACCATCAGCAGCATGCGCAGATCGCCGGCCGCAGGTTGCCGGCGCGCAATAATCGTCGAGCAATCTTCGTCGATACCGACTTCCAGTGCATTCACCAAATGGTCATTGGTCTCCACCAGATGGCAAGCGTCCACGTCGCCCGCAACCAGCGCGTCGACCGCCAGTTTCACCTGCTGCTCGACCAGACCACCCATCTGCAGAACGCGCGCGCGCACGGCTTCCAGTTCGGCGTCGAACTGCTTCGAAGTGTGTTCGGAATTGGTCATGGGCATATATCGTCCAATCTAAAGATAAATTGTAGTGAATTTCTTGTGACAGGCTTATTTCAGTCGCGTCAACGTTCGAGTCGCGCAACACCGTCGCGGCCCCCGATCAACGCGATATCTGCGCCGCGCCGCGCGAACAGGCCATTGGTCACCACGCCGACGATTTGATTCATCGCGGTTTCCAGTTCAACCGGGTTAAGTATAGTGAGGCCGTACACATCCAGGATCAAGTTACCGTTATCGGTCACCACGCCTTCTCGCAACTGCGGCTGCCCTCCCAATTTCACTAACTGGCGCGCGACGTAAGAGCGCGCCATGGGTATCACTTCGACCGGCACAGGAAACGCGCCCAGCAGGTCTTTGACTTTACTTGCATCGGCGATACACACGAACTTGGTCGCGACCGCCGCGACGATTTTTTCACGCGTGAGCGCCCCGCCGCCGCCTTTGATCATGTGCAGATGACGGGTGATTTCGTCCGCGCCATCGACGTAGAGCGGCAGCTCGCTCACGCTGTTCAATTCGATCAATGGAATTCCGGCCGCCTTTAGCCGCGCAGCCGTCGCCTCGGAACTCGCCACTGCGCCATTGATGCGCGACCTTATTTTGGCCAGC
Organism: Betaproteobacteria bacterium; assembly: GCA_043751985.1. GTDB lineage: Bacteria > Pseudomonadota > Gammaproteobacteria > Burkholderiales > JAYUZG01 > JAYUZG01. Next base: position 20,616 of record JAYUZG010000069.1, read on the forward strand.
TCCTCAATGAAAAAATCGGCGGTCGATCCCGTGCCTACGCCGACGATGGAATCGTCCTCGACCAACTTGATCGCGGCCTGAGCGGCCGCGCGCTTCATTTCATCCGGGCTCATGGGTTCCGTTGCAAAGGCGAGTGACAATGATTGAAGCATAGCGAAAATACTCGGTGACGGCGAGCAATTCGCAGTCACAGTAACGATTCCCCGCGCGCATGAGACCTGCTACAGTGAGCACCGATGAAAGATGATTATTTGGAACGCATCCTCGGTGCCCACGTGTACGACGTGGCGATCGAGTCTCCGCTGGAACTCGCCCCCAATCTTTCACGCCGTCTTGGCAACACGATCTTGCTCAAGCGCGAAGACTTGCAGCCGGTGTTCTCGTTCAAGTTGCGCGGCGCGTACAACAAAATGGCGCGGCTCACTCCGGCGCAGCGCAAGCGCGGCGTGATCGCCGCCTCCGCCGGCAACCATGCGCAAGGCGTCGCGCTGGCAGCGCAGCGTCTCGGTTGCCGCGCCACCATCGTCATGCCGGTGACCACGCCGCAGATCAAGATCGGCGCGGTCGCCGCGCGCGGTGCGCGGGTCATTCTGCACGGGGACTCTTACGACGCGGCCTTCACTCAGGCAACGCTCATCGGGCGCAGAGAGAAGCTGTGCCTGGTGCATCCCTACGACGATCCGGACGTGATCGCCGGCCAGGGCACCATCGGCATGGAGATCTTGCGGCAGCGTACCCAGGCGATCGATGCCATCTTTGTCGCGGTCGGCGGTGGCGGCCTGATCGCCGGCATCGCGGTGTACGTGAAACGGCTGCGACCGGAGATTCGCATCATCGGAGTGGAGCCGGCTGACTCCGACGCGATGACCCGGTCGCTGGACGCCGGCCGCATCGTGCGGCTGGCCCAGGTGGGCCTGTTCGCCGACGGCGTCGCCGTCAAGCAGGTTGGGCGCGAGACGTTTCGACTGTGCCGCCGTTACGTGGACGAGATGATCCGCGTCGACAACGACAGCATCTGCGCCGCGATCAAGGACGTGTTCGAAGATACGCGTTCGATTCTCGAACCGGCCGGCGCGCTCGCCATCGCCGGCGCCAAAGCCTGGGTCGAGCGCGAAGGCGCGCGCGAGCGGACCCTGGTTGCGGTGGCGTGCGGCGCGAACATGAATTTTGACCGCCTGCGTTTTGTGGCCGAACGCGCCGAGCTCGGCGAACGCCGCGAGACCGTGCTGGCGGTCACCATTCCCGAGCGGCCGGGCAGCTTCCGTGCGTTTTGCGCGCTGCTTGGCGCGCGCAACGTCACCGAGTTCAATTATCGTTACGCCGATCCCGTGGCCGCGCAAGTCTTCGTCGGCGTGCAAGTGGCAAATAAGGCGGAAGCCGCCAAGCTGGTCGCGGCGCTGCGTCGCAACGGCCTGCCAACGCAAGACTTCACCGATAACGAAATGGCCAAACTGCATGTGCGCCACATGGTCGGCGGACGCGCGGCGGCGGTGCGCAACGAGTTGCTCTACCGCTTTGAGTTTCCGGAGCGGCCCGGCGCCCTGCTGACTTTCCTCAACAGCATGGCGCATGACTGGAACATCAGTTTGTTCCACTATCGCAACCACGGCGCCGACTTTGGCCGCGTCTTGGTAGGTATGCAGGTGCCAACGCACGAGAAACCGGCGTTTCGAAAGTTTCTGGCACGGCTCGGCTACACCTATTGGGATGAAACGCGCAATCCGGCGTACACGTTATTCCTCGCCTAGCGCGGAAAATTTCCGTTAATGCAGACAAGCGCGCTCGTTATAATCCGCCGTCCTCACTCGACTCTCATCATGTTACGAATTTTTGTTATTGTTTTTTGCCTCACTCTCGCCGGCGCCGGCGCCGCCAAGGACACTTTGCTGTCTGCATACTCACGCGCCGATCAACGCTTCCTGGAAGCGCGCGATGCATTTCAGTCGGGGCAGATCGCGCAATTGAATGCGCTCGCGCCCGAGCTGCGCGATCATGCGCTGGCTAGCTATATCGCCTACTGGCAGATCCGCTCCCACATCGACAGCGCGAGCGACGGCGAGCTGCGCGAGTTCTTCGCGCAAAATCGCGGCGCGCTGATGGCCGACCGTTTGCGCACGGACTGGCTGCGCGCCCTCGCGCGTGCGCGCAACTGGGAGGGGTTCTTTCGCGAATTGCCGGCGCTCACGCTGGACGATGCAGAAGTCAGTTGCTACGCCCTGATCGGGCGCGATGCGCGCGGCGACGCGGCCGCCGCGCAAGAGGCACGCGTCCTGTGGTTCAACGCGCGCGAACAATTACCCGAAGTCTGTACCAGTCTTTTTACCGGAATGGTACAGCGCGGTCTGCTGTCCCCGTCCGACGTGTGGAACCGGGTGCGCAGCGCGCTCGACCTGGGCAATCTCGCGTTAGCCAAGGCGGCGCTGAGCTATCTTCCGGCGGCGGAGCGGATGGAGCCGAAGTTGATCGACCAGGCCGCGCACCACCCGCAGCAATACTTGGCGCGCAAACCCCTCCCTTTGCTGCGTCGCGGGCAGCGCGAGCTGGCGATTTTTGCGCTGGCGAAGACCGCGGAGAATTGGCCGCAGGTCGCGGTCGAGCACTGGAAAAAAATCGTCGCGCAATTTCCGTTCGATGAACGCAACTTCGGCTGGGGACAGATCGCGCTGGCGGCGGCGCGCCGGCTCGATCCACGCGCGCTGGAATGGTTTCAGGAAGCCGAGCAACTCACCGATCGCCAGTTGGTTTGGAAAGCGCGCAGCGGATTGCGCAGCGCCGATTGGCAAGCGGTGCAAGATGCGATCGACGCGCTGTCGGCGAGTGAACGCCAAGGCACCAACTGGCGCTATTGGAAAGCGCGCGCGCTCGCCGCGACGGGGCGGATGACGGAGGCGAATACCTTGTTCGCCCCCTTGTCCAACGAATACAACTTCTACGGCCAGCTCGCCGCCGAGGAACTCGGTACGCCGGTCAACGTTCTGCCGGAAACCTACCAGCCGAGTCCGGGTGAAATAGACAGCATGACGCGGCGGCCCGGCATTTCCCGCGCCCTTGCCTTGCTGCGACTCAATTTGCGCTACGAGGGCGCGCTGGAGTGGCAATGGTCGCTGAAAGATATGAGCGACCAGGAATTGCTGGCGGCCGCGGAAGTGGCCGCGCGCAATGAGTGGTATGAGCGCACCATCGATACCGCCGAACGCACGATTACGGTCCACGACTTCGGTCTGCGCTATCCGGCGCCGTATCGCGAAACGGTGCAGTCGTACGCGCGCGAACTGAATCTGGACGAGGCTTGGGTGTATGGTCTGGTGCGGCAAGAGAGCCGTTTCGTTGCTTCCGCGCGCTCCGTCGCGGGCGCCTCGGGCCTGATGCAACTGATGCCGACGACGGCAAAAATATTGGCGCGCCGCCTGGGAATGAAAGGGCATCACGCCGCGCTCACGTCAGCGGTGGACAGCAATGTCGGGCTGGGCACCAATTATTTGCGGCAGATGCTGGATGCCTTTGGCAATCACCAGTTGCTGGCGGCGGCAGCCTACAACGCCGGGCCGCGGCGTATTCGTGACTGGCAGTTAGTGCGCAGCGTGGAGGGCGCGATCTTCGCCGAGACCATTCCGCTCAACGAGACGCGCGACTACGTGAAGAAAGTGATGAACAATACGGCGTTCTACGCACGGCTGTTTCGGCAGCCGTCGATCAGCCTGCGCGAGCGACTCGGCGTTGTTCCGGCGCGGTCCGTGCGCGACGATTGACCCAAGCATGAATACGCGTTCGGTGTGCGTGATCGGCGGCTGCGGCTTTATCGGCCGGCATGTCGTGCACTTGCTGAGCCAGCGTTCGATCAACGTGATGGTGCCCACGCGGCGTCGCGAACGCGGCCGCGAGTTGTTCCTGTTACCGACCGTCGAAGTGGTAGAAGCCGATATTTTCGATCCGCGGCAACTGGCGCGCGCCGTCGACGGGCAGGATGCGGTGATTAATCTGGTTGGTATCTTGCGCGAAGCCCACCGCGGCGATTTTCACCGCGTGCATGAAGACCTGCCGCGGCGCTTGGTCGAAGCCTGCCGCACGCTCAAAGTCCCACGGCTGATCCATGTCTCGGCCTTGGGTGCGGCACACGACGGGCCAAGCCACTATTTGCGCAGCAAGGCCGCCGGCGAAGCGCAGATCCGGCTCGCCTTGGCAGCGGGGATTGCCACCACCATCGTGCGCCCTTCCGTCGTATTCGGTGCGGACGACAGGTTTTTGAACCCGCTCGCGCGCCTGCTGCGTTACACGCCGTTGATGTTGTTGCCGTGTGCTCACGCGCGCGTGCAGCCGGTGTTCGTGGAAGACCTGGCGCGCGTGTGCGTGGGCATCCTCGATCGCGCCGACACTTTTGAACAAAGCTTGTCCGTGTGCGGACCCCACGTGTATCGCCTCATTGATCTGGTGCGTTGGCTGGCGCGGGTCTTGGAATTGCAGCGCTCGGTTGTGCCGCTCAATTCGAGTATCTCGATGCTGTTCGCAACGCTGACCGAATGGCTGCCGGGTGCGCCACTCAGCCGCGACATGGTGCGCTCGTCGCGGCTTGACAGCGTATGCAGCACCGCTTTCCCCGAGTTCGCCGGTGCGCCCACCCCGCTCGAAGCGGTGGCGCCGACGTGGCTGAGCGGCAAGGATACACGCGACACTTACTATCGTTATCGCTCGCACAATTAGCCGCGTCTGAAGGGCATGAAGACTTATGTCGTGGGCGGCGCGGTACGTGACCAGTTGCTCGGCTTGCCGGTTCAAGATCAGGATTACGTCGTGGTCGGCGCCACGCCGCAGGAGATGGAGCGGCTTGGGTTTCGCGCGGTGGGCAAGGATTTTCCGGTGTTCCTGCATCCGCAAACACACGAGGAATACGCGTTGGCGCGCACCGAGCGCAAACACGGTCGCGGTTATCGCGGCTTCGAGGTGTATGCCGCGCCGGAAGTTACGCTGGAAGAAGATCTGGCGCGGCGCGACCTCACCATCAATGCCATCGCGCGCGATTCCTCCGGGGCGATAATCGATCCCTTCCATGGCGTCGCGGATTTGCGCGCGGGTGTGTTGCGCCATGTGAGTGAAGCCTTCATCGAGGACCCGGTGCGCATCTTGCGGGTGGCGCGTTTTTCCGCGCGCTTTGGTTTTGCCTTAGCCGAGGACACCGCCCGGTTGATGAGCAAGATGGTGGCCGAGGGAGAAGTCGATCATCTGGTGGCGGAGCGCAGTTGGCAGGAGATCGCGCGCGGCTTGATGGAGAAAACGCCGTCGCGCATGTTCGAAGTCTTGCGCGGTTGCGGCGCGCTCGCCCGCATCATGCCCGAAGTCGACGCCTTGTTCGGCGTGCCGCAACCCGCCCAATATCATCCCGAGATCGACACGGGTATGCATGTGCTGCGAGTGATCGACTATGCGGCACAGCATAGCCAAGCGCTCCCCGTGCGATTCGCCGCGCTGGTGCATGATCTGGGCAAGGGCGTCACGCCGCGTGCAAATTGGCCGGCGCATCATGGCCATGAAGAGAAGAGCGCGCAACGGGTGGCGCAATTGTGTGCGCGCCTGCGCGTGCCCGCCGACTGCCGTGAGCTGGCCGTGCTGGTCGCGCGCCATCATGGCGTCGTGCACCGCGCGGCTGAATTGCGACCCGCGACAGTGCTGAAACTTCTGAGCGCCGCCGATGCGCTGCGACGACCCGAGCGATTTGAGTTTTTCCTGGCCGCCTGCGCCTGCGATTTTCACGGCCGGCCCGGTTACGCGACGCGCGACTATCCTCCGGCGCGAATTCTGCGTGTGGCACAACGCGCGGCAGTGGCGGTCGACGCCGGGGCGATCGCGCGCGACTGCCCACCGGCGCAGATTCCGCTGCGCGTCGCGCGCGCGCGGCTTGCCGCGATTGCGGCAGCGTTAAAGAAAAACGAAAATGAAAACGAGAATGGCTGAGCCAGTTCCTCGCGCAACGACCTATACAGTTTTTAGCGCAGCGACCAATACAGCAAGCTCATCAACAGCGACGCCATGATGGCGGTGCCAAACGGGAAGAAGTAGCGGCGCCCATCGCGTTCAAATGAAATGTCGCCGGGCAATCGCCCCAGCCGGCGAATGCGCGGACCCAGCGCGCTCAGAATGGCAACCGCCAGCAACAGAGTAAACAGCCATTTCAACATGCGATGTTTGGCTCGCGGTTACGCTAGGTGATTTGAGTATAACGGCAGGCCGGGAGCATGCAAGCGCGGCGCACCTATCCTGTAGAATCCGCGCTCCTTTCAGCGCGGAGCGTAACTTGTGATTGATCTGTACACCTGGAGCACCCCGAACGGACGCAAGGTCTCGATCATGCTGGAGGAATTGGGTCTGCCCTACGCGGTACATTCCATCAATATCGGCAAAGACGAACAATTCACGCCGCAGTTCGTGGCGATCTCTCCGAACAGCAAGATCCCGGCGATCGTCGATCACCACGGCCCCGACGGCAAACCCTTCGCGCTGTTCGAGTCGGGAGCGATTTTGCTTTATCTCGCCTGGAAAAGCGGCCGCTTTCTGCCGCGCCGCGTGACCGATCAGTTTGAGGTGATGCAGTGGTTGATGTTTCAGATGGGCGGGGTCGGGCCGATGTTCGGGCAAGTTCATCATTTCCTGCGCGCGGCGCCGGAACCCGTGCCTTACGCCATCGCGCGCTATTCGAAAGAAACGCGCCGCTTGTACGGTGTATTGGACCAGCATCTGGCAACACGCGATTACCTGGGCGTGGAATACTCGCTGGCGGACATCGCCACCTATCCCTGGGTAGCGCGGCACGAGTGGCACAAGGTAGAACTGGCGGATTTTCCCGCGGTGGCGCGCTGGTATCAAACAGTTGGCGCACGCCCGGCGGTTCAGCGCGGCATGAATGTGCCGATAGTTGTGCAGAAGTAATTCATCGCACGCCATCACTCAATCCATGTCCGACGCTCTGCCGGAGACCATCGGCAAATATCCGATCCTGCGCGAACTCGGACGTGGTGCCACCAGCCGGGTTTATCTAGGCCGCGATCCTTTCGCCAACCGCAACGTCGCGATCAAGGTGATTCATTCGGATGCGAGCGCCGACGCGACGATGCAGCGGCGTTTTCGCAAGGTGTTTCTCAACGAGGCATCGCTCGCCGGGCGCCTGGTGCATCCGCACATCATCACCATTTACGACGCGGTGATCGCGGAGGAATTCAGCTATATCGTGATGGAGTTCGTGGAAGGCCGCACGCTCGAATACTATACCGACACCGGGCCGCTGCTGCCGCTGGAGAAGGTGGTGGAGATCATTTTCAAGTGCACGCTTGCGCTCGACTTTGCCCAACGCCATGGCGTCATCCACTGCGACATCAAGCCGGCCAACATTCTGGTCAGCGATCGTCACGAGGTGAAGATCAGTGATTTCGGCGCATCGCTCTATCACAACGCCGAACACACGCAACTAAAGGGCATCGGCTCCCCGGCGTATATGTCGCCGGAGCAAGTGCAAGAGTTGGAGCTGACGCACCATACTGATATCTACTCGCTCGGCGTGGTCGCCTATCAATTGCTGACCGGCAAGCTGCCTTTGGTTGCCTCGAACAAAGCCAGCATGTTGTACCAGGTACTGAACATTGAACCTTCGCCTCCCAGCGCCTACCGGCATGATCTGGTGGCGAAGCTGGACGAAATAGTGTTGCGCGCGATGGCCAAGCGACCCGGCGAGCGCTATCAAAGCTGGACCGATTTCTCGCGCGATCTGGTGTCCGTGTATCGCGTGCTGGAAATGCCCGCGGGTTCGATTTCCGACGGCGAGAAGTTCAACACCATCCGCTCCTTGTCGTTCTTCAAGGATTTTCGTGATGTGGAAATCTGGGAAGCGTTGCGCATCACGTCCTGGCAAAAGCTTCCGGCGGAGACCCTCATCATCCGCGAAGGCGACACCGGCGACGCCTTCTTTGTCATTTCAGCGGGCGAGGTCAAGGTCACCAAGAGTGGGCGCCTGCTCAATATTCTGCACCCCGGTGACTGTTTTGGAGAGATGCTCTACTTTGGCGATGGCGATGCACGTCGCACCACGACCATCACCGCGGTTTCTTCGGTGACGGTGATCGAGATGAAAGCCAGCGCCTTGCGCCAAGCCTCGGACGCGCTGCAAAAGCAGTTCAACAAAGCTTTCATGCGTTTACTCATTGACCGCCTGACGCTCGCCAACGAACGCTTGGCACGTATGTGACATCGCGCGCAGCGCTTCTCATGTCAATCGTTCATCCGGAAAAAATCGGCAAGTACACCATTCAACGCGAACTCGGCCGCGGCGCGACCAGCGTGGTGTATCTCGCACGCGATCCGTTTGCCGGTCGCGATGTCGCGCTCAAGGTCATGGAATATGGCTCGATTCAGAATACCGAACTGCGGCGGCGGGTGCAAAAGTCTTATCTGAATGAAGCGGCGCTGGTGGGCAAGTTGTTTCATCCGCACATTCTCTCCATTTACGATGCGGCGAACGAAAACGATCTCAACTATATCGTGATGGAGTATGTCAGCGGCACCACGTTGGAGGCGTATTGCAACGTGGCGCGATTGCTGCCGATCGCGCAAATTCTCGAAGTAATATTCCGTTGTGGCATGGCGCTCGGCTTCGCGCAGCGGCACGGCATCATTCATTGCGATCTGAAGCCAGCCAATATTCTGGTCAGCGGAGGCTGCGCCACGGTGAAAGTATCCGACTTCGGCGCCGCGCTGTATGAAGACGCGGAGCACACGCAGTTGCGCGGCGTCGGCTCGCCCGCGTATATGTCGCCGGAACAAATTCAAGAGCAGGAACTCAATCATCAGACCGATATCTATTCGCTCGGGGTAGTGATGTATCAATTGCTCAGCGGGCGCTTGCCTTTGCACGCGAGCAATCGCGCCAGTCTTGCCTACCAGGTGGTGAACGTGGAACCGCTGCCGCCGTCGAACTTCCGCAAAGAAATTCCCGCGGCGGTGGATCAGTTCGTCATGCACGCGATGCGCAAACGTCCGGCGGATCGCATTCCGACTTGGGCAGAATTCGCTCGACAGATCACGCAATCAAGCCGGATGGTCGAAGTCGCGAGCGAGGAAATTCCCGATACCGAGAAATTCGAAACGCTTCGACATCTGGCGTTTTTTCAATCGTTCCGCGAGCAAGAGATCTGGGAGGCGTTGCGTATCACCCTCTGGTGCCGCTTCAATGAGGAGCAGGTGGTTCTGCGCGAAGGCGACAGCGGCGACAGCTTTTTCGTTCTGGCGGCAGGCCAGGCCAAAGTGAGCAAGACCGGGCACATGCTGGATGTTCTGAAACCAGGCGATTGCTTCGGTGAAATGGTGTTCGCGGGGGATCCTGCCCCGCGGCGCGCAACCTCGGTGACAGCGATGACATCCCTCACCGCCATCGAAATCCGCGCAACCGATCTGGCCAATGCGAGCGACGCGTGTCAGAAAAGTTTCAATAAGGAGTTCATCCGCATTCTGATCAATCGCCTGAACTGGACCAATGAGCGGCTGATCACGGCATGGGGAGATCGCGGCAACGCGCCGCCCGCTCAAGCCCGTGACGCGGCCGCGTGATGTGCTAGGCGCGCTGACTGTTCCGGCTCCATGCAAGCACTCCTCACTTCCACCGGTGCCATCGCGGAAATCAGCGACAAGACGCGACTCGCGAGCGTCGTGCGGGTGGTGTGGCTTGGCGCCGGAACATGAATTCGAACGCACGGTGCAGCGATTGCGGCTGCGCGTTTCACTGCGGCAGCGCGGACGCAACGCCTTGCTGGTGCGCGACCAAGTTTCCTCTGCGCGGACCTTTCACGGCGGACGCGACAAGCTGCTTGTGCGAGCGTTGCCTGGCCGCGCGCGTAGCACGCGACGAAGCGACTACTTCACCAGCAGCACCGGCCGGTCCGCGTACTGAATAACCTGGGTAGTGACCGAGCCCACGATGGCGCTGGATACGGCGCCCAAACCGCGCGTCCCCATCACGATTTTCGCGCAGCCGTGTTCACGCGCGAAGCGCGCGATGCTCGGCCCGACCTCACCGACGACGATGTGGTGCCGATAGGCTACGCCGGCATCGTCGAGCAGCTTGCGCGCCTCATGCAAAGCCTTGCCCGCTTCTTCCTGGTAATACTGCCGCAATTGATCGTCGTGAATGAACATCTTCACCGCGCCCGATGCCACCGCTGACTGCACATTGAGCAGGTGCAACTCCGGCACGTCGCGATATTCCGCTCGTTGCTCCAGCAGGTAACGCAACGCACGCAAAGAATTTTCCGATCCGTCGATGGGAATCAGAATCTTCATTTTGTGTCGGTCTCCGCCAAATCAACGATGGCGCTAACCGGCGCGCGCGCGGTTATGCGCGCCGCCCACCCTCGACCGATCACTACCACCAGCAGCGCAGCGCCAAGCGGCGCGAGGTAATGCAACCAAGGTGTATTCACCTCGATCCAGCCTGCGATAACCGCGTCACCGATGAGCATTTCTCCGGCGACGAAGCCCAACAGGCCGCCGCCGACAGTGATGATGAACGGAAAGCGGTCCATCAGTTTCAGGATCAGCGTACTCCCAAACACGATCAGCGGGATGCTGATGACGAGACCGATCACCAGGAGTGAGACATCGCCTTTGGCAGCGGCGGCGACCGCGATGACGTTGTCCAGGCTCATCACCAAGTCCGCAATGAGAATGGTGCGAATAGCGGCAAAGGTGCCGCTGATCTCGCGAGCGCTCCCGCGAGCGTCATCCGCCTCGGGAACCAGCAGCTTCACCCCGATCCATAGCAGCAATACGCTGCCGATGATCTTAAGCCACGGCAGGGCCAGGACTTGCGTCGCGGCCAGCGTAAAAATCACGCGCATGGCGATGGCAGCGAGGCTGCCGTAGACGACGGCTTTTTTTTGCTGCGCGGGTGGCAGCGAACGCGCCGCCAGCGCAATCACCACTGCGTTGTCACCCGATAGAACGATGTTGACGCCGACAATTTCCGCGAGGGCCGCGAGGAAATGACCTAGCGATGCATCGGCGTTCACCCTGGCAACTGGTACGTGGCTAGAGAATAGATTTGAGCAGCTTGCCCATGTCCGCTGGATTACGCGTGACCTTGATGCCACACGCGTCCATGATCGCCAGCTTCTCGGTGGCCGTGCCTTTGCCGCCCGAGATGATGGCGCCTGCGTGCCCCATGCGTTTGCCCGGCGGCGCGGTCACGCCGGCGATGAATCCCACCACCGGCTTTTTCATATGATCGCGCACCCACTCGGCGGCGGTCTCTTCATCCGAGCCGCCGATCTCTCCAACCATGATCACCGCGTCGGTCGCGGGATCATCGTTAAACAGCCGCAGGATATCCAGGTGCTTCATGCCGTTCACCGGATCGCCGCCGATGCCCACGCACGAGGACTGCCCGAGGCCCACCTCCATCAACTGCCCGACCGCTTCGTAAGTCAGCGTGCCCGAGCGTGACACCACTCCAATACGGCCTTGCTTGTGAATATGTCCGGGCATGATGCCGATCTTGATTTCTTCCGGTGTAATCAGGCCGGGGCAGTTGGGTCCGATGAGCTGGGTGTTCTTTCCTTGCATCCGGTTTTTGGTGCGGATCATGTCACGCACCGGAATACCTTCGGTGATGCAGATCACCAGATCCAACTCGGCGTCCACCGCTTCGTCAATGGCCGCGGCAGCGAACGGGGGCGGCACGTAGATCACCGACACGGTGGCGCCGGTCGCCTGCTTCGCTTCTTTTACGGTTCCATAGATCGGAATGCCTTCGAAGTCCTCACCGGCTTTTTTGGGATTGACACCGGCCACGAAACAATTCTTGCCATTGGCATAGTCGCGGCACATGCGCGTATGAAACTGTCCGGTCTTCCCGGTGATGCCTTGCGTGATGACCCGCGTACTCTTGTTGATCAGAATCGACATATTCGTTCTCAGTGTTTCGCGTTGACCGCGGCGACTACCTTCTGCGCGGCGTCAGCCATATTGGAACCGGAAATAATCGGCAAGCCGGATTCCGCCAGAATTTTTTTCCCAAGCTCCACGTTGGTGCCTTCCAGCCGCACCACCAGCGGCACTTTGAGGCCGACGATCTTGGCGGCCTCCACCACACCGGTGGCGATCACGTCGCACTTCATGATGCCGCCGAAGATGTTCACCAGGATGGCCTTGATGCCGGGGTTCTTCAGCATGATCTTGAACGCCTCGGTGACTTTCTCGGTGGTGGCGCCGCCACCCACGTCAAGAAAGTTGGCCGGGCTGCCCCCATATAACTTGATGATGTCCATGGTGGCCATCGCCAGGCCGGCGCCATTCACCAGACAGCCGATATTGCCATCCAGCGAGATGTACGACAGATCGAATTTCGACGCTTCGATCTCTGCTGGGTCCTCTTCGTCGAGATCGCGCATCGCCACGATGTCGTCGTGCCGGAACAGCGCGTTGGAGTCGAAGTTGACTTTGCCGTCGAGCGCGACCACGCGGCCATCGCCGGTCAGAATCAACGGATTGATTTCGGCGAGACTGGCGTCGGACTCGTCAAAGGCGCGGTACAGGCTCTTGAACACCGCACGCGCCTGTGCGATCGACGGCTCGGGAATTCCAATCTTGCGCGCGACGTCGTCGGCTTCGGCATCCTTAAGCCCGCTCACCGGATCGATGAACACTTTGTGAATTTTCTCCGGCGATTTCGCCGCCACCTCTTCGATGTCCATGCCGCCCTCGCTCGACGCCATCAGCGTCACGCGCTGCGTCCCACGGTCGACCACCATGCCGAGATACAGTTCTTTGCGAATATCCGCGCCTTCCTCGACCAGCAAGCGCCGCACTTTTTGACCTTGTGGTCCAGTCTGATGCGTCACCAGTTGCATGCCGAGAATTTTTGACGCGTACTCGCGCACTTCGTCGAGCGACTTCGCGACTTTCACGCCGCCGCCCTTGCCGCGGCCACCCGCATGGATCTGCGCTTTCACCACCCAAACTTTTCCACCCAGCGTTTTTGCCGCGTTGACCGCGTCATCCACGCTGAAGCAGGGAACGCCGCGCGGTGTACTCATTCCAAATTTCCGGAATAGTTCCTTCGCCTGGTATTCGTGAATTTTCATGTTAGTTTTTTAACCTCGAACGGGTGGAGGGGCCGTGCGCCGAACCCATGTCACTTGCCAATGGCATAAGGTTGCACAACGCCATTTCTGTGAGGGACCGGGAGCGCGCCGCAGTATAGCGGAATCAAACGTATGAACCTATAAAACGCAGTTTAACCACCGAGACACAGAGAAATTGCTCTGATAAAACAATTTACGAGCGGACCGGCGCGGTGCGCACTGTGCTCACCCAAAGGGTGACTGGCGCAAATGCAATAAACAATTGATTTTTCTCTCCGTATCTCTGTGTCTCAGTGGTGAAAAGCGGTTTCTAGGATGAACAGAGTTGCGGCGCTGCCGTGATCGGTCAGGTGCTGACCTTTTAGCGGATTGATTTATTTCGACTTGAGTCAACTGTGGACGCAACGCGTCAGAAGGGGCTCAAGAATTGGCAGGCTATGCCGATAAACGTTTGCGAACGTCGAATCTTGGCGTTCACTACTGAACAGGGCAAACCTGACCGAAAGGCAGGGGCGCAAAGTCACCGGTCTAACGAAGCGTCAAAGTGCAACGCTTCCACGACGGCGGGATTGCCGGTAGCGGGCCAACATGGCCTCGACTGCGTCATTCCCATCGCGTACGGTTGCTTGTGCTCCTGCGGTCCAAATACGCTGGAGGAGTGCAATATGAAAATCACGCGAAATATTCAGAATGTGCCACAGGACGCATTTTCCTCGCTCGTCAGCGTGGCGTTAAGTCTGCTCTGCATCCTGGGAATTGGCGGACTTATCTTCAACATGCTCGCGCCGGGCGGCTTGCTTGAGCCAATGATCGAAGCGGCCTGGGAAATGCACCCCGGCGTTGCAGCTCTTACTCTCATCGCTTTAGTGATCGGCGCCAGGCTGGCGAAAGCACAATTGGAGAATTACGACCGGAGCAATACCGATTCTTTCTGGTACTTGTTTCAAGGTTTCGGCGTTTATTTCGCCTATCGCCTGCTCACCATCGGGACATTTTGAATAACCCACGCACCCTTGGCTATGAGGGGGAAGAAAATAGCGCTCAAGGTTTACTTGCGCCGGCCGTAACTGGAAGTAGGTCTCCTCCCCTTAACCGGGGAACTCCTAGGCAGCCAGATCCCTCCCCATTGGCTGCCTATTTTTTTGCCCGTCGATCGCGGCTACTTCCCGGTCTGCCCCGCCTCCATTTCGCGATGTGCGTCGCGCAGGGCGGCCGCCTCCTTGCTCCAACGCTCTTGTGCTGCCATCTCTTCGGCTTGCGCGGCACGCGATGCCTCGGCCGCGGCATCCGCACGACGTTTAGCTTCGTCGAACTTGCGCTGCGCCTGGCTCAAGTCATCGGCCGCCGCACGCTCAGCGCGCAGCGCTTGCTTCAGTTTGCGTTGCGACGCCATCAGCGCTTCATGCGCATGATTGGCCCGTTGTTGGGCTTGCTCGAAATACGCTGTGAGCGGTTTGCGTTCGCTGACTTTTTCTTGCGCTTTCATCTCTGGTGCCTTGTCCTGCGCAAAGACATTGGCGAACGCACAAATCATGAGCAACTGAATTAATCTTTTCACTTTGGTCACCTTGTCGGGGCACGCCATTCGAACTTTGCCTTTGACTGATCCGGCCGCTGCGGTCGGTTCCAGTACAGACTCGCAAGGTACGCGAACACGGTGCTCACCGCTAACAAAACGACGCTGGCAATCCACCCGTTAGATCGAGGAGGGTTGGGCATCACGTGTTCTTTCCTTATTCTCGTAACCCCTCATGCCGCGACGCAGCAAGCGGTGCCAGCGCCGCTTCGCAGTTATAAATCGATTAACTAAAGCAAAATGATTTAGTACACTATGCGTGGGAGGAACAGGGAAGGTGTTCTGCCGCGCGAGCTGAACTCGATCGCGCCAGCTATCGCCCCGGTTGCCGCCCGTTCCGCGTCGTTCCAAATTACAACATGCAGGGAGTTCCAGTATGAAAGCAATCAAAGTTGTTCTGTTGTGCTGTTTCGCGTTGATCGCAGGCAGCGTGTTCGCGGAAGAAGTCGTCATCGGGCTGATCACGAAGACCGAGACCAATCCCTTCTTCGTGAAAATGAAGGAAGGTGCGGCGCAGGCCGCCAAAGCAAAAGGTGCGAAACTGATGTCGGCGGCTGGAAAGGCCGATGGCGACAACGCGAGTCAGGTTACCGCCATCGAGAATATGGTCACTGCCGGAGCCAAAGCGATTCTGATTACACCGAGCGATTCCAAGGCAATTGTGCCGGCGATCAAGAAGGCGCGCGCAGCCGGCGTGCTGATCATCGCGCTGGACAGCCCGGCCGATCCGCAGGACGCGACCGATGCCTTGTTTGCCACCGATAACTACAAGGCAGGTGTGTTGATCGGTCAGTACGCGAAGGCGGCGAGCAAAGGCAAGCCGGCGAAAATCGCCACGCTTGATCTGTTCCCCGGTCATCCGGTCGGCGCCCAGCGTCACAATGGATTCTTGAGTGGATTCGGATTGCAAAGCCTGGAAGCCAAGTCGAATGAGTTGGCCAAGCCGGCGGAAGTGGTATGCATGGCGGACAGCTTCGGCGATCAAGCCAAGGGCCAGACTGCGATGGAAAACTGCCTGCAAAAGTCACCCGACATCAACATTGTCTATACCATCAATGAACCGGCCGCAGCCGGCGCCTATCAAGCGCTGAAGAATGCCGGCAAGGAGAAAAACGTACTGATCGTCTCGGTCGACGGTGGTTGCGCCGGCGTGAAGAACGTTCAGGCTGGCATCATCGCCGCGACCTCGCAGCAATATCCGCTGAAGATGGCGGCGCTCGGAGTGGAGGCCGGCGTCGAATACGCGAAGTCAGGCAAGAAGGCAGCGGGTTATACCGATACCGGCGTCACCTTGATCAGCGACAAGGCGATGGCCGGCGTCAGCAGCAAAGACACCAAGTTTGGCATGGACGCTTGCTGGGGCAACAAATAAGCAAGAGTAGTCAATAGGCGTGGCGGGCTCGCGCGATTATCGCGAGCCCGTCGTCTCGTTGTAGCAGACATTTGCGCGGACATTCAGATGTCGAGCCAGGCAGAAAAAAGTACGCACGCTGAGTCGCACGGGTTATTGGCGAAATTACCGCCGTTGAGCACCTTTGGTCCGCTGTTGGCCTTGTTGGCCGCCTGCGCTTTTTTTTCTTTTCAGAGCGAGCGATTTCTATCCGGTCAGAATTTCTCGCTGATCCTGCAGCAGGTGATGGTGGTCGGGGTGATGGCCATCGGACAGACTTTGATTATCTTGACCGCGGGCATCGATTTGTCATGCGGCATGTTGATGGCGCTGGGCTCGATCGTGATGGCGAAGTTTGCCGCGGATCTGGGCGTCGATCCGTACTTGGCGGTGGCCGCCGGCTTCTTTGTGTGCGTGGCCTTTGGATTCCTCAACGGCGCGTTGATCACTTATGTGCGCCTGCCGCCATTCATCGTGACGCTTGGCACACTCAACATCGCGTTTGCCATTACCCAAGTCTATTCGCAGTCCCAAACGGTTACCAATTTGCCCGATGCGCTGCTATTTCTCGGGACCACTTTCAAACTGGGACAGACCGCGATCACTTATGGCACGGTGTTGATGCTTGCGCTGTACGGGCTGACTTGGTTCGTATTGCGTGAGACCGTGCCGGGCCGTCATGTGTATGCGCTGGGTAACAATCCCGAAGCGACGCGGCTCATGGGAATTCCGGCTAAGCGCTTGCTGGTCTCGGTCTATGTGATCGCCGGATTTTTTTACGCCATCGCGGGCCTGTTGTCGATCGCGCGCACCGGCGTCGGTGATCCGCAGTCGGGACAGACCGACAATCTCGACAGTATTACCGCAGTGGTGCTGGGTGGCACCAGCTTGTTCGGCGGACGCGGGATGATACTCGGCACTTTGATCGGCGCGATGATCGTCGGCGTGTTCCGCAACGGGCTCACTTTGATGG
This sequence comes from Betaproteobacteria bacterium, assembly GCA_043751985.1. Taxonomy (GTDB): domain Bacteria; phylum Pseudomonadota; class Gammaproteobacteria; order Burkholderiales; family JAYUZG01; genus JAYUZG01. Next base: position 37,670 of record JAYUZG010000069.1, read on the forward strand.
GTGTGCCCTCGGTGTACCAGATTCTGATCACCGGCATTCTGGTCATTCTCGCGGTCACCACCGATCAGATGTCGCGCCGCAAGAGTTGAACCATGGCACAAGTCGAAAGTAAGTTCGTAATGGAAGCGAAGGGCCTGGTCAAGCGCTACGGGCAAGTGACGGCACTCGATGGAGCGGACTTCGAATTGTTGCCGGGCGAAATTCTGGCGGTGATCGGCGACAACGGCGCCGGCAAGTCCACCCTGATCAAAGCACTGTCCGGCGCGCTGATCCCCGATGAAGGTCAAATTTTCCTGGACGGCGTACCGGCGAAATTTCACAGTCCAATCGACGCGCGGCGTCAGGGCATCGAGACCGTGTATCAGGATTTGGCGGTGGCACCCGCGATGACCATCGCAGAGAATTTATTCCTCGGCCGCGAAATTTGCAGAGCCGGATTCCTCGGATCGCTGTTCCGTATTCTGGACAAGAAGCGGATGCTCAAGGAAGCGGCCGCGCACCTGCAGGCGTTGCAGATCGGAATTCGCTCGATGAAGCAGGCGGTCGAAACGCTGTCGGGCGGCCAGCGTCAGGGTGTTGCAGTGGCGCGCAGCGCCGCGTTTGCGCGTCACGTGGTGATCATGGACGAGCCGACCGCGGCGCTTGGCGTCAAAGAATCAAATATGGTGCTCGATCTTATCCACCGTGTACGGGAGCGCGGACTGCCGGTCATTTTGATCAGCCACAACATGCCCCATGTGTTCGAGGTGGCGGATCGGATTCATATTGCACGCCTGGGGAGGCGTGCGGCCCTGGTGAAAAAAGCGGAAATCAAAATGTCCGACGCGGTGGCGATCATGACTGGTGCGATACAACACACACAGCCGGCCGCATGATGCGCAACACCAAACGAAGTCCACGAAAAATATGCTGAAGAATATTGATCCTCTGCTGTCGCCCGATCTGCTTAAAGTCTTGGCTGAGATGGGTCACGGAGATGAAATTGCAGTGGTCGATGCAAACTTCACCGGGCGCCGTTTGGCGCACGGCAGACCCTTGTTGCGGCTCGACGGTGTCGGCCTCGCGCGCGCCTGCGCAGCCGTGTTGTCGGTGCTGCCGCTCGACGAAGCGGTGCCGCTGCCGGTGGCCTTCATGCGAGTCAGCGACACACCGCAAGGACAGGTGTCGGAAGTGCAGCAAGAAGTTTTTCAAGTCTTGCTCGCGTCCAACGTCGCTGCGACCAAGGTCAGAGCGGTGGAGCGGTTCGCGTTCTACGAATTGATCGGCGACAGCTTCGCCATCTTGCAAACCGGCGAATTGCGGCCATTTGGAAATTTTATGTTCAAGAAAGGCGTCATCACGGCCAGTTCCGGCGCGCAGTAGGACGCGGTGAAAATGAACGGCCCGAATGCAATTGCGCTGCCGCGTCCGGTCGGCTCCAATCACGTGGGCATGCGCCAGTTCAACGAGCGCATCGTGTTGCAGGCGATTCGCCTGCATGGCGCGTTGCCCAAGGCGGATGTGGCGCGGCTAACCCGGCTCTCAACGCAAACCGCGTCGGTCATCATCAATCGTTTGCTCGATGACGGACTGGTGCGTAAGCAGACGCGCGTCTACGGCCGTATCGGCCAGCCATCGGTGCCGATCGCGCTCAATCCCGACGGTGCATTCACTCTCGGCATCAAGGTCGGGCGGCGCAGCATGGACGTGCTGGCGATGGACTTTACCGGCGTCATTCGCTGTCGTGAAAGTCTGGAGTACGAGTATCCCGACCCTGCGCATATTTTTCGCGCGATCGAAGTCAAACTTAATTCCGTGCGCGAGCAACTCGGCGCGCACGCCGATCGAGTGGTCGGCGTAGGAGTGGCCGCGCCGCTATGGCTGGGTGGGTGGCGCGAATTTCTCGGCGCTCCGCGCAAGGCGATGGATGCGTGGGGTGCTATCGATATTCGCGCGCGCATCGAAGCGATGACGCGGTTACCGGTCGAATTCGCCAAGGACACCACCGCGGCATGTGCGGCGGAATTGGTGATGGGGCAGGGTCGCAGCCTGCGAAATTTTCTGTATCTGTTCATTGGAACTTTCATCGGCGGAGGGCTGGTTATCGATGGCCGCCTGCACCCAGGGCCGCGAGGAAACGCCGCCGCGGTCGGGTCGTTGCCACTCGGCGACGGTCGCCAACGCGTGCCGCGCCAACTGCTGCACAAAGCGTCGGGGCTCGGGCTCGAGCAATTGATGAAGAAACGAGGACTGCCGGCCGCGTCCGCGCACGACGCTCGCGCCATCGCGCCCGCGCAAAGGTTTGCGGCGCGCCAGTGGCTGGACGATGCCTGCCCGGCTCTGGCGCTGACCATCGCCGCGTCTACCGCGCTGCTTGATCTCGATGCCGTCATCATCGACGGGTCGATTGATCGCCAACTGATCGCGAAAATCATCGGCGGGACGCAGCGCATATTGAATCGGTACGACTGGGAGGGAATCGCGCAACCCAATCTACTGGCCGGTAGCATAGGTGCCGACGCGCGTGCCATGGGCGGAGCGATTCTGCCGTTGTACGCACAGTTCGCGCCGACGCACGATCTGTTCCTCAAGCACGGGAACGAGTCAGACCAGGGCTGATCATTCCTCGCAGTTGATATTCGAGCAAGCCGCGCCACGCGTCAGACCACTGGGGCAGCGCTCGTCGATAGGATTCCTTCAGTACGCGTGCGTCGCTTCGTCGCTCGCCATGTTTGCCCCTAACGATAAAACGACCGCAGTGTGCACAGGCAACTCTCACATTTCTAGCTCTCACATTTCTGGGTGGAACGGTTGGACGCTTAGGTCGTAAACAGACTGTGGGAGAATGTGCTGTGAAAATAAGAGGAGAACTGGCGATGCACGGGTTGCCCAGGCTGATCACGTTGACGGCCTTCGCCCTGACGGCTGCTGCATCGGGTGCGCAGCTGCAGGATGAGGAACCCTTCTGGGCCAAGGGACGCCCGAAGAGTGAGGCGGCAGCGAAGATGTTGCCTGTGGCTGCCAATTCGATGCCTACCCCGCTCGATAAACTGCCGATTGGAAAGATGAAGCTGCCCCCCGGATTTAAGGCCGAGGTCTGGGCGAGCAACATGCTCGACGCGCGCGCACTGCGGCAAGGCGATCATGGCACCGTTTTCGTGAGTTCGCTCTTCGTGGCTGGCAAGATCTACGCGATCGTCGAGAAGGGCGGCAAGCGCGAAGTGAAAACCATCGCCGAGAAGCTCAGCTTGGCGACTGGCATTGAGTTTTATAAGGGGGCGTTGTACGTTGCAACGCCGAAAGAGATCATGCGCTTTGATGATATCGAAGCTAATCTCGACAACCCGCCGAAGCCAAGCGTAATTTACGACCAGCTTCCGGGAGACATCCCCTACGGTTGGAAATTTATCCGTATCGGCCCGGACGGCAAACTCTACGTGCCAATTGGTGCGCCGTGCAACATC
>JAYUZG010000070.1:0-22896 GCA_043751985.1 Betaproteobacteria bacterium
ACGCGACTTGCCGAAAGCTATACCGCTTTCTCAACCAGCGAAGAATGCGAAAGTAAGCCAGAATCTACCCACGAATTATCCCGACGAGCCTATTTATTATTGAAGTATGTCTTCCAATCTTCAACGGGGAGTGAAGCGTGGGGGGGATCATTCGCGCCTTGTAGCGATTTCGGGGGCGTCGTCGCATTATTCGCTAGAGGCGTTCCATTCGGAACCAACACCACAAGGATGCTGGCTACGAAAAAAATCGGCTTCAATTGCGGGCAGGGAGTTTTCACAAAATGTATCGTCGAATAACAAGGGAGCGCATTGCACGCATTACCTGAGGCCATTGCGTATTAGGAAAAAACAGAAAGACCGACGGGGTCCTGGATGAGCAACCCCCGTCTCCTGATCATCGCGTATTGTTTCTATTAGCGGCGTTCAGTGCTTCTGATCATGCGGAACAGTCACCAATGTAAAAGCAGACCCTAAATTTCCTGCAAAGTCTTTGGCGCTCACAAAAACCTTGTACTGTCGGCCGTCCTTGTCGTCGCCGAGGCGCGAGGCCTCGAGCGAAAACGCAACAGAGTAATTTCCGGCTGAGTCAAGGGTCAGGCTCCCGCTTGGTTGCACCTGTCCATACTCGTCCACCACTGCGAAAGCGGCGGTGCTCGGATCGACTCCTGACGCCCCGGATTGATTGTCCGTTACGCTACCAGATAAGCTGACGACCACCATTTTATGGTTCGGAGGCCATAGCGTATTCGGCGAGGCCGCGAGAGTAATAGCGGGCGGCGTAGTGTCGAGCGGTGCCGCTTGAATTTGCGAACCGGCGACAGAGGAGTAGATTGCCCGATACATGGCGTTTGCCCCTGCGGTCGTCGTGCCAGTGAGAGTCACTCTGCTCTGAGCGCCTGCAATATCGTATCCAATAAAATCCAGACTGAATGGACCGGCGCCATTGCCGGTCACCTGGATCGTATAGTCTCCAAGCAGCGGCTTCAACAACACAAACTCTTTTACGTCAGATGTTGTATCTCCACTAACTGGATCGACGTCATCGGCGAGGAATTCCGTGCTGTAACTACTTTCCGGGATCTCGCTAAGTACTGCGCCGGATACTGGATCAATTCCCGTGCGCCTACCTTGTGGGTCTGTGACCAGAAGCTCAATTGGGGAGTGACCCACTACATATAATGCGCTCGGAATAGTGGTGTTCGTGCTGAATAGCCTCAGTCCCGAGTAAGCGAATCCAAAACCTTCCAATGTCGAATCATTGGCATAATTGGCTGGATCATTGATGGTGTAGGTACTATTTGTTCCGACCGTCACTTGCCCCGTGGCAACCACGAAATGAGGATTGCCAACTTTCAGGAGGACCGGATTCCCGGTGCATATATAACTATCTAACGTAAAGTCGTCTCGCTTATCTATCTTACCGTCAAAGGATAGTCCAATGCCGTTGGCCTGAGCATACTGGGCAACGGCGGACGCGATCACATGATCACCGCTTTAGCCCTCATTTTCATTTAGCCAGTTGTTGAGCGCCCGCGGACTGGTACGAAAGGGCAGACCCAACTTTGCGGCTTGGTAATTGATGACCATTACCGTCGAGGTCAGGTAACACCCCCACCTGCTTATGTGCTGCAATATATTCGATGCCGGATTTCCCGCAGTTTGGCGTAACTGGAGCGAGTTGGCGGCAGATGAGTAACCGAGGGATAAATAAGGCCGATTACTTTGTTTTGGATTCAGCAGCACAATGGCAGTAAGACCAGCCACGCCTAACGCGTTGATCGCCGCGCGAACACCATTCAAGTTATTGGTGGCAACTGTAAGATTGATGGCGTATGCAGTGCCTGCTGCGCCATCCTGCTGACCTCCAATTCCAACAGGAATTATCACCAGTTCCAGCGACCCGGCAGCCGGCAATATCGGCCATGTCGTCGCGTTGGGGTAAACATTGGTGTAGTAATCGTGATCATAGGTGTCGGGACCCCAATTACCACCGGCGTCCGATGGCGTTGCGGATCCAGTCTGCTTAATCAGCGGAACACCGGCTATGGGAGGACACAAAGTTTGTATTCGTTCTTCCAGCGAAAAATAGGCGCTTCCTCCTGGTGGGAGTGCAGGTGAGAAAGTGACTGTGCCCGAATTAGGGCTATTGACGCTGAAGCCCACCACCAGGCCAGGATTGCTGAGTGAACTACCCTCATAGTTCGTGGGATGTGGCCATGTGCAGGTCACATAGAGGCAAAGACCATCACCATCAAAACCGAAAATTGGGAGAGGGCTCTTCAGTGGAATCGAGGCTATTGGTTTGCTCGAATTATTTTGCACACCAACAAGCGTATCTTCAATAACATCAAAGGGGCCTTGGGAAAGATCAGTATCCACCCGTAAGCTGCCCTGTGAATCGATAGTGATCAGGACCGCGCAACTTGAATCGGCCCCAACTGCGGGGCACTGCGCGAATGGAGGAAGAGTCTGGGAATGCGCCGGCAAAGAAACAACTGAAAACAAAATGGCGCTGAGCAGAAACAACTTGGAGCATACTTTCTTAGTTACCTCCTGCTTGATTTTCAATGAAGCAGATTCGAACTGCGCCAAGCGCCGCTCGAAAGTTTGTTCTCGGGACAGCAAACGTTTTTTACCTAGGAATAAGTATCCGCGCAGGCTCGGATTTGTCAAGCGTCGATAGCCAAAATTTGGCAACCGTACGGCTGTACCCCCGGGAAATGCGCGACAACTTGACGGGTGGGTTGATAAGTCACTGATCTGAAAAATCGATCCTCTTCCTGACCCTCATTGCCCTCTTTAGCCACTTTCGTTGGCGTCACAAGGGGTTCTGTGCGACGCGGGGCCGATGGATAGCCTCATCATCGGCGCCGCTTGATCACTCGGCCAAGCCTTCGCACGCGACAAATAGCGTGCGGGAAATTGTGACATTCAATGTGCGGCTGTCACAGCAGGGTTACGCCAAATAGCGCGCAAAACTCTGTGACGATAATTTGCAACGCACAAAGGCAACGCACAAAGGCAACGCACAAAGGGGCCAGGCTCGAATGGCACTTACTTAACCTTCCTGGGGTGTCCATGTTTGCGCACGTGAGCGCGGGCGATGGATCGCGGTTTGGTGAGGAGCGGATAGTTTTTAGGTCGTCGCTTGATCCCTCTGGGCTCGATGCGACCGGGTCGATCTCCCACTCTTTGTTGTGTGATGAGGACGAGGAGGTCGGGAATTTTCTCAGCACTCGCAGCGCCGACCTGACTGTGGCCCCAAGCGACCCAGAGCTGCAAGGAATGTTTGAAACTGAGCTCTCGCGGTAGACAATCAGCCGGCACAGCCGCTTGCGCCATGATCAGCCGGATCAGATTGTGGGCGAGCAGATACACCCAGGTCTGCTGGATCGCCATGTCGGGAGTCTTGCAACTCAAGGCCTGCATCCCCAACGTGGTCTTGATCGCGCGCAGGTCTAACTCCACGTGCCAGCGGCCTTTGTAGGGAGCGCCCCCAAGGCTGCTTTCGGGGTGTTCCTTGGGCACAGCAGCGTCGTCACCAGGGTCTTGGCGTTAACGCGTGCCTCGCGCACGGTGAGCGTGTCGGGCGCTTGCTCGTAGTGCGTCCACGACATCCAGTCCGGTTTGCTCTTGGGTTTGTAGAGCACTATCAGAGGGTCCCGACTACCGAGTCGTGGGCCGCAGCGAAAGTCGGTGGTGCGTTGCCGTGAGCCGTGTTGCTCAAACACCGCGTCGATGCCCCGCTCGCACAGCTCACACAGCAGGAAATAAGTGGCGTAGTACGCATCCCCCACCAGCACGTCGCCGCAGTTCAGGGTGTCAAGCAGTGAGCGCAGCAACGTCTGCTCGTCCCCGCTTTTGCCCTGATAGCGGCCGATCGCGCCATTGAGTACGGCCCCGCTACCCAAACACACGATACCCACCATCCGCAGAATCGGGAATCCCAACCCAGGCTTCTGGCTCTTGGGTTGCGGGTATTGGGCTTGATTGGCGGGGGTGTCGGGCACCACCGTGATCTCGAAATGCATTGGGACCCCCCGTTTTGCGTTCGCGTTTTAGCATAGGCTCTAAGGCGTACTGCGTTTCTACGCGAAAGCACTTAGAGTTCCCCCATGCGTTTGTCGAGCTTGCGCCACGAAACGGACGTCCTTGGCGACGGATCGGCAGATTTCAGCCCGGTACGGTGCTTCATTTGCGATCGCCAGCAATTATTTTTGTCAGGCTTCGGATATTTTCTTCGACTCACCAACAGGAAATTCAGAAACGATTTTGCGTTTGGACAATCCACTCCACGGTACGGCGCGTAAATTGCATAGAGCTTGGCGAACGGACAGCTTCATCAGAATGCAACAAGGCAGCGACACAATTAGGCTCAATCATGCTCAAACTCTTCAAACGGACGACTCAGGTGTTACCCAGCTCGCTCAGCGAGGGAGATCAGCTCGCCTTGGTCAGCGGTTTCGTCGCGATCGGGGCGGGTTGGCTGTTGCTCGCCGCGGCGGCGGAAGTCCCGTTGAAGACAACGACCAGCCGACCTGAGCATGTACTGCTTGAAGGTACCGCCTGGCTGCCCCAAGAGTAAGTGGTCGGGAACGCAGCCGTCTATGCCTTTTGTTATAGATTCAGAGTTCGATTTGCAATACCGTTAGAGTTGATTTAGGCTGCCTGTTCGGCAATCCCACCGCGCTTCAGGTAGTCGCTTGCAGAAAGACCGGATCGATGAAGAACTCCCCTCACTGGCATAAGCGTTTGACCGCGACCGTAATTGCGGCGTTGCTTGCACTCGCCCCGGTGATTGCCTGCGCGATGCTGCGACTACCCGCGCCGGCGAGTCAAGAAAAGACGACGAGCGTGCTGACGTTTCAGGGAAGCGTGCACCAGATTCCCGGCAGCAACGAGTTCTGGGTCAGACGCGATTGTCTCTGAGCAGTATGCGATAAGCTGAGCGTGCGTTTCCGCAGCTCTCAGCGGCGCCTGCAGTACCCTTGAGTCAGCGCCAGTCCGGCGTTGATGCCAAAAGCCAGTACCAGTAACACCGATCCGAGCGCGATCCCTTGGGCAAAATCTCCCTTGCTGGTTTCGGTGGCTATCGCGGTGGGAATGGAACGCGTCAGTCCGGCGATATTGCCCCCGACCATCAGCGCGCATCCAACCTCGGACACGATGCGGCCGAACGCCGCAGACAGCGCTGCCGCGATCCCGATGCGCGCGGCGCGCAAGGTTGTCACCATCAAGCGCACATGACCGGCACCCAGCGACGCCGCTGCTTCGCGAATGGCGGGATCGACCGCCTGGACTGCGGTATAGGAGAAGGTCACCAGCATGGGCAATGCGATGATGAATTGACCCAGCATCATGGCCTTCTGAGTAAATAACCATTGCAGGTTTCCAAACGCGCCGCCGCGCGATAGCAGCAAATACAACAGCAGCCCAACTACCACAGTGGGAAAGGACAACAGCGTCTGCGCCAGGACGATCAAGACTTGACGGCCCGGAAAACGACCGTTGTGCAGGAGATATCCGGCAGGAATTCCGAAGGGCGCTGCGATCAGCACGGCAGTCAATGACACTCTGAGCGAGACACCGATACTTGCCCATAGCTTGGCGTCGGCGGAAAGCAGCAAGAAAAGGGCTTGTTGCGTGTTCTCAAGAAGATCCATCAGCGGGCTGAAGGAAAGAACACCTGCCGCCCCTTGATACGAAATGCGGCGATCGCGCGTTGACCGTCGACGCCGGTTAACCATGCGCTGAATTGCCTGGCAAGGTTAATGTTGATCGCATTGCTTTTCATGGGATTCACCACGATCACCGAGTAGGCGTTGAATAGTCTGTCGTCGCCCGCAACCATTTCCTCCAAGTCAGCGCGCCCCTTGAAGCCAAGATAGGTCGCGCGATCGGTCAAGGTGTAGGCCCTCAACTCCGCAGTCATTGCCAGCACCTCGGCCATACCGAGTCCTGCGGGCAGGTACCAGTCACCGGAAGGCGGTACACCCGTGAGCAACCACAGGCTCTTCTCCATACTGTGCGTACCAGATTCGTCCCCTCGCGAGATGAATTTTTGTTGCGTGCGCGCGATCGCCTTGAAAGCAGCGACCGCGTCATTGCCACCGCCTATGCGCGCCACGTCCGACACCGGGCCTACGATCAGAAAATCGTTGTACATAACGTCGCGGCGCGCCACGCCGTGACCGGCGGCCATGAACTTCTCCTCTTCCGCACGGCTGTGCGTCAACAGCACATCGACGTCGCCGTTCTCACCCAATCTCAGCGCCTTGCCGCTGCCCACGGCAATAACGCGCACTTTGACATCAAGTCTGGCCTCGAACATTGGGAGCAGGTAGGCCAGCAGGCCAGAGTTCTCGGTGCTGGTAGTCGTCGCCAGCCGCAACTCACTTGCAGCCTGCGCCGGGACCGTCTGCAGTGAGAGGGCGATGGCAACAAGAACAACTCGCATCGCCCTGATTCTGCCGGAAAGCTCGCCGCGGCATCGCAACGTCGCGGCAAGCACTAGAAGTCCACCTGATAACGCAACATTGCTGCTTTCTCGCGTGCCAGCGTGACGCCGTTGGCAGTCACTGGCGTGTCGAATCGCGTGTCGACGTAGTCGAGCATCATGCGCGCAAAGACGTTGTGTATCCATTTGACCTGCGCGGTATAGGCCTTTGCCTTGTTAGTAGAGACGGACACGACCGGCGTCACGCCGGTGGCGGATGCGCCGATCTGGCCAGTACCGGCCGCGGCTGCACTGTTGAAACCCGACGCGTCAAAGAAACTGTAGCGCAGCCCCAGTTCCCACGCTCCCCAACCCCCATCCGGGCCCAACGCCAGCCGGTTTTTTGGCTTGCTCTTTTGCGGAATGGAGTCGCGGTAATTTTCGACGTAGTCTTCGCCCGTCAGCAGCCACATCGCCGCCAAGTAACCGCCTTTGATCTTTGGCGAAAATGCGGTCACCGGCACAGGCAAGTTGCGCGTTCCCGTATATTCCGCCTTCCAGTATTCGCCTTGCAGTTTCACCGGACCGAAAGCCAGCAGTGACTCGAACGCCCATAGCGTCCTCTCAATGTTGGTCTCATCGCGGCCCGTGGCGTTAAACGGCTGCGGATTGAAGAAGGTGATGCCTCTTGCTTCGGTTCGCGCGCCCGGCGCCGAGTAGGGACTGGCGGTGCTGTTGGCGGCAATTCCATTTTTATACCCAAGGCCTAGGTGCAGGATCGAACGATCCACCTCAAGCATTCTTGCGAGATCCACTACCGTGCGCAGCGTGAGGTCTTTGCCTTGCGCTTGCACATCCTGAGTATTGCTTTGTCTTTCTTCCAGATTGATTCCCGTGCCGTTGGTGACGGATGCGGCATACCACAGCCCGGGCCGGGGCGCGCCGAACAACATGATGCCGCGATCGTAGTTGAGCCCGTTTCCATCGAGAATATTCTGCTGCAAGCCGCGCTCCATGAAGTCGCTTTGCAGGTCGAGCAGCGTTTGCTCCAAGCCGATCTGAGGCTTGAACTGGCCGAGCCGAATGCGTGCCGCATCCCAGAAACCAAGATCGAGGTAAGTCACCGTCGCGCGTGAAGACTGTTGCGTTGTGCCGGTCGCATCCCCTGACGCGAAGTCACCCTCAACGTAGATTGCGTAATTCTTGAACACTTGCGCGCCGGCACCGAGGCGCACGCGGCGCTGGCTGAAAGTATTCGCGATCGCACCCTCGGCATTGAATTGCCGGTAGTCCAATTGCACTCGCCCGCTTAGAAAAACTGACCAGTCCCCGCGCGGATCCTCGAAAACAATCCGGTCGCCGAAACGCACATTGACACTTTGGTTTGGCTTTGCGTCTTGTGGCGCGCGCGCGGAACTTTGCACTTGCGCTTTGAGATCCTGAATCTGCGAGTTGAGCGTTCCCAACTGTGTCTCCAATTGCTGGACGCGCGCCGCCGTATCGTCGTTTTCTTGCGCCGTCGCGGTAGTGTTGGTCACAACCATTAATACCGCTAGCCAACTTGCCCCGAATAAACTTGTTGCTTTCACTACATCTCCCTGGATTTACGCATCGAAATACTTTGCCGAACCAACACGCCATAAGATCGAAGACGCTATATACGATTATATATAACGCCTGTCAATCTACTCTCTCATTGATTCCGAACTCTCTCGCGGTACACTGTGATTCCGCTTCGAACAGCAACTCCATGCGTTTCAACAACGACATCATCGCCTGTCTGCTGATGCTGGGCAGCACGGCGTGCTCAACGCAGAATTACCTGGCGCGTCCTCTTCATGCGGAGCAATCCGTCGCGGCATTTCGCGCGCGTTCGGTCACCACTCCCGGTCTGAAGGAATTCCTGTTGGCGCATGGCCAAGCCGAGTGGCCGGTCACATCATGGGGCTTGAGCGAACTCACTTTGCTGGCGTTGTATTTCAGTCCGGAATTGAGAGTGGCGCAAGCCGAGGCCAGAGTCGCAATGAGCCAGGCCGCCGTTCCGCGATCGTCTCCCTCCGCCATCTTGGCGCCGCGCGTAGAACGGCATTCGGCCGGATCGAGGCCGTGGAGCGTCGGTATCGCGGTCGAGTTGCCAGCGGGCGGCGGCAGCCGGCGCGGCGCTGCGATCGAGCAGGCGGAATTTCTCACGCAAGCGGCTGAACTGAACGCCGGCGTCACCGCATGGAGAATCCGCCACGAGCTACGCGCCGCTTTGCTGGCACGCTTCGAGGCGGAAAAGCAGTCGCGCTTTTTCGCCGATGAAGCGGCGACACAATTGCGACTGATGAATTTGCTGGAACGCCGGCGCGAACTTGGCCTGATTTCGGCGCACGAGACGAGCGCGGTTCGCAGGCGCATTCTGGAAATCGAGCAGGCACGCACCAGTGCCGACGAACACGCCCTGGACGCGACTCATCGTCTGGCGGCGGCACTGGGCTTGCCGATTGCCGTCACGCGAGACTTGCCGCTATCGTTCGCGGAACTTGAGCACACGGTTACAAGTTCCGCGCTGCCGGCGCGTGAGGCGCTGCTCAATCGTCTCGATATCCGCCGTCTGCTAGCGGAATTTGCTTCCGCGAACGCGGCGGTCAGATTGGAAGTCGCGAAACAGCGGCCGGAACTCACTTTGTCGCCGGGCTTCTTGTGGGATCAAGGCGACAGCGTGTGGTCTTTGGCCGCAAGCGTACTTCTGCCGCAAGATCGCTCGGCGCAGATCGCAGAAGCAAACGCGCGGCGCGAGCTGGCGGCGCAGGCCTTCTTGCGCTTACAGCAGCAAGTGATACACGAAGCCGAGTCCTCTGCCGCGCTATTGCGGGCTGCGCAGCAGCAAATCGATAACTTCGAGTCGGCGCTACAGGAACAGCAGAAAAAAATAGCGCGCGTCGAAAGTCAATTCAACACCGGCTACGCGGATCGGGTCGAACTGGTCAACGCCCAGGTCGAAAGTTTCGCCGCGCAACGCGCGCTGTTTGACGCTCGTGTCCGCTTGCAAAAAATCGCCGGCGTCCTGGAGGACTCCGTGCAGCGGCCGCTGAATGGGTTTCCGTTGGCGCCGGCGGAAGTTTTTCGCTCTGATCTGGCGCGCGAATGAGCAGCCAGCGGCAGTCCTGGATCATCGCGGTCCTCGCCATCGTCATCGCCATGTTGTCATGGGCACTGGTCTATTTCGCCAAAGATGAATTGAAGCTCGCCACCGTAACGCCGGACGAGAGCATCCGAACGCGCTCCGCCTTGAAAGACCAACAGGGTCATGCCGCGCTCGAGCTTTCGCCCGCGGTGCAACAGGCCAGTGGCATCGTGACCGCCCCGCTGCGCGCGGCGCACAGCGGTGCATCGCTCGACGTGTCTGGCATGGTGGTGAGCTTGCAGCCGTTGATCGAGGCACGCGCGCAATATTTTTCCTCTACAGGAGAAGCCAGCGCTCTGCGCGCTTCGATCAGCGCCCTGCGCACCGATCATGCTCGGCTGAGAACCTTGTTCGAAGATGATCGCAATGTGTCGGAGCGCGCAGTGCTGGCCGCCGAGTCTCAATTACAAACCGAGCTTGCGCGTCTGCGCGCGATCGAGCAACGCAGCGCCGGTCAGCGCGAAGCGATGCGGCTGGCGTGGGGCGGGACCTTGGCGGAATGGGCGGTGAATCCTCAATCAAAGGCATTCGACGGACTCATAAGCGGCAAGGAGCTGTTGCTCCAATTCAGCCTGCCTCATGGTGTCTCCGATACAGCGCAGCTCTCAATCTTCCTGCCCAGCGCGCGGCACATATCCACGCGACGGGTCTCCGCTGCGCCAGGCTCTGATTCTCTGCTCCCAGGGGCGACGTTTTTTTACCTGGCACCTGCGCAGGACTTGCGCGTCGGCATGCGGGTTGTCGCGCGCATGAAAAAAGGAAATGGTTCGCGCGAAGGATTCTTGGTGCCCTCCGCCGCGGTGGTATGGCATGCGGGCAAGGCATGGGTGTACACGAAAGCCGAGGACGAGGACGATTTGTTCGTACGTCGAGAGATCTCCACCGCCGAAGAGGACGGAGACGCTTACTTCAACGTGGTCGACTGGGGTGACGACCAGGAAGTCGTGGTGAGCGGCGCGCAGTTACTGTTGTCCGAGGAATTCAAGTTCCAGATTCGCAACGAGAACGAAGACTAATGTTGGGCGATCGTCTCTCGTGATTTCACTCATCGTTCGTCAGTCTGTGCGTCACGCCGGAGTAGTAGTCGCGCTGGCGCTGACTATTCTGATCTACGGACTGTATGTCTTGTCGCGCGCTAATCTTGACGTGTTTCCGGAGTTTTCCCCGGCGCAAGTGGTGATTCAAACCGAGGCGCCCGGTTTGTCGGCGGAGATGGTCGAACGCCAGGTCACGCAGTTGATCGAAAATGCAATCAGCGGCACTTCGGGCATCGAAGCGGTGCGCTCGCAATCGATCCCCGGCTTGTCGGTGGTCAGCGTGCTGTTCAAGGATGGCAGCGGGGTTCATGGTAATCGCCAGGTCATCGGCGAGCGTCTGGCGACTCTCGCCAGTCAATTGCCGCGTGGCGTGGCGGCCCCCGCGATGACGCCGCTCACTTCTTCCGCCAGCACCGTGCTGGGTGTCGGACTGACCTCGACTTCGCGCTCACTGATGGAGCTGCGCACGCTCACGGATTGGAGCGTGCGGCCGCACTTGATGGCGGTGCAAGGCGTGGCGGAAGTAAATGTATTCGGCGGCGAAGTGAAGCAGTGGCAAATACAGGTTGACCCGAAAAAGCTCGCGCGCCTGAATCTTTCCATCGACGACGTGGTGGAGGCGGCGCGCAAGGCAAGCGGCGTGCAATCTGCCGGCTTCATCAAAGGCGCAAACCAGCATGTATTTATCCACGTTGAAGGTCAGCCTGCGACGGCGCAGGAACTGGCGCGCTCGCTGCTCGTGCAACGCGGCGGTCAGACCGTTCGCTTAGGCGAAATAGGAACAGTCGCGGAAGCACCGGCACCGTCGATTTCCGCGGCGGCGATCAACGGTCAGCCCGGCGTGTTCCTGTTCGTGCAAGGCCAGTTGGGCGCCAACGCGCGCGCGGTGACACTGGCGCTGGAACGCGCGCTGCAAGAACTGGCCCCGCTGCTCGCCAGCGAGCAAGTGACTTTGCACCCGAAACTGTTTCGCCCGGCCAACTTCATCGAGACTGCGGTCCGCAACGTGCAGCGCGACCTGCTGATCGGCTCGGCGCTCGTGATAATCGTGCTGTTCCTGTTTCTGTTCAACACTCGGACCGCACTGATCTGCGCGACCGCGATACCCTCATCGTTGCTCGCCGCGGTCATCGTGCTCGATTACTTTGGCGTCGGCCTCAACATCATGGTGATGGGTGGCCTGGCCATCGCGTTAGGTGAGGTGGTCGATGACGCGATCATCGACACCGAGAACATTTTCCGCCGCCTGCGTCTGAATCGGCTGCTGGAGCGGCCGTTGCCCGCTGCGCAAGTAGTGCTCACGGCTTCGGTGGAGGTGCGCAGCTCGGTGGTCTACGCCACCTTCATCGTTGCGCTGGTGTTCGTGCCGCTGCTGACTCTGGGCGGCGTCGCGGGAAAACTATTTGCACCGTTGGGGCTGGCGTATATCTGCGCCATTCTCGCGTCACTGGTGATGGCGATCAGTCTCACTCCGGCGTTGTGCTATTTGTTGCTGGCGCGCGACGCGCTCTCCAGCGAAGACCCGCCTTTCGTGCGTTGGATCAAGCCGCGTTATATACGTGCCTTGACGCGTATCGAGCGCCATCCGGGGCGAGTAATCGGCGTAGTGGGTGTGGTCATCGCAGCAGGGCTCGCCTTATTGCCGTTATTCGCGGGTCAGTTTATTCCGGCCTTGCGCGAAGGGCATTACGTGTTACACATGACCGCGGTGCCGGGGACGGCGGAAGCGGAATCGCTGCGCATCGGCCAGCGCGTGGCGCAGGCAGTCAGCGCGGTCAAGGGGGTCAAGTCGGTCGCGCAATGGGTCGGTCGTGCACCCAACGGCGCGGACACCTTCGGCCCGCATTACAGTGAATTCGAAGTAGAAGTCGGTGCTCTCAACGGGCGCGAACAGGATCGTGTACTGCGCGAGATAAGAGCCGTTCTGTCCGGCGCGAACGGCGCAGGGTTTCCGGGTCTGACGTTTGGTATCAATACCTTCTTGACCGAGCGTATCGAGGAAACCATCGCTGGCTTCGCCGCGCCGCTGGTGGTGAATGTGTTCGGTAACAATCTCGACGAACTGGATCGCGATGCGCTTGCCGTCGCCACCGCGCTGAGCAAGGTACGCGGCGCGCGTGACGTGCAAGTGCAAGCGCCGCCGGGAACGCCCGAGCTGACCATCCGGCTGCGGCCGGAGCGAGTCGCGTCGCTAGGACTCGCGGCGCTGGAGGTGATTGAGACGGTTCACTCAGCCTACGACGGCGCGCGCGTGGCGCAGATTTATCAGGGCAGCCGCGTGCTGGAGCTCGTCGTACTGCTGCAACCGGAAGTACGCAACCGTATCGCGCAGGTTGGCGCGCTTACGATCAGAGCGCACGACGGCAGGCTGCTGCCTTTGCGCGAGGTCGCGGACATCAGTCTCACCGGCGGCCGCTACAAGATTCTCCATTCCGCTGGCCGTCGCATTCAAACCGTGACGACTCACCTGGCGAATCGCGACGCGGAACAATTCGAGCAGGAGATCCGCGCGCAGATCGCCAAGGAAGTGCGGCTCGCGCCGGGGAACTATCTGGTCTTCAGTGGCGCGGCCCAGGCGCAAGCGGCAGCGCGCAACGACCTCATCGTGCACTCGCTGACGGCAGGGGTCGGCATATTTCTGCTGCTGTACATTGCGTTCAACAATCTGCGCAACTTGTCCATCACTTTTCTGAATCTGCCGTTCGCGTTGATCGGCGGCGTCGTGGCGGTGTGGGCAACCGGAGGCTGGATGTCGCTTGGCTCGCTGGTCGGTTTCGTCACCTTGTTCGGCATCACGCTGCGCAACTCCATCATGCTGGTCTCGCACTACCAGCATCTGGTGGAAGTCGAGCAGCGTCCGTGGACGCGGGACACCGCTTTGCAAGGGGCGTCGGAACGGCTGCCATCGATCCTGATGACCGGGCTGGTCACGGCACTTGGATTGCTGCCGCTCGCTCTGGGCTCGGGCGAGCCCGGCCGCGAAATCGAAGGGCCGATGGCGACCATCATCGTCGGTGGCTTGATCACTTCAACGCTGCTCAATCTGCTGATCCTGCCGAGCATCCTGTATCATTTCGGCCGCTTCGAGGTTCGCGCAATTTAGCCGGATGATTGGATTGGATTGCCGCGTCAGTTCGATTGCGTTCGTCTGTTGCAAACACCGCTTTTCACACCTCGAATACGTTCATGCGTTTCTCTTTCCGCCGGCTTCGCCGCCATGCTGCCTCTGCGCCAAAACGAGGGCGCGCGCTGATCAAATCTCTCGGCCCGGGCCTGGTCGCCGGCGCGGCCGACGACGATCCGAGCGGCATCGCCACCTATTCGCAAGCCGGCGCGCAATTCGGGCTGGGCATGCTGTGGACCGCCGTGCTGACCTTTCCCCTGATGGTCGGAATCCAGATCGTGAGCGCGCGCATCGGCCGGGTGACCGGTTTAGGCATCGCCGCCAACATTCGCGCACACTATTCCAAGCCTTTGCTCGTGTTCATCGTCACGCTGCTCACGCTTGCCAATATTCTCAATCTGGGCGCGGATTTGGGCGCAATGGCGGCGGCGATGCACTTGGTGGCAGGCGGTAACTATCACGCGTATCTGGTCGGCTTCGCGGTGTTCTCGCTGGCGCTGCAAGTATTCATCCCGTTTCCGCGCTACGCGCCTCTTCTCAAGTTGATGACACTGTCACTGCTGGCTTACGTCGGCGCGGTGTTGTTTGTGGAAGTGAACTGGGGCGTCGTGCTGCGGCGCGCGGTATGGCCCTCGTTCACCTGGAGCCGGGAATATTTGCTTACGCTGGTGGCGGTCCTCGGTACTACGATCAGCCCTTATCTATTTTTCTGGCAGGCGGGCCAAGAGGTGGAGGAACTGCGTTCAATTCCGAGTAACGCGCCGTTGCGCGATTCTCCCGACGGCGCACGCGCGCAGTTGCGCAGGATCAAGATCGATACTTATCTGGGAATGGCGTTCTCCAATCTGGTCGCTTTATTCATCATGATCACCACCGCGGCGACGCTCAACACCGCCGGCATCACCGACATTCAAACGACGCAACAGGCGGCCGAGGCGCTCAGACCGCTGGCAGGAGAATATGCGTTCTTGTTGTTTACGCTCGGCGTGGTGGGAACTGGTCTATTGGCAGTTCCCATCCTGGCAGGATCGGCCGCATACGCGGTGTCCGAGGCATTTGGCTGGCGTGCGAGCTTAAGCGAGCGTCCGCTGACAGCGACGGGATTCTACGGCGTGATGATCGCCGCGACCTTGGTCGGCGTCGCGTTGACGTTCAACGATGTGGACCCGATCCGTGAACTGTTCTGGAGCGCTGTTCTTAACGGCGTCATCGCCGTCCCAATCATGGCGGTCATGATGCGGCTCGCGGTGCGCGCGGACGTCATGGGCTCGTTCGTGATTACCCGCCGGCTGAAATTCCTCGGTTGGTTGTGCACCGGGGTCATGGCTACCGCGGTGATCGCGACGATTGTCAGCAGCGTTACGTGACAATGTTACGCGTCGGGAATCCGCGTAAAAGTGATTCTGTCGTTCGATTTCTCGAACTTTAAGTCAGCAGCGCTTTACGCAACGTCGCGTCTTCCAGGCGCGCGGTAAACCAGCGCAAGGCATTGCCGTCGGCTTTGCTGCGCCACGCATAAGAGACCTGCACCGGCGAACGAGTGCGCGCGACTTCTTTCGCAACCAGGCGCCCGGCGGCAATTTCCTGACGCGCGACATTGTCCGGGATGAATCCGACGCCCAAACCAAGCACATGCGCGGCGGTTTTCATTTTCGCGTTGGGTACCGTCAAAGTATCGCGCGCATCGACCAGCCCGAGAATGCTGCGTGGAGGCTGCGCGCGTGACGTGTCGGCGAGCGGCACCATGCGATGCATCGCGATTTCCTCGTCGGACAACGGCTCCGGCGATTTGGCCAAGGGATGATGCGGCGCCATCACAAAAGCGAACGGCACTTGGCCAAGCGCCCGCACTTCCAACTCGCCCGTTGCCGGCGGATCGCCCGTGGGGCCGATGGCGAGATCGACCCGCCCGCTGGTCAGCGCCTCCCAACTGCCTCCCAATACGTCGTCAAAAAAACGCAGGCGGGTGCCGCGATTCTCCTCGTAGAATGAGAGCAACAAGGGCAGGACACGCTCGAACGGCACAATCTGATCGAGCGCGATGCACAGTTCGGACTCCCAGCCGTTCGCCACGCGTTTCACGCGCGCTTCCAGGTCGGCCGCGGCGCGGATCAAATAACGACCTTCGCGCAAAAGTTCTTCACCGGCACCGGTGAGGCGCGCGCGGTGCCGGCTGCGATCGAACAAGACCACATCGAGATCCTGTTCCAATTTCTGCACGGTGTAAGTTATCGCCGAAGGCACGCGGTGCAACTCCTCGGCGGCAGCGGCAAACGAACCGGAGCGGGCGATCGCATCAAGTACGATTAACGCGTCGAGCGAAATTCTCATGCTTTTCGAGAGAGATGAAAGTGGGCTATCATAGCGAAAATAACTGACCGTCCGGTCAGCAACGCCTCCCCCACAGCACGCTGACTCCGCTACTTGAGCGCGTCGCTTCAGCAGGGCCCTTGGAGACCTGGTGATGTTGCAGAAGTATGTTCTCTTCGCCGCGTGTATCGGCAGCCTATCGCTCATCGGATGCGGCTCCAAGGAGGAGCAAGGCGCCGCAGCGAAAACCGTTGCAGCCGCGCCCGCCGCGGTCACCGCCAAACCTGCGGGTCCTCCGGTCAAGGTTGCGCCAGTCAAACTAGACAGTGTCAATGTCGAGTTAAGCGCGGTGGGCAGTCTGCTCGCGGCCGAGTCCGTCGTCATTCGCCCGGAGATGGCGGGACGTGTCACCGAGTTGCCGTTCAAGGAAGGTCAGTCGGTTTCGAAAGGCGCGAAGTTGTTGACGATTGATAACAATGAATTCGAGGCGGCGTTGGCGGGCAGCATGGCGCGACTCAAGACCGAGCAAGTGAAGCTGGATCGCGCGCGCGATTTGATGCAACAGAACTACATTTCTCAGGAAGCCGTTGACAATGCGCGCGGCTCGGTTTCGGTGGCACAGGCGCGCGTGCGCGAAGATCAAGCGAAGCTGGCCAAGACCATCATCTACGCGCCATTCAATGGCGTGCTTGGCCTGCGCATGATCAGTCCCGGCGCCTACGTTAAAGCAGGCGACGATGTGGTGCGCCTGGAGAACCTGGATTTTCTCAAGCTCGATTTTCGCGTGCCGGAAATTTATGTCTCTAAACTAAGGACGCAACAAGTGGTCAGCGTGCGCACCGATGCGTTTCCAAACGAAGTGTTCGAAGGACAAATCTACGCGGTGGAACCGAACATCGACGAGAAAACACGTACGGTGCTGGTGCGCGCCGAGATACCCAACAAGCAGGCCAAGTTGCGCCCCGGCATGTTCGGCCGCGTAAACGTCCTGCTCGACACGCGGCATAACGCGGCGATCATTCCCGAACAAGCGATTTGGCCGCAGGGGCGCGACAGTTTTGTCTACAAAGTTGTCGATGGCATCGCGATGCTGACCAAGATCGAGATCGGCAGCCGCCGGCCGGGTGAAGTCGAAGTGAGTATGGGCCTGGCCGCGAATGACTTGGTGGTCACCGATGGTCAAATGAAGCTCAAGGATGGCGCGTCGGTCACCGTGGTGACGTCGGCACCTGTTGCGACGACACCTGCGCCTGTGACCGCTGCCTCGGGTACCGTCAAGAAGTAGGCGCGGAGCTTCGCGCGAAGCGCGCGGGCTGGAAGTCTAGCCAGAAGGGTTACGAAAATGGTTCTGTCCGATCTCTCCATCAAGCGACCCGTGCTTGCCACGGTCATGAGTCTGATGATCATGCTCATCGGCCTGCTGTCGATTGCCAAGATGCCGATCCGCGAGTATCCCAACATCGATCCGCCGGTGGTGTCGGTGCGTACGGTCTACAAGGGCGCGACCGCGCAGGTGATGGAGAGCGCCATCACGCAGCCATTGGAAGACTCGCTGTCCGGCATCGAAGGCATCAAGACTATCAAGTCGCAGAGTCGCGAAGAAGTCAGCCAGATCACCATCACGTTTGTCACCGGTCGCGACATTGAGGGCGCGGCGAACGACGTACGCGATCGCGTGGCGCGCATTCGCAAGAACCTTCCCGCCGCCTCGGACAATCCTGTCGTTTCCAAAATAGAGGCCGACGCGCAGCCGGTGATGTGGGTCGCGTTTGTGAGCGACCACCACACGCCGATGGAGCTGACCGATTACGCCGATCGTTATCTCACCGATCGGCTTAAAGCGTTGCCGGGCGTGGCCTCGGTGATCATCGGCGGCGAGCGCAAATACGCGATGCGCGTGTGGCTCGATCGCGAGCGGCTCGCGGCGCAAGGCTTAACCGCGCAGGACGTGGAAGACGCGCTGCGGCGCCAAAACCTCGACTCCCCCGGAGGGCGAATCGAGAGCGCACAACGCGAATTCACCGTACAAGCGCTGACCGACCTGCGCTCGCCGGAAGATTTCAACAATATGATCATTCGCGAGATTAACGGTTACCCCATACGCATCCGCGACGTGGGTTATGCCGCGCCCGGGCCTTACGAAAATCGCAAAATTGTGCGCGTGAGCGGACAAGAAGCGGTCGGCCTTGGGGTAGTCAAGCAATCCACGGCGAACGCGCTGGAAGTTGCTCAGGGGGTCAAGTCGATCCTGCCCAGCTTGCGCGAAGGACTGCCCGAGGGCATGAAACTGTGGGTCGCCGTGGACACTTCGGTCTTCATCGAAAAATCCATTTACGCGGTGGCCTTCACCATTGCCGAGGCGCTCGTTCTAGTGGTGATCGTGATCTTTCTGTTTCTGCGCAGCGGCTGGGCAACGCTGATTCCCGCCATCGCGATTCCGGTTTCGGTCATTGGGCATTTCACCTTCCTGAAGTCGCTGGGCTTTACCATCAATACGCTGACCTTGCTGGGCGTCGTGTTGTCCATCGGCCTGGTGGTGGATGACGCCATCGTGGTTTTGGAAAATATCCATCGGCACATCGAAGAGGGGATGAAGCCGCTCAAGGCGGCATTGCAAGGCACACGCGAAATCGGCTTTGCAGTCATCGCGATGACAGTCACTTTGGCAGCGGTATTCGTGCCGCTGTCGTTCCAGTCAGGGAACACCGGCCGGCTGTTCGTGGAATTCGCGCTGACCGTCGCGACCTCGGTGATCGTGTCCGGCTTCGTCGCGCTCACCCTCACTCCCATGATGTCATCCCGAGTGCTTAAGGCCGACCACGGTTGGTTCTATCGCAAGACGGAGCCGTTCTTCGAAGCGATGACGCGCGGCTACGGTCGCGCGGTCGGATTCACGCTGCGTCATCGCGTGATCGCCGCCGTGGTCATGGTTACGACAGTCGGCGCGTTGCTGTTGCTCGGCACGCAAGTATTGCAAAAGCGGGAGTTATCGCCGGTTGAAGACCGCAGTTTGTTCTTGGCCTTCGTCATCACGCCCGAAGGCTCGACCATGCAGTACACCGACGCCCACATGCGCACGGTGGAAGAAGTGTTCGCCAAGGAAGTGCCGGAGACGATGACCTTGTTCGCCGTCGTCGCGCCAGGCCTGGAACGCCCCAATCCAGTCAACATGGGCATCGGTTTCGCCGTGGTCAAACCCTGGGCTGAGCGCACGCGCAGCCAGCAGGACATCGTCAAGGACCTCACGCCGAAACTGTCGGCTGCGTTGCCTGGTGCAATTACTTTCGCGCAGAATTTGCCTTCGCTGGGTCAGAACTTTGCCGCCAAGAATATCGAGTACGTCATCTACGGCAGGACCTATGAGGAGCTGCAAGGCAAGATCTCGAAGATGATGGCCAAGCTCGGAGACTATAAAGGCATCGCGGGTTTGGACACCGACTTGAAGCTCAACAAGCCGCAGCTCGCAGTCAAGATCGATCGCGACAAGGCGTCGTCGCTCGGAATTTCCATGGACACAATCGGTCACACTTTGGAGATCCTGCTCGGTGGATTTGACGTCACTCGCTACAAACGCGAAGGTAAACAGTACGACGTGGTTCTGCAGATGGACGACGCCAAGCGGCGGCAGCCCAGTGATCTCACCTCGATCTACGTGCGCGGGACGGACGGTTCGCTCAATCAACTCTCGAATATTGTTTCGCTGCAAGAAACCGTCGGCCCGAAAGAACTGAATCACTTTAACAAGCTGCGCGCGGCGATCATCAACGGCAATGCCGCGCCCGGCTTCACTCAAGGCCAGGTGCTCGACCACCTCGACACTTTGGTTGAGAGCGAGTTGCCCGCGGGCACCAAAACCGACTTGGACGGATCGGCGCGCGAGTTCCGCGAGGCGGGCTCGCAGATGTGGGTCACCATGGGTCTGTCGCTGATCTTTATTTATTTGGTGCTGTCAGCGCAATTCGAGAGTTTCGTCGGGCCGTTCGTGATCATGTTCACCGTGCCGCTGGCATGGACCGGATCGCTGCTGGCGATGTGGCTCACCTCGAAGCTCGGCGCTGGCGGCACCTGGAACGTGTACAGCCAGATCGGCATGGTGATGATGGTCGGATTGATTACCAAGCACGGCATCCTGATCGTCGAGTTCGCCAATCAGTTACGCGCAAAAGGCGTGGCGAAGTTCGACGCGGTCACGCAGGCGGCGACGCTGCGTCTGCGGCCGATCCTGATGACGACAGCCGCCATGGTGTTGGGAGCTATTCCTCTCGCGCTGTCGAGCGGGGCCGGCTCCGAGTCGCGGCGCGCGATCGGCTGGGTCGTGGTAGGCGGGCTGTTGCTCGGCACCTTGCTGACTCTCTTCGTCATCCCGACCATCTATTCGCTGATGGTCCGCAAGGTGCGCATGGAAGGTGACGAGGGTGACGACGTAGTCGTCCCAGTCACCGCCGGCGGCGGCGCGCTGAACGCGCCGCATGATCGCGCGCATTAGGCAGAGCGAGTCAAGACCAGAACTTTTCGTGACGTGCGCGGCGCCGTAATAGTGAACGACAAAACATCATCACGGAAATTCGGCGTGGTTCCGCCCGAGCAGATGCGGCAAATGTCCGGGCTGGAATTCCTGCGCGCGATGGCCGCCGGCACTTTGCCTGCGGCGCCGATCGGCGCGGTGTTCGATTTCGACCTGGTCGAGATCGAAAAAGGCCGCGTGGTGTTTGCCGGCACGCCGGATCAGCGCTTCTACAATCCGATCGGCAGCGTTCACGGCGGCTATGCCGCGACGCTACTCGACAGTTGCATGGGCTGCGCGGTGCATTCGACGCTGGAAGCCGGCATCGGCTACACCACGCTGGAATTCAAAATTCAATTGGTGCGTGGGATGAACGACCGCACGGGCTTGGTCCGCGCCGAGGGCGTGGTGCTGCACAGCGGCCGGCGTGCCGCCACCGCCAGCGGCGAGCTGCGCGACAGCGCCGGCCGCCTGCTTGCTCACGGCAGTACCACCTGTATTATTCTGGATCAGAACAGTTAATACGAGGAGCGGGCCCAGTGCTGCAAACCAGAAAAAGCGATCAGCGTGGTTTCGCCGATCACGGCTGGCTGAAGAGTTTTCATTCGTTTTCATTCGCCGGTTATTACGATGCGAATCACACGGGCTTTGCGAGCTTGCGTGTGATCAACGAAGATCGCGTCGCGCCGGGCAAGGGCTTCGGCACGCATCCGCACCACGACATGGAAATCATCAGCTATGTCTTGGAAGGCGAGCTCGAACACAAAGACAACATGGGCAACGGATCGGTGATCCGGCCCGGCGATGTGCAGTGCATGAGCGCCGGGACCGGCGTGTTGCATAGCGAGTTCAACCCTTCATCGTCTGAAGCGGTGCACTTTCTGCAGATCTGGATCGAACCCAACGCTGTGGGGATTCCGCCTGGCTATCAGCAGAGGCATTTCGACGCCGCTGTGTTGCGCGGAAATCTTCGTTTGCTGGTATCACCGGACGGCCGCGACGACTCGCTCACAGTACACCAAGACGCCTATCTCTACGCCGCGAAACTCGATGCTGCCGAGGCGGTGCAGTACTCACTTACAGCGGGACGCCGCGGCTATGTGTTCGTCGCGCGCGGCGCGGCGGCAGTCAACGGCCAGAATCTCAGCACGGGCGATGCCCTCGCCTGCGTGGATGAACCGTTGATTTCGGTCGAACGCGGCAAACACGCGGAAGTTTTGCTCTTCGATCTCGCCTGAGAACTGCCATGCGCATAGAAGACGGGCGTCAAAGTGACAACGTGGAGGACCGCCGCGGTTTATCCATGCCGGGCGGCGTGGTCGGCGGCGGCATTGGTACCGTGGTCATCGTGCTGGCGGCGATGTTCTTCGGCGTCGATCCGCGCGTGGCATTACAGTTGTTGTCCGACACCGCGCCGGTGACACCACCGGTGCAACAATCGCAACCCGCTCACACGACGGCGCACGATCCGTTACGTGACTTCGTCGCCATCGTGCTCGCCGACACGGAAGACACCTGGCGCGATTTGTTTCAGAAAAGCGGCCGCCATTATGAAGATCCCAAGCTGGTGTTGTTCACCGGCGCGGTGCAATCCGCCTGCGGCAATGCCCAAGCCGCAGTGGGGCCGTTCTACTGTTCGAGCGATCACAAGGTGTACATCGATCTGGCGTTTTATCGTGACCTGAAGGAACGCTTCCATGCGCCGGGAGATTTCGCCCAGGCCTACGTGATCGCGCACGAAGTCGGCCATCACGTGCAGAATCTGCTCGGCATCGCCGACAAAGTGCACGCGGCACGCTCGCGTGCTGCGCCCGCGCAGAGCAACGAATTGTCGGTACGCATGGAATTGCAAGCCGATTGCCTCGCCGGCGTGTGGGCCTTCCATGCCAATCGTGCACGCCATATTCTGGAGGCCGGAGACGTGGAACAAGCGCTCAACGCGGCAACGCAGATCGGTGACGATCGCATGCAAATGCGCGCACGCGGCTATGTGTCGCCGGAGTCGTTTACGCACGGCAGCGCCGATCAACGCGTGCGCTGGTTCCGGCGCGGCATCGACACCGGCCAGCTCGGCCAGTGCGACACCTTCAAGGCGGCGCAGCTCTGAGTGGCAACGCTTCTGAACCGATTGGAGTATTCGATTCAGGCATCGGTGGCCTGACTGTTCTTCAGGCGATTCGCCAAGCCTTGCCCAACGAGGACCTGATCTACGTCGCGGATACGGCCCATCTGCCTTACGGCGACAAAGCTGCTGCCGTGGTGCGCGAACGTGCCTCGCGCATCGCAGCTTTCCTGCATTCGCAGTCTGCGAAAGCC
>JAYUZG010000071.1:0-4244 GCA_043751985.1 Betaproteobacteria bacterium
GATGCAGGCTTTTCAGGACGAATGCCTTGCTGCTTGCAATCAAGCAAGAAGTCGTCGATTGCTGACTTGAACTGCTTGCGCAACTCGGTCACCGTTTCGCCGTGAAAGCAAATTACGGCGTGCAGTCTGAGCTCCCGACCAAGAAAAATATTGTCTCGCTTTCGACGACACGAGCCGGTTTGCTGCTGCTCCACTGGTTCATCGAGGCGTGATGTATGTCACCTGTGGGGATGCGACAGGCGCGTTAAATGCGGCGACCTGCGAAGTGCGCTGGCGCCACGACTGGCCACATGGCGTGGGAGGCCCTCCCGGCACGGCTCGCAAAGTGTTCAACGCGTTCAAGAGCGGTGGCGTTGATTCATGAAGATCGGGTTTTCGCGGGCATCGGCATCGGCGAGTACGCCGTCAGGGGTTGAATCGGCGCGTGCAAATTAGCTGGCGGCGAACCCGTATGGCGCTTCAGTACCGTGTCGGAAGACGGCGATATTGGCGCCGAGACCTGGAGCGACAGCGACGCGCGACGGCGCGAATTTTTTTACCGGCTCGATGATTGTGCTTGATGCGAAGTCGGGAAAATTGCAGTGGTAGTGGCAATTTGTACCCACGATTTGCACGATTGGAATATGACCACGGCAGGGCCGATTTTTCGAGTTGCCACGGACAACGGCACGCGGCAATTGGTCGCCGCCGAAGGCAAAGATAGATGAGTGAGAGGTCTAGGCCGCGAGAGGCGGAAACTGGTTTTTGAGACGCCGGTCACCACACGGCACCACCTGGGTGGCTCGTCCAGCTTCGATGCGGTCGAACATGCACGCGGATGGCTGACTGCGATCGAAGCGACCTCAGGCGCGATTCGGCGGAAATACGAATCGACGAGGCCCATGCGCGCAGCCGTGACGACGACCTCGTCCGGACTCGTCTTCATCGGTGAACTCACGGACCATTTTCTCGTGCTCGACGCCCGAGACGGTACGGTGCTATTTCGGCATGACGTTGGCGTTCCGCTGCATTCCGGTGTGATCACCCACGCGGTAGTGGGCAAGCAATACGTCGCCATGGCAACAGGCGCGGCAACGTCGTTCTGGAGAACGACGTCCGCGAGCGCGACGGTTTTCGTGTTCTCGCTCAATGTAGCGCGACGTAAGTAAGCAATGCAGAAAATGTTCATATCAGTTCTACAACTCTGACTGGTATTACCGGAAAACGGTCTGGCTGAAAAGGCAAGGGAAAAATTGAAAACGCCTCGCCACTTGGCACAACGTACAGCCTGCCGCCGCTTTCCACCCGAAATTTGAGTACTTGCGCTCCTTTTCTGCTCTTGGAAAAAAGTGCAAGGGGTAGTCGGTATTCAAGGTCCTGCGCTCCAAAATTAATCCATTGCTTCTGTCGAAGTAAGACGCGTCCTACCTGTTTTGGCAGAATCGTCGTGCAATGCTTCTCTATTCGCGTGCCGTTCCCCTTCTGGCCAAGCTTTGCCTTCTCTTCAACACACAAATCGACCAATGTGTTGTTGTAGACATCTGCCAAGATTCGTTGCGCCGCAACTGGCGAACAGGTAACAATCAACGCAAATGCAACAGCATATTTGTGAAGTGCCATCTACGAGCTAATCGGCAAAAAAACTTTATGCAGACATACCTGGTCTGCTATCAGTTGATTGCACACGACCCCGGCCCATCCGGATGACCGCACGAGCCGCACGGGCCGAAAGAGGCGGGCATCGATTCTGCGGACGAAACGGCCGTCGCAAAGACGGATAGTTTCTTTTCGAGCTCAACCGAGTGACAGATCGGGCAATCGGGAACAGTGCTCGAACGAACCAGCATTTCGAATTCTTTGCCGCTCTGGTGGCAGGCGTATTCGTAGATGGGCATAACGGCCTCCTTCAATGCAAATGTGTATGCGATCAACTGTAATCTAGGGCCAATAACGGCAAAATTCTTGCCGCCTTTTCCATTGAGCACGCGGTGTGCGCGTTGACGTTATCCGGCAGATTACGGCCTGCTATCCCGATGGCTGCGTTATTTTGTTAGTCTTTAGGTCTTTATGACGCACGTGCACGAGCAGATTGTAGAAATGACGACGACCCAGTATAAACTCGACCAGTCCGCCAAGCCAGTGGAGCCACGCTTCGACGCAGTCATTGTCGGCGCGGGCTTCGCCGGTATGTACATGCTGCATCGGCTGCGTGGCTTGGGCCTGAAGGTGCGCGTGCTGGAAACGGGCAGTGACGTGGGCGGGACTTGGTATTGGAACCGCTATCCGGGCGCGCGTTGCGATGTTGAGAGCGTGCAGTATTCGTATCAGTTTTCCGAAGACCTGCAGCAGGAATGGGAGTGGTCGGAACGCTACGCGACGCAGCCGGAAATTTTGCGTTACGCCAACCACGTCGCGGATCGTTTCGATCTGCGCCGCGATATTCAATTTAACTGCCGAGTGCGTGCCATGGCCTTTGACGACGCCGCGGCGCAATGGTCGGTCGAGCTCGACGATGGCACGCGCCTACGCGCTGATTATTGCGTGATGGCCACCGGTTGTTTGTCCGCACCGAATCGACCGCGGATTCCCGGCCTTGATTCGTTCGCGGGGCCGGTCTATCTCACGGGCAACTGGCCGCATGAGCCGGTGAGTTTCGCGGGACTACGCGTCGGTGTCATTGGCACGGGTTCGTCCGCTATCCAGGCAATTCCTTTGATCGCCAAGGAGGCGGCGCATCTCACGGTGTTTCAGCGCAGCGCGAACTACACGGTGCCGGCGCATAACGCGCCGCTTGCGCCGGAGCTGCGGCGCCAAATCAAGCGTGACTACTGCGCGATGCGCGAGCGCGCCAAACAAATGCCCAATGGCCTCGACTTCTGTTTCAACTCTAAGTCCGCGCTCGATGCCACGCGCGAAGAGCGGCAGCGCGAATACACCGCGCGCTGGCGCGATGGCGGCGTCGCGTTCATGGGGGCGTTCGGCGATCTGTTGTTCAATCCTGAGTCGAATCGCACCGCCGCGGAATTCGTGCACTCGAAAATTCGCGAAGTGGTGTGTGATCCCAAAGTGGCCGATTTGTTATCGCCGCGCAACATCATCGGTTGCAAGCGCCTGTGCGTCGACACCGATTACTACGCAACTTTCAATCGGCCCAATGTCGAATTGATTGACGTTAGCGAGACCCCGATCGAGGCGATCACGTCCAAATCAATTCGTGCGCATGGCCGCGAGTTTGAGGTGGACGCGCTGGTGCTGGCGACCGGCTTCGATGCCATGACCGGCGCGTTGTCGCGAATCGACATTCGCGGCCGCGAAGGACGTGCGCTCGCGCAAAAATGGCGCGACGGTCCGCGCGCGTATCTTGGATTGGCGGTTGAAGGCTTTCCAAATTTATTCACGGTTACCGGGCCGGGAAGCCCGTCGGTGCTGACCAATATGCTGCCGTCGATCGAGCAGCACGTCGACTGGATCGCCGACTGCATTGCGCACCTGCGCGCGCGCGGCATCGTGCGCATTGAAGCGCAGGCCGATGCCGAGGCGAACTGGGTGGCGCACGTGAATGAAGTGGCGGGAATATCGCTGCGCTCGACCTGCGGCTCCTGGTACGTAGGCGCGAATATTCCCGGCAAGACGCGCGTCTTCATGCCGTACATCGGAGGTTTCCCGGTGTACGTGAAGAAGTGCGTCGAGGTGGCGCAGTCAGGTTACGCCGGGTTCCGCCTCGGCTGACACGGCGTCAACGACACACCAGCACCGGCACTTTCGTGTGCGTCAACACCTTGGTGGTCTGGCTGCCAAGGACCACGGCGGCTAAGCCCGAGCGGCCATGCGAGGCCATCACGATCAGATCGCATTTGTGCTTCTTCGTCGCTGCGACGATCGCCTCCCACGGCGCGAGACTCTGCTCGAAGACGCTATTGCAGCTTACCTCCGCGCTGGCAGCCGCTTTCTCTATTTCGCTTAGATATTTCTTCGCGGTTTCTGCCGCGCGCTGGTCCCATTCGGCGCGCGACAGCATGGTGGGCGGCAAGTACTCGGCGTACATCAGCACCTCGTATTGCTGCGGTGAAAAGAAAGCGGTGACTTTTGCGCCGCTCAGTTTGGCGAGTCGAATGCCGGCGGCGATGGCTTTGCGCGACAACTTCGTTCCATCCGTGGCGATGAGGATGTTCTTAAACATGACGTCCTCCATGATTGAATAAGCAAAGGTTCAACGATCAGTTTGGCCTCAACGGTGGCCGAAGCCATTGATCACGATCAATTGT
>JAYUZG010000072.1:0-6434 GCA_043751985.1 Betaproteobacteria bacterium
GGGATTGCCACGCTCGAAAAAACGCAGCACCAAGTCAGCGGCAACGTTGATACCGATGCGCGTGCTGGCGCCAATCACGTTGCGCCTGCGCACACTCGCGCCAAGCCAGAGTGGCCCCTCCGCGCACAAGTCGAGACCGTCGTGACGCAGATCGATTTTCAAGGCTTGCGCCAAACGGCCCGGCCCGCGTGTGACCTCGGCGCCATGAATACCTCCGCGATGGCGCGCCATTTGGTCGACGCCCTCCAGCGGTTCGAGTGCGCGAATCAGCACCGCGGCGCCGACTCCTTTTCTGTCGCCCGCCACGTTGAGCATGGTGTAAACGCCGTAGATGAGATAAACGTAAGCGTGGCCGCGTTCGAGAAACACCGAGCGATTGCGCGCCGTCTGACCGCGAAACGCGTGACACGCTGGGTCGTCCGGCAGATAAGCCTCGGTCTCCACGATGCGCCCGCTGAGGCGCGCACCTCCCAACTCGCGCACTACGGTCTTGCCGATGAGATAGCGCGCCAGCGCAACGGTGTTGAGAGGTAGTTCTTCACGCCGCAAGCGGCGCGGCGAGCGCGCGATGGCTGGCGGTAACTCGTCTCTCACTTGACCAGATCTGAGGCTGCCAGCGCTTCGCGCAAAGTCGCAAAATTAAAGCCGGGCTTGCGCGCGGCATCGAGAATTATTTTTTCTTTGCGCGCCATCAGATCAATCGCCGCCGGGAGCTTATCCAGCAGATCGCGCGAGAACGACACCGCCCCGTGCATGTCCGCGTGCACCACATCTCCGTCGGAAACAGCGAGGCCCATCACGTCGACCGGTTTGCCGATGTCCACTACTTGCACCCAGGCGTGACTGGGTGAGAGCGAGGCGGCGATGCATTGAAAGTCCGGGTGCATCGCGTCGAGGTCACGCATCGAGCCGTTCGTCACCGCACCGATGCAACCCAGCCCCCAATGCACGTTTGTATTCACTTCGCCCCAAAACGCACCGAGGCCGGGTTGACTGTCGATGTCATGGATCACGGCGATGGTCGGGTGTTCCGTCTGCGCGACATACTCGTAGTAGGCAATCTGCATCTTGCGGCGTTGCGGCCCGTCGAACGGAGTAGACGAGCGAATCGCCGCGGTCTTGGCAAAACCCACCAGAGCCGGCGCTTTCGGCCGTGCGGCGATCAGCGTACCGCGCGTAAACCCACTGATGAAGCGCGCGCCGCGCACGATCTCAAGCGCGTTGACTATGGTCGGCGTGTCGAATTTGCGCAAGTGCTCGAATTGGGCGCGAATGTTCATGCTGAGTCTCCAACGTTGATGAAATATTCTGGTAGGCGTTGCTCTGATGCGGATACCTTACCTTACCGGCACTGCGTCAGTTAACCCCAGGATGTTCGGAGTTTATCGCGGATAAGCAAGGTCGTTGGTCGTTGCCTCGTGCGTTTTATCCGCTGAATTTCGCGGTTTATCGCACGGCTGCT
The DNA here is from genome assembly GCA_043751985.1 of Betaproteobacteria bacterium. GTDB lineage: Bacteria > Pseudomonadota > Gammaproteobacteria > Burkholderiales > JAYUZG01 > JAYUZG01. The sequence continues at coordinate 1,463 of JAYUZG010000072.1, forward strand.
GACGCGGCCATCGTCCGCGCCTAGGGTTCGCTTCGTGTTCAACAGTGACAAGGAGCAAGGCAATGCGATTCCTATTCATGGTGTGTGTGTCGGCGGTCTTTTCTTTGGCCGCGTCGACGGCGGTCGCCGAGGACGGCAGCCAGGCTTTTATTGACGCACAAGCGCAGTTCGAACGCGGGCTGCGTGGTTCGGAAAAAGACAATGAAGCGGCGTCCGAGAAATTCAAGCTGCTGACCGAGCGATATCCGGGACAACCGCTGTATGTCGCTTACTACGGCAGCACTTTTACTCTGATGGCGCGCGATGCGCTGATGCCATGGAAGAAAATGAAGCTCGGCGAACAAGGGCTGGAGTTGATCGACAAGGCCCTCAAACAACTCGGCCCTAAGCACGACCTCATGCAGTTGCGCTCTGTGCCGGTGAGCATTGAAACACGCCTGGTCGCGATCAATACGTTTCTCAAGGTGCCCGATCTGTTTTTCCATCGCTTCGAGGCGGGTGGGGCGTTGCTGGCGAAGACCATGGCGAGTCCGGTTTTCGGAACGGCGGGCGCTCCGATTCAAGCGCGCTATCACTTCCAGGCGGCGGCCGTTGCGGGAGTGCGTAAGAAGCGCGACGAAGAGCGAGATCATCTGAAGAAAGTCTTGGAGTTGGACCCGTTGAGCGCCGATGCGCCCGCCGCGCAAACCCGCCTCAAGGAGCTGGGAGCATGAACGCGCCGGAGACTTTACTTAAGGCGGAACTGCTGCATCTCGCCGACATTCGCAAGACCTATCTGCTTGGCCAAAGCCAGGTGCCGGCGCTGCGGGATGTCACGCTTCCCATTTATCGCGGCGAATTCACCGCGCTGATGGGGCCGTCCGGAAGTGGCAAGAGCACGCTGCTGAATATTTGCGGGCTGGTCGACCGGCCGGATTCGGGTCAATGCAACATCGACGGCCAAGACACGACCGCGATGTCCGAGGAAGAGCTCACGCTAGTCCGCAGAGAGCGGATCGGTTTCGTGTTCCAGGGGTTCAATCTGATTCCGGTGATGACGGTGGCGGAGAACGTGGAGCTCCCACTTCTGCTCAACGGCGAAGCGACCGCAACAAGAAACCAGGCGGTGAACCAGGTTCTGGCGCAAGTCGGTTTGACCGATCTCGGTCAAAGGCGGCCGGATGAGCTCTCCGGTGGTCAGCGTCAGCGCGTCGCCATCGCGCGCGCCCTGGTGAAGGCACCGCATCTGGTCATCGCCGACGAGCCCACCGCGAATCTCGATGGTGAGACAGCGCGGCAAATCATCGCCCTGATGCACGAGCTGGGGCGATCCGCGACGGTGACTTTTTTGATCGCCACACACGACTCCCGCATGGCGGACGGTTGCGATCGTGTGTTGCACATGAGTGACGGAGTACTGCAATGAAATGGCTCACTTTTGCTTTCAAGAACGTGTTGCGCAACCGGCGCCGTTCGCTGGTGACAGTTTTAATCGCTGCGGTTGGGACTGCGGCGGTGCTCATCGGCGGCGGCTTTGCGCTGTTTACCTATGAGTCCCTGCGCGAGTTGGCGGCACGCGACAGCGGCCACGTGATGGTCGCGCATGCGAATTTTTTTGATCGCGACGAAGACACACCCATGCAATACGGTTTGACCGACTACACAGATCTGCGCAAGTCGCTGGAACAGGACGCGCGCATACGGATGGCCCTGCCGCGCGTCCAGTTCTCGGGTCTCATCAGCAACGGCGACAAGTCGTCGGTGTTCGTCGGTACCGGCGTCGATCCCGAAGGCGAGTTCTATGTGAAAGGACCGACTATGCGCGTGGTCTCGGGCAGTATTCTGAGCGCGGCCCCTGAGCCGGGCGCGGCGCCGCAAATATTGCTCGGTGCGGAACTGGCAAAGCAATTGAAGGCCGAGCCGGGTTCGGGGCTGACCATCCTGACCACCACGACCTCGGGAAGTCTCAACGCGTTGGACGTGCAAGTACGCGGCACCGTCAGCGTGGGCGTTCCCGAAATCGACAAGCGTCTCATCTACACCGACATTGTCACCGCGCAGAAACTGCTGCTTACCGACAAGGTGAGCACGCTCTCGGTGTATCTGCGCGACACCGATCTGACCGACGACATGGCGCGAGTCGTGGCGGCAGTCGCGCCGGGTCACGCATTGCAAACCTGGCGCGACCAGGCGTTCTACTACGTCGCCGTGCGCGGCCTGTATAACCGCATCTTCGGTCTGCTCGGCGTGATCATCGTCACCATGGTGTTGTTCGCGGTGTCCAATACGCTGGCCATGTCGGTAATCGAGCGCACCCGCGAGATCGGCACGCTGCGCGCGCTGGGGACGCTGCCGTCGCAGATCAAACGCATTTTCGCGCTCGAAGGACTGGTGATCGGCGTAGCGGGAACGCTGCTCGGCATGCTGTTCGCGGCGGGCACCTCGCTGCTTTTCCTGTTCGCCAATTTTCAGATGCCGCCACCGCCGGGGCGCTCCGACAGTTATCCGTTGCACGTGAATTTTTCTTTACCGCTGTATCAGTGGACGGCTCTGGTCATCGTTGTGCTGTCTGTCGTGGCGGCCTGGGTGGTCAGCCGCAAGGCTGCCGCCAAACCAATTGTGGAGGCACTGGCCCATGTTTACTCAGCAGTCGCCAATTAAGACGACACATTCCAAGCTTCGGCGCTCTATGATGGAGACGGCAGTGTGTCGCACAAGTTACCGACTTCTGAGTAAGGGATAGATTCAATGCCCGGGCGGCACGGATCATCGTGGTCACCGCACAGAAAACTAACGACGACCAACGTTGGCCGCCGTTGTTGCAATGCCGGCAAGAACTAGAACGGGATATCGTCTTCCAAATCGTCAAAATTACCGGCCTTCGCGGGCGCGGTTTTCTTCGGCGCGGCCGTCGCCGCGGGCACGCCTTCGTCGCGATCCATCGGCTCGGTGCCGCCGCCACTCGCGCCGCCACTGCCGCCGCGGCTTCCCAGCATCTGCATGCGATCGGCCACGATTTCGGTGGTGTAGCGCTCCTTACCTTCCTTGTCGGTCCACTTGCGTGTTTGCAGCCGGCCTTCGATATAAACCGGCGAACCCTTGCGCAAATATTCTCCCGCCACTTCCGCCTGTTTACCGAACATCACCACTCGATGCCATTCGGTTTTTTCCTGCTTTTCGCCGCCTTTGTCTTTCCAGGTATCCGTTGTCGCCAAATTCAAGTTGGTCATGGCGTCGCCTGAAGGCATGTAGCGCACTTCCGGGTCGCGACCGAGATTGCCGATGAGAATTACCTTGTTTACCGATGCCATTTCACACCTCCCGCGCCAATAGCTTGATCACTTGTTGTTCATCGAACCCACGCAAGTCCACTTTCAACACCGCCACGCCTTCGCTGGCCGTCACCAGCACTTCCCGCACGCCGGGCAGGCGCTTCAATTTTTCTTCCAGCCCGGACACGCTCGCGCGATCGGACTGAGGCAACTGAAAAGTACGGGTGCGCAGAGCGGTCGGCGCGCGCATGGATAGCGCAAGAATAATCCATACCATCGCCAACGTCATGCAAAAGACCGTGATCGCGTTTACGCCGTAGTGCTGCGATAACCAGCCGCCCATCGCCGCACCGAGAAAAGTCCCGAAGAACTGCAGGCTGCTGTAGACACCCATCGCCTTGCCGCGCGCGCCTTCCGGTGCGAACTTGGAAATCAACGACGGTAGGCTCGCTTCAAGCAAGTTGAACGCGGTGAAGAACGCCAGCAGCCCGATTGCCAGGCCGATCAAGCTCTGCTTTCCAAATGCCAGGATCAGCAACGCCAAAATGAGCAACGCGATGGCGCCGATGAAGACTGGCTTTTGCAGACCACGCCGTTCGGCCGCGATCATCGGCGGCACCATCAAAATGAAGGCGCCGACCATGACCGGCAAGTAAACGTAGCCGTGCTGCGCCACCGGCAACAACTGACGCAAATCGAAAGGCACGGCGATGAACAAGGCCATCAGCAGCGCGTGCAACGCAAAGATGCCGTAATTCAATCTGAGCAATTGAGCATCGGTGAGCACTACTGCGAGCCGCGCGGGGGGCGGAACCAGCGCCGCCCGCAGCGGATCCGGGATCACGCGCCACACCACCCCTATCGCGGCCAGCGCGAGCACGCCGGTCAGGGCGAAAATCCCGGGCACGCCGATCCAATGACTCAGCGGCGGGCCGCCTATCATCGAAATACCGAAAGTGACGCCGATGGTCATGCCGATAATCGCCATCGCCTTGGTGCGCACTTCTTCGCGCGTCAAATCCGCCGTGAGTGCCAGCACCGCCGACGATACCGCGCCCGAACCTTGTATGACGCGGCCAAGGATGACGCCGTAAATATCTGTTGCGAAGGCGGCGACAAAACTACCCAGCGCGAAAATCACCAGGCCAAAATAAATCGTGCGCTTGCGTCCCCAATGATCGGACAGCCAGCCGAACGGCACTTGCAAAATTGCCTGTGTCAGTCCGTAAGCACCCAGCGCGATCCCCACCCAAGTGTGATCTGCGCCACCGGGCAGACCTTCGGCGTAGAGCGCGAATACCGGCAGGATGATGAACATGCCGAGCATGCGTAAGCCGAAAATGCCGGCGAGTCCGAGACTCGCGCGCATTTCGTCCTTGGACATGCGGTCAGTCGTGGTAGCCGAGCGAGAGGAGGTCAATGCGATGCGTTGCGCGGGCCATGACCAAGTACCGGTCGAGGCGCTCAGCGCAATCAAGAAAAAACCGATTCTAGCAGATCGACTCTCTCGCTCTGCTTCCTGGGGAAGCGCTGAATAAGTTCGAGTGCTAAGCAAGGCAAGGCGCGAACAAAGATTTCGACGCAGCATATAACTGCTATGTGAGGAGAAATTTTTGTGAGCAACAGAAGTGGCCTCGTATGTTAAGACAGATTTTCTAGTTTCTTAAGTGAAATTCCTGCGGTTGAGTGTGATCCACGCTGCCGGTCAGGGCGGGGTGATC
>JAYUZG010000073.1:0-2244 GCA_043751985.1 Betaproteobacteria bacterium
ATAGCGCAATTCATCGCAGAAACCCTCGAACATCGCGCGGCCGCTGACCCGCAACGCTTTGACTCAGCACGCTCCCGTCTGATGCCGCTACTGGCACAGCAAACGGAAATGATGACGCAGCGCTTGAACGAGGTTGCTCGGCGAATTGATGCGTTGGCCGATCCCTCGCCACTGGCGGCAGTCACCACGCAGGTGCGCGCAAGCGAAGCCGAACTCTGCGAGGAAGCACTGCGTCACTTGCGCAGCAACGATCTGAACCGCGCGGCCGAGATCTGCAAAGACGCGCTGAGTGACTACCCAAATGCGGGCGTATTCTGGTTCACGCTGGCGCTCATCATGCGCGCCGAAGGTGATACCCAGTCCGCGCTGAAAATGATCGAAGCCGCACTTCGTTGTGACCCAGCAAATTCTGAGTACGTGGCCGAACGGCTGGATCTGCTTCAATATTCAAATGCTGCTATACCGGCATCAAAGGATGATAGAGCGCTGTTTGTCAACGAAGAGGTACGATTGGACGCATTGACCTACGCGCCGGGGGTAACGGTTTATTTTGTCGACGTCAGTGACGAGTGCAACCTTCGCTGCGTCTATTGTCATCAGAGCCAGCCGGGTTTCCAGGGCAAGGCAATGTCATCTGCGCTGCTCGAAACCATGCAACAGATGATCATCACTCATCCGCCAGCGACTCATGCGTTCCTGAGCTCCGGCGGAGAAACCACGACGCTCAAAAATTGGGAAGCGATCGTGCAGCGCTTCGTAGGGCAAGGCGTCTCGTGCGCGATCATTTCCAACTTCGCGCGGTTATTTTCGCCGGATGAAGTCGCCGCGCTTGCCTCGCTGCGCGAGACATTGGTCAGCATCGATACCATCGACGCCGAGATCACCAAGCGCACTCGCAAACGTAGCGACGTCCGGACGATTCTGTTCAACATGCAGCAGGTCAAAGCTTATTGCGTGGCCAATCGACTGCCGTGCCCGCGTTTCGTCTGGAACGTGGTGGGACACGATCTGGCGCTGCTTCATGCGCCTTCGCTGGCTGCCGCCGCGGTCGTGTACCGGCCGGACCATGTGACCGTGGCTCAGATGAAACCCATTCCAGGGCTGCAGGTGCAAGGTGTGCGCCTCATAAATATCCTGACCGCTGAAGAAATTACAGCCTGCGCGGAGTCTCTCAAGCAAGGCGTGGATCTGCTGGAGAGCAATGGCATCAGTGTTTCGGTCAACGAACAGCTCAAGGCCGAACTGGGTTTGACTTCCGGGAATGCCAGCCACGAAGTTCCTGCGGGCATGACGCGCGATTGTCTAATGCCTTGGGAGATGTTCCTGACTCATTCCGATGGCACCGTCAAACCCTGCTGCAATGCCGAGGGTGTCACGGTGGGACGAATAGCGCCGGGGCTTGATCCTTTCGATCACGTATTCAATGGAGAGCAGATGCGCATGTGGCGCAAATCGTTAATGACTGGGCAGTTGAACAGTGCTTGCAAGAGTTGTACATCCTACCCCACTACGACACGTGCCCAATTGCAACAGCGTGTCCAGCACCACTTTCACCCGAGCACCAAGTTATAACGCGATGGGCCAATTGCGCGCGTGCGTCGCGCAGTTGCTGCGTGCGGCTCCCGAATCGTCGAACAGATCGACCAGCACAACGCGGCTGTGCGCAAACCGGTTTCGCATCTCCTGCGTCCATTCGGCGTAGCCAAATCCAGTAAGCAACAAAGTACCGCCAAATTGTGCGTTGAGTTCCTCGGGGTGCGATACTCGCGTCGGTTGTGGTAGCGCAACCCAACGGCCAATTTTCCGCGGATCTTCGTCGATAAGACCCCCGACCAGGTGCCCGATTCCACTGAAGTGGAGAAAATTCGATTGTGGGTGGGATGCGCCCATTGCAATTACCGGCCCAGACCAACGGCTCGCGCATTGCTGCAATTCCCGGCGATAGCCGTCCCAGCGTTCAGCAAACTGGTGGCAATGTCGCAGCAGTGTGGACGCGTCCGAATGTTGCTCCTCGCACGGCGCATGTTTCGCCTTTTGTGCCCAGCAAACAATGTTGCGTGAGTCGCGTTGCGATACGACGCTCATGTGCTCTGCTGAAAGACCACACGAGATCAGCATTCTGCGCAAGTTGGAAACGGAAAAATAAGACAGGTGCTCATCCCATAGTTCGAACGCGCGCAATTCATTTACCACGGGTGAACTGTCGGGGACTTCAATAAACAGTACAGCATCTTCGGCAAGCAG
>JAYUZG010000074.1:0-20116 GCA_043751985.1 Betaproteobacteria bacterium
GTCCGCCACCACCGGCGCATGATCGGAAGGCCGTTCCTGCTTGCGCACATCGCGATCGATCGTAACCGCACGGCAGCGCGCGGCCAAGGGCTCGGACAACAGCACGTGGTCGATGCGCAATCCCTGGTTGCGACGGAACGCGTTCATGCGATAGTCCCACCAGGTGAACGACTTCTCCGGCTGTGGTGACAAGCGGAAGCTATCTTTCAACCCAAGAGAGAAAAGATTCGCCAAGGCGGCGCGCTCCGGCCCACTGCACAAAACCTGTCCCTCCCAGGCTTTCGCATCGTGTACATCTTCGTCCGCCGGCGCAATGTTGTAGTCGCCCAGCGCCGCAAGCGCGGGATAGCGAGTGAGTTCGTCCTGGAGCCAGTGGTAAAAAGCGGCTAGCCAGGACAATTTGTATTGATACTTATCCGAGTCGATGCTCTGCCCGTTCGGCACGTAGGCGCACACCACGCGCACATTGCCGATCGACGCCGCGACCACGCGCTTTTGCTCATCGACAAAACCGGGAATACCGAACGCACAGTCTTGCGCCGCGACACGCGACAGAATCGCCACGCCGTTATAAGTCTTCTGTCCGCTGAAATACGAGTGGTAACCGGCGGCACGCAGCGTATCAAGCGGAAATGCAGGGTCTTCGAGTTTCGTTTCCTGCAGGCACACCACGTCCGGTGTGCGTGCTGCCAGCCACTGCAACAACTGCGGCAAGCGCACGCGCAACGAATTGACGTTCCAGGTGGCGAGTCTCATCGTGCCACTCTCACTGCGCAATCTGAGTAACCGGATACTGCCCGGCGCTTTTCTTTGCGGGCGCCTCGCCTTCCTTGCTGTCTTTGTTGCCCTTAGAATCTTTTCCCTTGGTGTCGTCCGCCGTGCGCGCCGCCGGCTTCGGCGGCGCGATGAGATTGGGCGGCAGCACGCTGGTCTTGGGATAGCCGGCATTGTCGAGCGCGGCGTTCCAGGCGCCTTCTTCGAAGCCACGGTGCAGCGCGCGTCCCACGGTCAATACCGGGACCACCACGGTTGCACCCCCCAACAATTTAGATAGCTCAGTCTGCACTGCCGCCTCGCCGGCGTCTTGCTGCGTGTAGGGAATGCCGCGCTTGCGTAACAGATCGCGCGCCTGGTCGCACGGCGCGCCGCAACTCGAACTGTATAGCACCACCGGAAAATTCTTTACCGGGTCCTGCAGCGCATACGGCAATTCAGTGCCCTCGTCGCGCTGAGCGCGACGCGCGCGACCCGTCTCAAACTTCTTGATGTTAGTCGGTGGAGGCTGGTCACTGAAATGCACCCCGCCATCGTCGTCCACCCACTTGTACAGTAACGCGCCTTGCGCAACCGGCAGCAGCAAGCCAAAGGCAATCCAGCCGAACAACAATAATTTCATGGGGCCTCCTTCGTTCACTTCACGGTCATGCCATGATGCTCCAACAAAGCATCGATGCGCGGCTCGCGGCCGCGAAATTTCACAAACGATTCCAGCGCGGGGCGGCTTCCACCCACGGCGAGAATCTCCTTGCGGAAGCGCTCACCGACGGCGCGATCCAGGACGCCGCCCTCGGCGCGCGTACGCGCATTCTCCTCAAACACGCTGAACGCGTCCGCCGACAATACTTCCGCCCACTTGTAGCTGTAGTACCCGGCGGCGTAGCCACCGGCAAAAATATGCGAAAAGTTGTTTGGAAAACGATTGTAAGCGGGCGGGCGCAGCACCGCGACCTGATCGCGAATCTGCTCCAGCAACTGCAAGGGCGTGCGCTCTCCGCGCGGATCAAAGTCGGAGTGCAGGCGCAGATCAAACAAGGAGAACTCGAGTTGCCGCACGGTGTGCAACCCACTCTGGAAATTCTTCGCCGCATGCATCTTGTCAAACAACGCCCGCGGCAAAGGTTCGCCCGAATCGACGTGCGCGCTCATGTCACGCAACACCGCCCATTCCCAGCAGAAGTTCTCCATGAACTGGCTGGGCAATTCCACCGCATCCCATTCAACGCCGTTGATGCCGGATACGCCGAGTTCGACCGCCTCGGTCAGCAGATGATGCAAGCCATGACCGAACTCGTGAAACAAGGTGATGACCTCATGGTGACTAAACAGTGCCGGCCTACCCGCCACCGGGCCGGCGAAATTGCAGTTGAGATACGCAACCGGCACTTGAATGCCGTCGTGCACGCGCCGGCGGGTGATGGCGTCGTCCATCCATGCGCCCCCGCGCTTGGAAGGCCGCGCGTACAAGTCCATATAGAACTGGCCGATCAGCGTGCCCCCGGGCGCCAGCACGTTGAAGAACTGCACGTCGGGGTGCCACAACGCTGCCTCGGTGCGCGTGATGGTGATTCCGTATAAAACCTCGACCACTCGGAACATGCCGTCCAGCACCCGCGGCTGCGGAAAATACTGCTTCACTTCTTGCTCGGAAAAATCGAAGCGCGCGCTGCGCAATTTTTCCGACGCGTACGCAATGTCCCAGGCTTGCAATTCGGGCAAGCCAATTTCCGCGCGCGCGAACGCAGTCAATTCCTGCAAGTCCCGGCGCGCGAACGGCTGCGCGCGATTCGCCATATCGTCGAGAAAAGACAACACCTCTTGCGCCGAGCGCGCCATCTTGGGTTCCAGCGAAAGCGCGGCGTAATGCGGAAAATCCAGCAACTGCGCCTGCTCGTGGCGCAGTTCCAGGATGCGCCGAATCAGTGGGGTGTTATCCCATTGGTCGGAAAATTCAGCGGCGCGCGTGACATAAGCGCGATACATTTCCTCACGTAACGCGCGATCGTCGGCGAACTGCATCACCGGCAAATAACACGGCGCATGCAGCGTAAATCTCCAGCCAGGGCGGCCTGCTTGGTCGGCCGCCGAACGCGCGCTATCGATCACATCGGCGGGAAGCCCTGCCAAGCGTTGACTGTCTTCGACATACAGCGAGTAAGCATTGGTCGCATCCAGCAGGTTATCGCTGAAGGTGGCGGACAACTGCGCGAGTTCCTCAACGATGGCGGTGAAACGCGCGCGCGCGGATCCGCTCAACTGCGCGCCGCCCAGCCGAAAGTCGCGCAGCAGATTATCGATAACCTTGCGCCGCTCGTCCGAGTATTGCGCAGACTGCGGCGCTGCATGCAGCGCCTGGAAGCGCCGCTGCAACCCCTGATGCTGCATCAACTCGGCGTAGTACTGCGTCACGCGTTGCAAGTTGGCGTTATACACGTCGCGCAATTGCGGCGTATTCATCACGGCGTTAAGGTGCGCGACTTGGCCCCAGGTGCGCCGCAACTTTTCGTTGGCGTCTTCCAACGGTTGCGCAAAGTAATCCCAGTCCGGTTCGCCGGATGCATTGACCAGGTGCTCTATCAGCGCGCGATTATTGGCGAGCAGTGATTCGACGGCGGGCGTTACCCAGTCCGGGTCGAACTCGGTGAAACGCGGCAAGCCGGAGAAATCAAGCAGAGGATTTCGCTGCAACATGTTGTCTCGTGTCTAGAATTTCGGCGGATAAATCAATCAAACTTCGAAGGTCACGTGCCCATCCACCAGCGTGTAGCGCACTTTTCCGACCAGCTCCGTGCCGCTGAATGGCGTGTTCTTTCCCTCGCTCTTTAATGCCCCGGGCTCGACTTGCCAGCGCTGATCGGGATCAAATACGCACAGATCCGCGGCACCGCCAAGCGCCAGGCTGCCCGCCTCAATCCTCATCACACGCGCCGGCTCGCTGGTAATTTTCGCCAGTGCGCGCGCGAGGCTGCTATCGGTTTCGCGTCCCCAGCGCAGCGCCAGCGGGAGCAGCAGCTCCAGTCCGCTCGCACCGGGCTCGGCTTCGCCGAACGGCACTTGCTTGTCATCTTCGTCTACCGGCGTATGGTCAGAACAAATGAGGTCAATGGTCCCGTCTTTCAATCCATCGCGCAAGGCATCGCGATCGCGCGCACTGCGCAGCGGCGGCAGCAAACGGCAAGTTGAATCGAAGAATCCGATATCCATGTCGGTCAGATGCAGATGATGCGCGGCCACGTCGCAAGTCACTTGCAAGCCCTGAGACTTCGCTTGGCGCACCATGTCCACCGCTTCGGCGCCGGACAAGCAGCACAAATGCAGGCGCACGCCGGTCTCGCGCGCCAGCAGCAGAATGGTCGCCAGCGCAACGGTTTCCGCGCAGGCGGGGATTCCGGGCAACCCCAGCCGCGTCGCAACCTGTCCGTCGTGGGCAACCCCGCCACGCGCCAAACTGCCATCGAGCGGCCGCAACCACAACGCAAAATCGAAGGTCGCCGCGTACTGCATCGCGCGCAGGAGCACCTGTGAGTCGGCAATGGGTGCGTTGGCTTGACTGAAGGCGATACAGCCTGCGCTTGCGAGCTCGGCCATCTCGGTGAGGCGCGCGCCGTTCAGGCCCACCGTCAGCGCGCCGATCGGATACAGGTGGGCGCCGTTACGGCTACGCGCGCGGTGCTTCAACATTTCCACCAGACCGGGTTCATCGAGTGGCGGACTGGTATCGGGCGGACACGCCAGACTGGTTACTCCGCCCGCCATCGCCGCGTCCATCTCCGACTCAAGATTCGCCGCATAAGCATTGCCGGGTTCGCGCAGTCGTGCTGACAGGTCGACCAGGCCCGGACAAACGATCAACCCCTTCGCATCGATCACGCGATTGGCCGCGAAGGCGTTCGGCGCCGCTCCGATCGCGGCGATTTTTCCGGCGGCGACAAAGACATCTTGCACGCGATCCGCTCCCGTCGCGGGGTCGATCGCACGGCCATTCTTGAGGTGAATCTTCATCCGCTTATGTGGGCCACTGCTGGTTCAAGCTCCCGCCAGGATGCTCATGACGGCCATGCGAACCGCGATGCCAAAAGTCACTTGCGGAAGGATCACCGACTGGCGACCATCCGCCACGGTCGAATCGATTTCCACTCCGCGATTCATCGGCCCCGGATGCATCACGATGGCATCCGGCTTGGCCAGCGCCAGCTTGTCGGGCGTGAGACCGTAGTGCTTGAAGAATTCCTGGGCGCTAGGCAGTAACGCGCCGTCCATTCGTTCATTCTGTAACCGCAGCATCACCACCACGTCTACATCCTTCAAGCCTTGGATCATGTCGTAATACGGGTGCACGCCCAGGTCTTTGACGTGACTCGGCATCAAAGTGCGTGGCGCGATTGCGCGCACTTCGGGAACACCCAAGATAGTCAACGCATGGATGACCGAGCGCGCCACGCGCGAGTGCAGAATGTCGCCGACGATCGCCACGCGCAACACAGTGAAGTCGCGCTTGTAATGACGAATGGTGAACATGTCGAGCAAGCCTTGCGTCGGATGCGCGTGCCGGCCGTCCCCTGCATTGATCACGTGAATGTTGTCACCGACGTGACGGGCAATCAAGTGCGCCGCGCCACTTTGGCCGTGCCGCACGACGAACATGTCCGCGTGCATCGCCGAAAGATTGGCGACGGTGTCGAGCAGCGTTTCACCCTTGCTTTGCGATGAAGTCCCCACGTTCAAATTGATTACATCAGCAGACAAGCGCTTGGCCGCAATCTCAAAAGTGGTGCGCGTTCGAGTGCTGGGTTCGAAAAACAAATTAAACACCGACTTGCCGCGCAGCAGCGGTACTTTCTTGATTTCCCGCTCGGCAATCGACATAAACGAAGCCGCCGTGTCGAGGATGTGCACGATCATCTCGCGTGGTAATTGTTCTACCGACAACAGATGGCGCAGTTCGCCGTGGTGATTGAGTTGCGGATTATTCATGCGGGCCGCAACACGAAACTCAAGCGCCCGTCCTGAGCATGCTCCAGTTCGATCCGCTCAAGGGGCGCCACGCGCACTTGCCCGCCCACAAACTGCGCACTGATCGGCAATTGCCTGCCGCCGCGATCGGCCAACGCCGCCAGCCGCACTCTTCCGGGACGGCCATAGTCAAACAATTCGTTGATCGCGGCGCGCGCAGTGCGTCCGGTGTACAGCACGTCATCCACCAGAATCATGTCCGCGCCCTCGACGTCAAAGGGAATATCCGAGGGCTTCACCGCGGGATGCAATCCACGCTGACCGAAATCGTCACGGTAAAACGACACGTCGATGTAACCCAACGGCAAGCGCGGGCTTAGAGCCTGGTGCAGTCGCTCCGCCACCCATACCCCGCCGCTGTGAATTCCCACAAACGCGGTGTTATCGGACATTTCGGCGGAAACCTGCCGCACCAGTTCGGCGAATAGTTGTTCGGCGTCAGGCGGCGCCATGTTGGCTACTGTGGTGGCTGGTGTGGCGGCTACTGAAGAATGCTTCGAGAATAATCTGCGCGGCAACTTGGTCCAGCATGCGTTTCTGCTCTCGTCCGTAAACTCCGGCATCGCGCAACTGCGACTGCGCTTCAACCGAACTCAGGCGCTCGTCAATCAGTTGCACGCCGATTCGAAAGCGCTGCTCCAGTCGGCGCGCGAACTTGCGCACTCGCTGGCTCATGGAATGCTCAACGCCGTCAGCGTGCATTGGCAGGCCCAACACGAACAGGACCGGGGTCCACTCTGCGACGAGCACCGCGATGCGCTCAATGCGCTGATCATCGGAGCGTGCTTCCAAGGTACACAGAGGATGGGCGATACCCAGCGCCAGATCGCCGATCGCGACCCCGGTTCGCCGCAGACCGTAGTCGAGTGCCAGCGCGCTGCCTTGCGCGGGGATCCGAGCGATCACGCGCTGCGCCGCGCGAGAATCCGCCGCCGCCATGACCGCATCACGCATGGCCCGCGTCTTCTGAGAGACTAACCAGATCGATACCGAGCAAGCCGATTGCGGCGGAGAATTTCCGGTCATAGGGCAGATCGAAAATGACGTCCGGACTCGCGGCTACCGTCAGCCACGCATTCTGCGATAGTTCGTGTTCAATCTGACCGGCGGCCCATCCCGCATAGCCCAGAGACACCAGCACCTGGTCTGGGCCGCGCCCTTCACCCATCGCCTGCAAGATATCGCGCGAGGTGGTCAACCCCACTTCGCGGTCGACGCTGAGCGTGGATTGCCAGGCGCCCAGCGGACGGTGCAGGACAAAGCCCCGGTCTACCTGCACCGGGCCGCCAAAATGGACCGGCAGATCGCCGAAGACCGCGGTGGGGGACGGAATTTGTACCTGTTCGAAGAGGCTGCGCAAAGTCATGTCGGTCGGCCGATTTACCACCAAACCGAGCGCACCTTGCTCGTTGTGCTCGCAAATAAAGGTGACCGACTTCGCGAAATTTGGATCAGCCATGTTGGGCATGGCGATCAGAAAGTGATTCGTGAGGTTCACGCTGCGCATGAGATTGGGCGTATTCTAGTCGTAGCCCCGCGCAAGCACAAACCTTCCGGTGGTAAGTCCGGCCGCTTCGTATAGAATCGTTTAACGGCCCTCGTGCGTGGGGCCGATATTCCAGGCAGAACTCTCTGGCTACTGAACAAGAACTTTCGACCTTTCTCGCGGAGGTAGAACGGCGTGCATTCAAGCAGGCGTTTTACGCAGTGCGCGATCAGCACGCAGCCTTGGACGTAGTTCAGGACTCGATGCTGAAGCTCGCCGACAAGTACGCAGACCGACCTCCGGCAGAGCTGCCGTTGTTATTCCAACGCATTCTCCAGAACACTATTCGCGACTATTTTCGCCGGCAGAAGGTGCGCTCGCTGTGGACCTCTCTGTTTTCTTCGTTTCAATCCAAGGACGACCCGGAAGATTTTGATTTGCTGGAGAAGCTTGAGCCGGATCCGCAGCGGACGCGCAAAGAAAATCCGTCCGACCAACTGGAAGCAAGGCAAATTCGTCTGGCTATTGAGGAGGCGTTGGCGGCGCTGCCCGGCCGTCAACGGGAAGCTTTCCTGTTGCGTTACTGGGAAGAATTGGACGTAGCGGAGACGGCGGCCGCAATGGGATGTTCAGAGGGAAGTGTCAAGACTCACTGCTCCAGAGCGAACCATACCCTCGCCATCGCGCTGAAGAAAAAAGGAATTGAGTTATGAACGAAGACGATCTGAACCGGCGGATCGTTGCACATCTGAATCGTGGCGTGGACGAGTTACCCGCCGCGGCCATCTTCAGATTGCAAGCCGCTCGCAACGCCGCCATGCAGCACGCGCGTGGCCATACTGTGCCTGCCGGCCGCGGTTCACTGATGCTGGTCGGGCAGTGGTTCGCTGTGCGCTTCGCGCTGCCTGTGCTCATTCTGGTGGCCGGGATGTCCGGCGTCGCTTACTGGCATTTGTTGGGCACGCAACCGTTCGATCATGCTGAAATTGAGGCGGGTTTGCTGTCTGACGAACTCCCGATCACCGCTTATCTGGACAGTGGATTCGATTCGTGGTTAGAAGAAACTGCGCAAGACTAATTTTTTGCGCATTGCTGCTGCTCTCACTGGACGCATTCGCTGGCAATGCCCACGCGGGGGCAACGGAACCCACTTGGGAGAGCTTGACTGGTCCGCAGCAAACCATACTCGCGCCGCTCGCATCCGATTGGAACCAACTGCCGCCCGAGCGCCGCGCAAAGTGGTTGGGAATCGCCGCCAAATATCCCAACATGAGTCCCGAGCAGCAACAACGCGTTCAGTCGCGCATGCGCGAGTGGCATGCGCTCACGCCTGAGCAGCGTGCCCAGGCGCGCCAGCGCTACGACGAACTACGCAAACTCCCGGCCGGACAACGCGGCGATCTGAAAGAAAAGTGGGATGATTACGGCCAACTTCCCGAGGAAGAGCGCGAGGCGTTGCGCGAAAAAAAACGCTCGGAGAAAGCGAAAGCTACGTCGCCGTCAAAGTAGCCGCTCCTACGCAAACGTTACGCAACCCCCACGGACACGCAGTACGATCGTGGTGACGTCCTGTGAACTTTGTTCTACCTCGCGTTATCGTCAGCGCTGATCGTGTCAGCCACTCACGCCGATTTTATCGATCCGTCACGTCTTGCCAGCCGACGGCGACGGCTCGCGGCCGGACTGTATGACGCGCTACTGTTAGGCGCGCTGCTGTTCATCGCGTCGTATGTGTTCGTGTCGTTTGCGCGTGACGCCAGCTCTGGCTGGCTGCGTCACCTGCACCAATCCTGCTTGCTCGCCGTGGTCGCCGCTTACGTGATCTACTGCGATGCCCACGGTGGCCAAACGCTGGGAATGAAGACCTGGAAAATTGCACTGTGCAAGGTGGATGGGAAGGCACTGGAATGGAAACAAGCGCTGTATCGTTTTCCACTGGCCGCCCTGGGCTGGATGAGCACGGTCTCGCTGGTGTGGTCGATATTCGACCGCGAGCACCTGTTTCTTCATGATCGCCTGGCGGCAACGCGGGTGATCATGGTGGAGCAACCAGCGCAGGCTTTGCGCTCCGGCGTGAGCGAAAGTTGATCGCTCAATTGCCCGCACGGGCGTTCGATTTCAAAACCGGCAAGATGCCCTGAGAGACAGTAACTCGCGCGCACCTACCAAAAAATCCGCGCGGCTACCACACAACGTGCATTTTTTCTGAGACACTACGTTGTGCCACCTAAACGTGGCTCGCCGTACACTCAGGCGCACGAGCAAGCCCTAGAACCCGGCCAAGCCAAAGCGTTCGCGAAGTCTGCAAACAACGATCCGCGGCCCTCACGGAAGAACATGAGACCCGACGCCTCCGCTCTGCCCTGTACCCCACGCGTGGTAGCGCGCGTGCTGGATGCCTGCGCGCAGCACGATGGCGAATTCAGCGATTCAGCAGCCTGGGCAGCACTCGATCCCGGCCTGACTGCGCAATTGCTGGACGCGGCGTTCACCTTGCCTGGGCTTGCCCCTCTGCTATCCATTGGCCTGCCACAGGCGCTCGATGGCTTGGGCCGCGCACGCACGCGCCCCATCGCAACCCACGCCGCGATGGCTCAGTTGTTCACCCGAGATCTGCCGCTACCAGGCTACCGTCGGCTCTGGCGCGATTCGATTTGCACGGCGCATTTGGCGCAATTGATTGCGCAGCATGCGCGCTTTGCCAATCCCGCCGAGGCCTACCTCGCAGGTATGCTGTGCAATATCGGCCAGTTCGGCTTGTTGCACGAGTTTAAGGCGGACTACGAGCGCCTGCTTGACTCGACGCGGTCCAAGGCGGAATTGTTGTTGCTCGAGAAAAGCTGTTTTGGGACAACCCACGTGGAGGTCGGCGAACAACTCGCGCGGCGCTGGAATGCCCCGTCGTTTCTGGCAGACGCGATTCGTTATCAGCACTACTCGTTGAATTCGGTGCAAGGGGCGCACGCCTTGGTCACGATCTGCAATCTCGCAACGCGATTGGCGGAAGGCAGCAACGAGTTGTCCCCGTCGCAACTCGAACTTGGCCTGACCCTGTTCGCGTTGTCAGCCGATGATCTCGCGCAGATGCTGCGCGACGCCGACGCCACCTCCGAGCAGGCGGCGCGCGAACTGGGCCTGTCCGGTCAACACGAGTCCGCCACCCATGGCGCGCCGGACGACGAACTGTACCGACAGATGCGTGATCTCATGTTGGTCGCCGGCGGCCCAGGGTCGACGGCGGAGAAAGATTGCCCCTTGATCGGCTGCGCGATGCAACTGCGTGTCGCGTTCGGTTTCACCGCACCGCTGTTTTTTTTGTTGGAGAAAGATCAACCGGCGTTGCGTGTGCGCGTGCTGCCAGGACAAAGCGCTCTGGCCGAGCAACTAACCGTTAGATTGAACGGGCATCGTAACTTGCCTGCGCACTGCTTTGTGACGCACAACCTGGTTCACAGTTTTGATTCTGCCCAGAAACCTGGCGTTCTCGACGAACAGATTATCCGATTGGCCGGCGCTAACGGGGTGTTGTGCATCCCGCTGATCGGCCCTGCGCGCAAGATGGCGGGGGTCGCCGTGGTGGGAATTCACGCCGCCGACGTTGCACTGATTGAGTCCGAAAAAAAAACTTTGCTGGCAATCGGTGCGCAAGCCGCCAACGCCCTGTCTGTGAGCGGGCCGCGGCAGACGGTCGGCGCGCCTGCGAAGGAAGTTTCCGCATCAACCACCTACAGCGAATCGGAAAAGTGGTACCGCTACCTGGTCGAGAATTCACCCGATATCGTGTACATGCTGGATGAACATGGCCGCTTCCGTTATCTTAGCAATCGCATCGAGACCTTGCTCGGATACGGCAGCAGCGACCTCATCGGCAAGGACTACACGGTGCTGCTACATGACGAAGATCGCGATCGGGCCAAATTTGCGTTTAACGAACGACGCTGCGGCGCGCGCGCGACCTTTGGCGTCGAATTGCGCTTGAAACACGCCCAAGGCAAACCCGCACCAAGCGAGCGGTACGTCACGGTCGAACTGAACTCCACCGGGCTTTATTCCGAGCCATCGCCGGACGGCAAGACCGGGTTTACCGGCACTTACGGCGTAGCCCGCGATATCACCGAACGCAAGAAATCCGACGAGATAGTCCGCCATCAGGCCTATCACGATGTTCTCAACGGACTACCCAACCGCGCGCTGTTTACCGATCGCTTGAACGTCGCCATCGCCCTGGCTAAGCGTAGCCAGCAAAGTCTGGCGGTGATGTTTCTCGATTTGGATCACTTCAAAACGGTAAACGACCGCCTGGGACATCCCGTCGGCGACCAACTGCTGCAGAGCGTGGCTCGCCGGCTGGCCAATTGCCTACGGCGCGGAGACACGCTGGCGCGCTTCGGCGGTGACGAATTCACCTTGCTGCTGCCGCAAATCGGCGAGCGCGAAGCAGCAGCCGAAACGGCGCGCAAAATTCTCTCGGTGCTGGCTTATCCGTTTGTGATCGATGGGCAAGAACACCAGTTCGGCGCCAGCGTCGGCATCGCCATGTTCCCCGAAGAAGGCGACCAGGTCGATGAGTTGATCAAATGTGCGGACAGCGCGATGTATCGAGTCAAGCAACAGGGGCGCAACTGTTTCGCTTTTTATGAAAAGCCCGAGCGTGAAGACTTGAAACTTGTCAGCGCCGCTCCTGCCGGCGCATCAACAGCAGCGCAACGCCCAGAAACACGATAGTCGGGAAGGTCGCGCTGATCACCGGTGGCCAGGCGTTGAGCAGGCCCACGTGCCCGAATAAGCGATTGAGCAAATGAAATCCGAGACCCAGCATGATCCCCGCGAAAACTTTGGACCCGACGCTGGCCTCGCGCACCTGTGCGTTGGCGAACGGCAGAGCCAGGATCATCATGACCAGCACCGCGAACGGATAGGTGAGTTTGTTCCACAGCGCGACTTCATAGCGCGAAGTCTCCTGGCGGTTGATGCGCAAATGCTGGATGTAACCTAGCAATTCGCTCAAGGAAAGTTGCTCGGGCACGATCATCAGTACACTGAGAACCGCCGGATTAAGCACCGAGTGCCAATCGGCGTGCGCAATAGTGGAGACGCTGGTTCCCGAATCGCTGAGGCGAGTCTGCTGAACATTGTTCAAGCGCCACAGATTCCCACCCTGAAATTCGCCGCTGCGTGCGCGGCTGATGGTGCGTAGTTTGTATTCGCTGTCGAACTCGTAGATTCGCACATCGTGAATCATGGTCTCCGGCATGACTCGCGCCACGTTTATGAAACTGGTGTCGTCCTTCACCCACAGGCCGGAGCGAAATTCCTGTGCGATCACGCTGCTGCTGGTGGTCTTCAAGCGCAGTCTTTGCGCCGCTTGTTCGCTGGCGGGTGACACGTATTCTCCGATCAAAAAAGTCAGCACGGCAAAGCCAAAGCCTACCTGCACCAGTACCCATGCGATAGCCGCCGCCGATACGCCCGACGCGCGCATCACGCCGTATTCCGATTGCGCAACCAATCGCGCCAGCGCGAACAGGGTGCCGAGCAATGCAGCGATAGGAAACAACTCGTACAAGTGACCCGGCACGCTGAGCAGCACATAGAGAACCGCCAAGGACAGCCGGTAGCTTCCTTTACCTACGTCAGAAAGCTCGTGGATTAAATCGAAAAAAGAAAACAGCAGCAGCAGCGCCGCGCACACCAGCACGGTGGAAACGAACACTTGCCCGCTGATGTAACGACGCAAGGTTCTCATCGCTGCCACAACGCGAAAATTGAAGTGACGGCGAGACGGCGATAGAACATCAGCCCTACCAGCAGCAGCATGCCCAGATGTACTCCCCACATCCCGGCCAGCGCGGAAACCTTGTGTTGCGACACCCACGCCTGCGACACGCTCAGCAAATTGCTGTAGACCATGTACAGCAGCACCGCCAAGATCAGATTGGAGGAACGGCCGGCGCGCGGATTGACGAAACTCATCGGCACCGCCAACAAAGACAACACCAGCGCGCTCAACGGCAGGCCGCAACGCCATATCAGTTCGGCGCGGTTCACGTCTGAGGATTCGCGCAGCAAGTCAAGCGTCGGCTGCGCGGAAATCGACGGGAACAATTGCTTTGCGTCGTGCTTCTCAATGCGCAGAGAATATTTGTCGAAGCGCGTTACTTTGTATTCCGCCGATCCCGGTTCGCCTTCGTAGCGGCGCCCGTTCTGCAGCACCAGGTAACGATCGCCCTTCGCGGAGGTTTCCTGGTAGCCGCGCTGCGCCACCATCACACCGACTTGCTCGTTTTGTTCCGAGTGCACAAAGATGTTGGCGACGGCACTGAGATCCGCAGTTAGCCGTTCCACAAAATAAACCCGATTGGCGTGCGGTGATTCCTTGAACACGCCGGGCGAGACCGCCGCCACATCGTCGCGGCTCTCCAATTGCCGGCGAAATTCTTCCGACTTGCCGGCGGCCCACGGCGACAACAACAGCGACAGCAGGGCCACGATGACAACCATCGGCGCGGCGTAGATCAGCACCGGCCGCACCCATGCGAGCAGACTTTGTCCCGATGAAAACCACACCACCATCTCGGAATCGCGGTAACAGCGGGTGAGCGTAGTCAGCACCGACACAAACAAGGTGAGCGAGACAATGATCGGCAGATAGCGCAGCGAGGCAAAACCAAGGAAGGTCAGCACCGCCTCGGTGGAAATGTTTCCGCGCGCGGCTAAACCTAAAAAGCGAATGAATTGGGTGGTGACGGTAATTCCCAGCAATACCAGGAAGGCGGCCAGGCCGCTGTTGGAGAACTCGCGCAGCAGCGCGCGCTGAAAGATCATGAATGTGGCTTTGACATTTCCGCGGCAGCGGAGATAATGAATCTCGTGCTGAGTGCCGGTCGTTGAGCCTCTGACATGTCCAATTTTTGATTGAGGAGTTCGTGGTGGAATTTAGCATAAAAGCAATGACGCCGGACCGAGTGCGCTGCGACTGCGTCGCGGTCACGGTGCTGGACGGCAATAGACTGTCGCGCGAAGCGCAAGTCGTCGATCGTGCGTGCGACGGCGTGCTCACCGCAGTATTGAAGCGCGGCGATCTGGAGAGCAAAACCGGCGCGACGCTCATGCTCTATCATCTGCACAACGTCACTGCACCGCGCGTGTTGCTGGTGAATCTCGGCAAGAGTGACAAGGTGACGCTGAAAGAATTGCGCGACACGGCGCGCACGCTGACGCGCGTGGCCAGCAGCGCCGGTGTCGGCCACTTGAGCATTTTTCTTCCCGAACTCAGCGGACTTGACGCGGCGGCGTGTGTCACCCAAGTCGCCACCGTCGTCATCGAAACCAGTTATCGATTCGAGCCGGCGGGCAAAGCCGCGAAGAGCGCTAAGGGGAAAACTCTCACCCGGGTTGATTTCGCCGCCGATGCCACTACGCGAATGCGCGCGGCGCTCGCGCGTGGCGTCGCCCTCGGTGAAGGGTGTAACTTCGCACGGCAGCTCGGCAATCTTCCGAGCAATGTCTGCACACCGACTTTCTTGGCGAAGCAAGCGCAGGCGCTGGCGCGCGCGCATCAACTGAAAGTCAAGGTATTGGAAGAGCGCGATATGGCGCGGCTCAAAATGGGCGCGCTGCTGTCGGTGACGCGCGGCAGCCGCGAGCCGGCCAAGTTTATCGTGCTCGAATACCACGGCGGCCCCACCACGCAGAAACCCGTGGTGCTGGTAGGCAAAGGCATCACCTTCGATAGCGGCGGTATTTCAATCAAGCCATCCGGTGAAATGGATGAGATGAAGTACGACATGTCCGGCGCCGGCAGTGTGCTGGGCACGCTCAAGGCATGTGCGCTGATGCGGTTGCGGCTCAACGTGATCGGCATCATCCCTACCTGCGAAAATATGCCGGGCGGCAACGCCACCAAGCCGGGCGACGTGGTCACCAGCATGTCGGGGCAAACGATTGAGATCCTCAACACCGACGCCGAAGGCCGTTTGATTTTGTGTGATGCCTTGACTTATGCGCAACGCTTCAAACCCGATGTCATCGTCGACATTGCGACGCTCACCGGAGCCTGCGTCGTCGCGCTGGGGAGTGTGGCGAGCGGTCTATTCAGTAACGACGACAAACTCGCGCAAGAGTTGTTGGCGGCCGGCGAACATTCGGGCGATCGTGCCTGGCGCATGCCGGTGTGGGAGGAGTATCAGGAGCAACTGAAAAGCAATTTCGCCGACATGGCAAATATCGGCGGCCGACCCGCCGGCAGCGTGACCGCGGCGTGTTTCCTCTCGCGCTTCGCGCGCGACCAGCGCTGGGCGCATCTGGATATCGCCGGGACTGCCTGGAAATCGGGGCGCGAAAAAGGTTCGACTGGCCGGCCGGTTCCGCTGCTGACGCACTTTTTGATGGCGCGCGCCGGGGTCAAGTAAGTGAAGAACTGACGCATGACCCAGGTAGATTTCTACACCCACACCGAGGACAGGCTGCGCACCGCGGCGCAGTTGTGCGGCAAGGCGCTGGCGAAGCAAGTGCGCGTGTTCTGCCTCACCGACGACAACGCAATGAGCGAGCGCTTGTCGAAAGTTTTGTGGAGCACACCGTCGGTCGGTTTCCTCCCCCACTGCCGCGTCGCCCACCCGCTCGCGTCGCGCACGCCGATTCTGATCGATCACGCAATCGAGACCCTGCCGCATCATCAAGTGTTGATCAACTTGAGCGCGGAGGCGCCGCAAATTTTTACTCGCTTCGAGCGATTGATCGAGATCGTTTCAACCGATGCGGCGGATCGCGAAGCGGCGCGCGCGCGCTTTCGTTTTTATCGTGACCGCGGCTACGCAATCCAAACTCATCAGTGGTCTGCGTGAATCATGGCGGAACCGTCTTCAGTCAGCGTAATTCCCGAAGCCGAGCCTAGCGAGGTTCTGCATAAGCTCGATCAGTTGTTGAACAAGCATCGGCCTACCCACGAAGCCGCGTCCGATGTGCCGACGCTCACCGAAGCCTTGGAAGAGGCGATAGAAGCGGACATCCCGGTCTTGCTCGACGAGGCCGCGCTTGCCGGCAAAGTTCCACACGGGCCGCAGTTGCGGCTGCTGCGGCAGGAAATTACGCAGATGGAGTTGCGCCTGTGCTTGGGATTACGCCATCAGCTTGAGCAAGCGGCGCGAGACTGTCCGCAGAGCTTCAGCATCGAGGCACGCGCCGAATTTCAGGTGTCGGTGGATGACTTGATCAGACAGTTGCCGGGCATGGTGCATCGGGCGATGATGGAGGCGTTGCGCGGCGTCGTTAAGAGTTAATCTCTCCGGGTTGAATTCCCCGTGGCTTGCCACGAGAAAATGTTCAACTCGGTTTGTCTTGATACCCCGCAGCTTGCTGCGGGGTAGTTCATTCAGCGGAAGTTGTTGAACGCCCCTCGGCTATAATTCGTGCCTTTTTTTGGGGGGTAAATTCTTCCGATGGAACTGGCAAAGAGCTTCGAGCCCAAGCTGATCGAGCAGCACTGGTACGAACAGTGGGAGCGCGGCGGGTATTTCAACGCAAGTAGCGACTCCGCCAAGCCGGCGTTCAGCATCCAGTTGCCGCCGCCCAATGTGACCGGCACTTTGCATATGGGGCACGCGTTCAATCAGACCATCATGGATGCGCTGACTCGCTATCACCGCATGCGCGGTTTTAATACGCTGTGGTTGCCGGGGACCGATCACGCAGGGATCGCCACGCAAATCGTAGTCGAGCGGCAACTCGATGCGCAGAAAATTTCTCGACACGACCTGGGCCGCGAGAAGTTCTTGTCCAAGGTGTGGGAATGGAAAGAGCAATCGGGTTCGACCATTACCCGTCAGATGCGCAGGCTCGGTTCTTCGGCGGATTGGACACGCGAGTACTTCACCATGGACGAGAAATTATCCAGAGTGGTGATCGAAGTATTCGTGACCTTGTATCGGCAAGGCCTCATCTATCGCGGCAAGCGCCTGGTCAATTGGGACCCCGCTCTGCTCACGGCGGTATCCGACCTCGAAGTGGTGAGCGAAGAAGAAGACGGCCAGTTATGGCACATCCGTTATCCGCTGAGCGACGGTTCCGGTCATCTCACCGTCGCCACTACGCGGCCGGAGACGATGCTCGGTGACGTCGCGGTGATGGTGCATCCCGAGGACGAACGCTATCGGCACTTGATTGCCAAAAAGGTTCAACTGCCGCTGTGCCATCGGGAAATTCCGGTGATTGCGGATGACTACGTCGATCGTGCTTTCGGCACCGGTTGCGTCAAGGTTACACCCGCGCACGATTTCAACGACTACGCAGTGGGCCAGCGTCATGGCTTGGAAATCATCAGCATCCTGACGTTGGACGCCAAGATCAACGATAACGCGCCGGTAAAATATCGCGGCCTGGATCGCTTTGTTGCACGCAAGCAAGTGGTCGCCGATTTGGAAGCACTCGGTCTGGTCGAGGCGGTCAAGCCACACAAGATGACGGTCCCGCGCGGTGATCGAACCCACGCGGTGATAGAGCCGATGCTGACCGACCAGTGGTTTGTCGCGATGAGTAAACCAGGCCCGTCGGGCAAGAGCATCACGCAGACTTCGCTCGATGTAGTCGCCAGCGGCGAAGTGAAATTTTTCCCCGAGAACTGGGCCACGACGTACAACCAGTGGCTGGAGAAAATTCAAGACTGGTGCATCTCACGCCAACTGTGGTGGGGTCACCAGATTCCCGCTTGGTACGGTGCGAATGGCGAGATCTTCGTCGCGACGAACGAGGCCGACGCGCGGACGCTGGCGCACGCGCACGGTTACGACGGCGCCCTGACGCGCGACGCAGATGTGCTCGACACCTGGTTCTCTTCTGCGCTGGTGTGCTTCTCCACGCTTGGCTGGTCCCGGCCCGAAGGCGAAGACCAGGCGGCCTACGACTTGTATCTGCCGTCGTCGGTGCTGGTCACCGGCTTCGACATTATTTTCTTCTGGGTCGCGCGCATGGTGATGATGACCACGCATTTCACCGGGCGCGTGCCGTTCAAGCATGTCTACGTGCACGGCCTGATTCGTGACGCCGAAGGCCAGAAGATGAGCAAGTCCAAGGGCAACACGCTCGACCCGGTGGATCTGATCGACGGCATCGCGCTCGACGCACTGCTGGAGAAGCGCACCAATGGATTGATGAATCCCAAGCAGGCCGACGCGATCGCCAAGAAAACACGACGCGAGTTTCCCGATGGCATCGCCGCTTATGGCGCGGATGCACTGCGCTTCACCATGGCGGCCTACGCCACGCTCGGGCGCAATATCAACTTTGATCTCAAGCGTTGCGAAGGCTATCGCAATTTCTGCAACAAATTGTGGAACGCGACGCGCTTTGTGCTGATGAACGTCGAAGGACGCGACTGCGGCACGGATGAGTCTCGGCCAGTGACGCTGTCTCTCGCAGACCGATGGATCGTGAGCACACTGCAGGTCGCGGAAGCCGAAGTGCAGCGAGGCTTCGCCGAGTATCGCCTCGACAACGTCGCGAATGCGCTTTATCGTTTCGTTTGGGATGAGTACTGCGATTGGTATCTCGAGCTTGCCAAAGTTCAATTGCAAGATGGTGACGAGGCCTCGCAGCGCGGCACACGGCGCACATTATTGCGCGTGCTCGAAGCCACGCTGCGCCTCGCGCATCCGGTGATCCCATTTATTACTGAGGAGTTGTGGCAGAAGATCGCGCCGCTCGCCGGCAGACAAGGCGCGAGCATCATGATCGCTGCGTATCCGCGCGCGGAGCCATCCAAGCGCGACCTTCAGGCGGAGATCGCGATCCAGTCGCTGAAGAGCGTGGTCAATGCCTGTCGCGAGTTGCGCGGCGAGATGGCGCTATCGCCCGCCGCGCGGGTTCCTCTTCTCGTGTCCGGCAGTCATGCGGCGATTCGCCCCTTCGCCGCACACTTGAAAATGCTGGCCAAGCTCTCGGAGGTCAGCTTGCTGGACGGCGATCTTCCCGCGGCAGACGCACCGGTTGCCGTTGCCGGCGAACTGCGGCTGATGTTGAAAATAGAAATCGACATCGCCGCCGAGCGTGAACGCCTGGCCAAAGAAATCGCTCGGCTTGAAATCGAAAAAGCAAAGGCGCAAAGCAAACTGGCGAACGCCAGCTTCGTTGAGCGTGCGCCTCCCGACGTGGTGGCACAAGAGCGCGAACGCCTGGCCGGATTCGACGGAACCCTGGATAAATTTCGCGCGCAATTGTTGCGCCTCGGATAAACCAATTCGAAGGGTGGGTTCGCGCAGCAACCCACCGAGCGGCACGGTAGACAGCGCAGCAGATTTTCCAAGTTTTTTTGTGACCGAGCGGCGCGCCGAAGTCCGTAGCCTGGACGTAGCACAGCGAAGTCCGGGAGCAAAGCAGCGCGCAGCATCGACCTATAGCAGCACTACTCAGCCTATTTTTATAACGCAGAGAAAATGAGCATTGAAGGGTGGGTTCGCGAAGCAACCCACCGAGCGGCGCGGTAGACAGCGCAGAGAGTAATGAGGGCGGCACGGTGGATTGCGCTGGCGCGCGAATCCACCCATCTTTCGCGCGTCGGTGAAGTTATATCTCGGCGCACTATTCGCTGAGCAGTTCGTAAAGAGCAATAAAGAAGCGCTGTGCGTCGAAAGCGCATCAATGCGGTGGATAACTCACACCCGCACTTGTGAGTAACTATGATGCACAGCAAGAATACTGGCGGATTGCGCAGTTCTTTCAGGTGGAAGTGCACGGGTTGTACTTCACACCGTGCTTATCCGGTTGTCACACCCACCCACTACCGGTAGTATGTTGAGCATCTGCACGAACGTGGGGCGGCCATGGCAATCGACGTACTTGAGAGGG
>JAYUZG010000075.1:0-13982 GCA_043751985.1 Betaproteobacteria bacterium
ACGATTAATCCGCAGCCCTTAGTGTCCATTTCACTGTTCCACTGGTCTACCATGACCGCTATTACTCAAATCATTATCGCAAGACCGACAGGCTGCTAGCGGCGACGGTCGTCATCTTTGTGGCGCGCCTAGCGGCGACGCCAGGTCGTCCCTTCAGGGCCATCCTCGAGAATGATGCCTGCCGCAAGCAAGAGATCGCGGATGCGATCGGACTCCGCAAAATTCTTTGCCTTGCGCGCGGCAACGCGATCGACGATGTATTCGTCCACGCTCTTGGATAATGTCTGCGCAGACTCATTCCGCTGCGCCGTGCCCTGCAGAAACACTTGCGGATCTTGCCGCAGCAGCCCCAGCACGGCGCCAAGCGAACGCAGCGTCGTCGTCATGCCGGCGGCACGCGTGCGATTCACTTCATTGGCGAGGTCGAACAACACCGCGACGGCTTCCGGCGTATTGAAATCGTCGTCCATTGCCGCCTTGAAGCGCGCCGCGTAGGGATCGTTCCAGTCCGGCGCGGCCCCCGCGCCGTCGGCACCTTTGAGCGCGGTATACAGCCGCGTGAGCGCTGCACGCGCATCGTCCAGGTGCTGATCCGAATAATTCAACGGACTGCGATAGTTGGCACGCAGAATGAAGAAGCGCACCACTTCGGGGTCGTACTGCGCCAGCACTTCGCGCACGGTAAAAAAATTACCCAGCGACTTGGACATCTTTTCGTTATCGACTCGCACAAAGCCGTTGTGCATCCAGGTGTTCACAAAAGTGTGACCATGAGCACCTTCGGATTGCGCGATTTCGTTTTCGTGGTGTGGGAACTGCAAGTCTTGGCCGCCGCCGTGAATATCAAAGTGCGCACCCAACAACCGCTCACTCATCGCCGAACACTCTATGTGCCAGCCGGGCCGGCCTGCTCCCCATGGCGAAGGCCACGATGGCTGGTCCGGCTTGGCGGCTTTCCACAACACAAAGTCGAGCGGATCGCGCTTGTGTTGGTCCACTTCGACTCGTTCACCGGCGCGTAATTCTTCTAACGACTTGCCCGAGAGTTTTCCATATCCGACAAAATCGCGCACTGAGTAGTAGACGTCGCCGTTTGCGGCATGGTAGGCGAGGCCGCGACCGATCAACACTTCAATCAACGCCAGCATGCCGGGAACATTGCGCGTCGCGCGCGGTTCGTGGTCGGGTTTGATCACGCCCAACGCCGCGGCGTCTTGGTCCATCGCGGCGATAAAGCGCTCGGTCAACTGCTCGATCGATTCCCGGTTCTCCGCGGCGCGGCGGATGATCTTGTCATCAATGTCGGTGATGTTGCGCACGTACAGCACGTCGAGACCAGACGCGCGCAGCCAGCGCGTCACCATGTCAAACACCACCATGACGCGCGCATGCCCCAGATGACAGTAGTCGTACACCGTCATGCCGCACACATACATGCCGACCTTGCCCGGGCGCAGCGGCTTGAATATTTCCTTGGCGCGGCTAAGGGTATTGTAGATTCTCAACATACGGAGGTGGCAGGCCAAGATACCCAGCCATCAGCCCAAGCAGTTTGGTCGGCACGCAGCGCGGTCGCGGCGAGGATGAAATCATGCAGTGATTTAGAGCGTCCTCATCGTGCGCATCGCCCGCGTGCGCGTGAACAGATTGTGGCGCAAGGTGGCTTGTTGTTAGAATCCCCGGGGTTTAAGCGGTCTGACCGAATTTTCCCGGAGTATTTCTTGCAATTTCTCTCGACGAAAAAGTATAGCACGGTGATTCGTGACGCCCTGCCCTCGATGATCTGCGTTGCAGCCATGCTGCTGAGCTTGAGTCAGGCGCAGGCGGATAACTATCAAGACGCCGCCAAATTATTCAAGCAAGGTGAGGTGGGTGCGGCGCTGGCCAAAGTGGAAGCGCATCTGGTGGCCAAGCCGAACGACGCGCCGGCGCGTTTTCTCAAGGGCGTCATTCTGAGCGAACAACAAAAAAGCGCCGAGGCGATTCGCATTTTCACCGCGCTCACCGAAGATCATCCGGAGCTGCCGGAACCGTACAACAATCTGGCGGTGCTGTACGCCAATCAGTCGCAGTACGACAAGGCGCGCAACGCTCTGGAAATGGCGATTCGCACGCATCCGAGTTACGCGGTGGCGCACGAAAATCTCGGCGACATTTACGCCACCATGGCGAGTCAGGCTTACGACAAGGCCTTGAAGTTGGACAGCGCGAATACCGCGATAAAAGCCAAGCTCTCGCTGATCAAGGAAATTTTCACGCCGCTGCCCGCGACCAAAGCGCCGGCGAAGATTGAAACGAGCAGCCTCGGCGCAGCACGCAAGGAAACGGAACCGGTCAAGGAAAACACGGCCAAGAAAGCCGTGTTGAATGCCAAGGAAACGACCACGCTCAAGGTATCGGCTGAAGACGAGGTGCTGGAAGCCCTGCGCTCGTGGGCCAAGGCCTGGTCAAGCCAGGACGTCAAGAATTACCTGGCCTATTACGCCGCGGACTTCAAGACACCTGCGGGCGAAGCGCGCGCGCAGTGGGAAGCCGCGCGCCGTGAACGCATCTCCCGGCCCAAAAAAATCGAAGTCGGCATCAGCATGCCGCGCGTCATCGTCGACGCCGCGGGGCAGCGCGCTACAGTGAGTTTTCGCCAGAGTTATCTCTCCGACACCCTCAAGTCTTCCGGCGCCAAGACGCTATCCCTAGTCAAGAACGACAACCGTTGGCTCATTGTTGAAGAACGAGTGGGCAACTGATTACGATGGCGTTCCAATCTTCGAAATTTCAGGCGGGTTCACACCAGACTCTGGCGCAGGCGGCACTACTCATTTTCGCCGCGGCCGTCACTTGCGTGTATGCCCTGGGGCACCGATCGTCGGCGGACGTGAGCTCGCACACCGGCCGTTTGTTGCGCGCGCCGGAGGCCGGCTTGGTGCGCAGCCTCATCGATATTCGTTCCAACCGCATGGATGCGGCGTTGCGCGAAATCGAGGGACTTCTTGCAACGCGGCCAAATTTCCGCTTGGCGCAAATGATCAAGGGCGATCTGCTGATGGCACGCACGCGGCCCATCGATGCGCTCGGCGGCGCCGCGGCCGCCCCGCAGGAACGCGTAGAGGATTTGCGCGCCGAGGCGCAAGCGCGGCTGCAGCGCTACGCCTTGGACGATCCGCACCTCCTGGTACCGAAATACGTGTTGCAATTGGCGCCTGGTCAGAAGGCGGCATTGGTCATCGACACCGCCAAGTCCACGCTGTTCGTGTTTCAAAACGACGGCCATGGCCTGCACTATGTCGCGGACTACTACATCACCGTCGGCAAAAACGGCACCGAAAAGTCCCGCGAAGGCGATAAACGTACGCCGCTGGGTGTGTACCACGTCACCGGTACTTTGCCGCGGCAGGCGCTCAGCGATTTTTACGGCAGTGGCGCCTACCCGATTAACTATCCCAATGAATGGGATTTATTGCGCGGCCGCGACGGCCATGGCATCTGGCTGCACGGCACGCCGGCCGACACTTACAGCCGGCCGCCGCGCGCCAGTGACGGCTGCATTGTGTTGTCGAATGAAGATCTCGGAATCATCGCCAGCCACCTGCAATTCGGCCACACACCGGTCATCATCGCCGATGGCGTGGAATGGGTTACGCCGGATGTTTTACGCGATGCGCGCAGCGAGCTCACCGCCGAGATCGAACGCTGGCGCCACGATTGGGAAAGCCGCGACACCGAAACTTATCTCCAGCACTACGCGGCGAAATTTTCTTCGCGCGACATGGACTTCGCGCAATGGGCCGCGCAGAAGCGCGCGGTGAACGCAGGAAAATCGTGGATCCGACTCAAGCTCGACGATGTCTCCCTGATCCTTTATCCGGGCAAAGAGGAGATCGCGGTGGTGACGTTTGGTCAGGACTACGCGAGCAATAATCTGAGCAACCAGATGCGCAAGCGCCAGTATTGGATTCGCCAAGGGCACACCTGGAAAATCATTTTCGAAGGTGCCGCCTGATTTTTTTGCCGCATGCTGCGGCCTGTGTAAACCTGAGAGGGAGTTCATGTTCAAGAACCTATTCGTTGTGACCGTCTGTATGTTCGTTGCCAACTCGGCCGTTGCCGCGAATCCGCAAGTTGAGATTCGCACCAATGTGGGGAGCATGGTGATCGAGCTCTATCCCGAGAAGGCAGCCAAGACGATGGAAAATTTCCTGCAGTACGTCAACGACGGTTATTTCAAAGGAACGATTTTTCATCGCGTGATCCCCGGCTTCATGATCCAAGGCGGGGGTTTCACTCACGACTTCACGCAGAAGCCTACCCGTGCAGCGGTGGCAAATGAAGCGACCAATGGCTTGAAGAATGAGCGCGGCACGCTGGCCATGGCACGCACCAGCGACCCGCATTCCGCCACTGCGCAGTTTTTCATTAACGTGGTGGATAACGAGTTTCTCAATCACAAAGCGCCGTCGCCGCGTGGTTGGGGTTACTGCGTATTCGGAAAAGTAGTGAAGGGTATGGAGACGGCGGACCGCATCGTGGCAATTCCGAGCGGCGCTGGCGGGCCGTTTCCGCAGGACGTGCCGTCCACGGAGGTCATCATCGAAGACATGCGCGTTCTCGCCAACGTCAAAGAATAAGAGGAGGGAGTATCGTGGCGGTTAATCTACACACAACATTTGGCGTCATCACGCTGGAACTGGACGCGAAGAAAGCGCCCATCACCGTGGAGAATTTTCTCCAGTACGTGAGCAGCGGCCACTACAGTAAAACCGTGTTTCATCGAGTGATTGACGGATTCATGGTGCAAGGCGGCGGATTCGAAGCGGGAATGAAACAGAAGCCGGTGCGCGGCACTATCAAGAATGAGGCGGACAACGGACTCAAGAACGTCGCCTATTCGGTCGCGATGGCGCGCACGTCGGAACCGCACTCTGCTTCCGCTCAATTCTTCATCAACGTGTCGGACAACGATTTTCTCGATTACAGCGGGCCCGATCCGCGGAATTGGGGCTATTGCGTCTTCGGCAAAGTCAGTGCGGGCAAGGAAGTGGTGGATCAAATCAGGCGCGTCAAGACCGGGCAGAAAGGCATGTTCCAGGACCTGCCCGAAGAAGATGTCCTCATTGAAAAAGCCGAAATGGTCTGAGCCGCACGGCGCGGCGTTAACGTGCAATGACCGCGCCGCAACCCGTCACGCTGTTCATATCGGACCTGCATCTGTCCGCGGAGCAACCGCGGGTGGTGGCGAATTTTTTCCGATTTCTAGAGTCTACGGCGCGGCGAGCACACGCGCTTTACATTCTCGGTGACTTGTTCGATTACTGGGTCGGCGACGACGATCTGGGGGATCCCTTCCATCGATCCGTAGCCGACGCGCTAGCCGGTCTGGCTGCGAACGGCACGCAGCTTTATTTCATGCACGGCAATCGTGATTTTCTGATCGGCCCGGAGTTCGCGCGCGCATCTCGGTGCACGATACTGTCCGATCCGACGGTGATCGAACTGCACGGGATGGCGACGCTCCTCACACACGGCGATTCGCTTTGTACTGACGATGTGGAGTATCAGCGCTTTCGTGCGCTGGTGCGCACCGCGCAGTGGCAAAAGACCTTCCTCGCCAAACCGCTTACCGAGCGTCGGCGCGCTGCGTTGGGATTGCGCGCGCAGAGTGAGCAGGCAAAGCATGGCAAGTCCATAGAGATCATGGACGTGAGCGCGGTGTCGGTAATGCAGTTGTTCCGCGCTTACTCGGTGACGCGGGTCATTCACGGTCACACTCACCGGCCGGCGCGGCATGAACATGCCGTGGATCAGGTCGCGCGCGAGCGCTGGGTCCTATCGGATTGGCGCGAGACCGCGCCCTACCTGCAGTGCAACGCCAGCGGCTGCGACGCAGCCGAAATTTAGTCCGACGGCGGAATCCGCAAAAAACAAAGGCCGCGATCAGCAGCCTTTGTATAACATTCTTCGCTTCCCAGCCGCCTAGCGTCCGCTCAAGCGACCGCCAAGTCAACTTGCGCCACAATTTCACGATAAGCGAGAACCACCCACTGTTTCTCGCTGTCGATCAGCACGCCGGCGCGCTTTGCCTGCCCGACGATGAGATTGAATACGGTGCGTGCCTGCCGCGTCTGACCGAGCGCTTTCAGCAACAATCCGTAACGCGCTTTCGCTTCGAAACCAACGTAGGTCTGCGCCAGGTCCTCATAGACCTTCAACGCCGCGTCCGCCTCGTTCTGCCCTTCCAGCGCGCGCGCCTGCATCAGCTTCATTTCCTGTGGCCGATATTTCGGATGCTCCGCGCGGATGCGCTCAACACCCAATCCGGCGAGAGCGTGCTGACCGGTCATGAGATAGACGCGAGCAAGATGAGACTGCAAATAGGGATCGCCGGCGTACGCGCCCCCTACACACGATTCAAGCAGGTGTACCGCGTCGTGAGACGCACCCAGCCGGAGGCAAGTCTCAGCCAACGCAATTTTGGCGTTAACACTGCCGAAGCGAGTCACCTCGGCCAGGCGGTGTTGCGGCACACCGCGGCGGACGAGCACAGGCACAGGTAAGGTAGGCGCACGCAGGCGCGCTGAACGTGACCCAGGAAACACCTCAACAATGCAATAGGCGACGCATCCCACGACTGGGAAGGCGAGAATGACCAGTGCCCACCAGAACGGCCGGTCGTTATGTACCGCATGCACGATGAAGAAGACCTGCAAGATGACGGTGATGGCGACACGTAGCGACATATTGTTTTCCCGTGGGGTCGTTGCTGTTGGGGCCGCGCCATTCAGCGATATCGCGCGGCGGTTCACAGAAAGTAACGCAATTTGCGGACCGGAGCGGGTATCCCGCGCGCGGCGCGCCACCGATCAAGAGTTTGATTGAAACACCGGTGGTCCATGCGATCGTCGTCGCGCACCGAGAATACCGCCGGAAAATTGTTGCAGGGTGTTCGCGCCAAAAACAGTCATTGAACTAGCGGACGTCAAATCATACCTAGCCCGCGCGACAAATCCGCTTGCAGATCGACGATAGCTTCGAGCCCGACGGCGACGCGCAGCAGGCCGTCGGTTATTCCCGCGCTTGCGCGCGCTTCCGCGGTCATGCGTCCGTGCGTAGTGCTGGCAGGATGCGTGATGGTGGACTTGGTGTCACCGAGATTGGCGGTAATGGAAATGAGGTGGGTTGCGTCGACCACCCGCCATGCCGCGTCGCGCCCGCCCTTGACCTCGAACGATACGATGCCGCCGCCGCTGCGCTGCTGCTTCCGCGCCAACGCGTACTGCGCGTGCGAGGGCAAGCCAGGATAATGCACCCGCGCAACTCTTGGATGCGCCTCCAACCAAGTAGCGAGTGTCAGCGCGTTCTCCGAGTGAGCGCGCATGCGCAGCGGCAAAGTCTCCAGGCCTTTGAGAATGACCCAGGCATTAAACGGACTCAAGGTCGCGCCACCGTTGCGCAGAAAAGTGGTGAGCGGCTCGTCTACCAAATTTTTTGCCCCGAGCACTGCACCGCCGAGTACTCGCCCTTGGCCGTCGAGATACTTGGTCGCCGAATGAATCACGATATCTGCGCCCAGTTCCAGCGGCCTTTGCAGAACCGGCGTGCAGAAACAATTGTCTACCACCAGGAGCACGCCGTGACGATGAGCCCGCTCCGCCAGCGCCGCGATATCGCAGATCTCGGTCAAGGGATTGGAAGGCGTTTCGACAAAGATTAATTTTGTGTTGGGACGAATCGCCTGCTCGATCGCGTCAAGATCGGTACCCGGCACGAAAGTGGTCTCGATCCCAAAACGGCGCAGCAGATTGTTAAACAGCTGCAAGGTCGCGCCGAACAAATTATTCGCCGCGACCACGTGCTCGCCGGTTTTCATCAAGCCGAGCACGCAACCCATGATCGCCGCCATGCCCGAGGCAGTCGCCACGCAACACTGCGCGCCTTCCAATGCCGCCAGCCGCTCCTGCATCGCGGTGACGGTCGGATTGGTGTAGCGCGAATAAACATTGCCGGCGTCTTCGCCGGCGAAGCGCGCCGCCGCCTCGGCGGCATTGCGAAACACAAAGCTCGACGTGAGGTACAGCGCTTCGCTGTGTTCGTTAAACTGACTGCGATGAATTCCGGCGCGAATCGCCAGCGTCTCGGGCGCAAGTTCGTCGAATCTCATGGTTACTCCCAAACAAATTGGAGCGCCGATCGCCTGCGGAAATGTAACGGGTCAAATAAAAAGACCCGTCAGCTTGCGCTAGGACGGGTCTGTCCGCGCTTTAGCTGAATTTATTACGCGCCCGCAAGCTGACAATCAAATCGGCGCTATGGATTGCACTTTACCGCATGAACATTACGCGGTCAATAAGCGCACTGCTTACTTGACGATTTCGAGCAGCTCCACCTCGAACACCAGCGTCGCACCGGGTTTGATCACGGGAGGCGACCCGCGATCACCATAAGCGATGTTGGCCGGGCACACCAGTCTGCTTTTGCCGCCGACTTTGATTTTCTGCACGCCTTCGGTCCAGCACTTGATCACGTTGCCGAGCGGAAATGTTGCCGGCTCGCCGCGAGCGACCGAGCTGTCGAACACCGTGCCGTTGGTGAGGGTGCCGTGGTAATGCACTTTCACTTTGTCGGCAGCAGTCGGGTTCGGTCCGCTACCTTCTTTGATCGTTTTCACGATCGCGCCCGATTCGGTTTTCATCGCGCCGGATTCGGCCACGGCTTTGGTGAGAAATTCAGCACCTGCTTTTTTCTCCTTCTCAGCGACGACTGACGCGCGCGCGGCGGCCAGTTGCTGCACCTTGGGTCCATAGATCGCCAAATCGACCTTGGCTTGTTTTTTTAGAATGCCATCTGTAAGCCCGGCTTTCACCGTCTCCAACTCTGCTTCGGTGAGCGCGAAATTTCCAAGTGACTGACTGATCTCAAGACCCAGTGCGTACAAAGTCTTCTGATCTTCGCTTGTCAGCTCGGGCGCGGCTGCAATCGATACCGAGGTGGCACAGAGAAAAATCGCTGAAATAAGGCTGGCAACAATACGCATAAAAAATCCTTCAACAAAAATGAGGCGCGATGATACCGCAGGTCATCGTTCGATCGACGCTTCCTGTCCATCTCGTTGCGCGATCAACGCCCGGAACAAGTGTTTGTTTTCGTGAACGCCTCAAGGAAAGCTCACGTCGTGACGAAAACGTCTGCGGGCCGAGTCATAACTTTTCTGGGGAGTGTTCCATGCGCGTGATTCAAACTGTGTGTATTGCGGTGATCGGAATGACGGTTGCGGGAATACATGGTTGCGGAAGTTCCGGAGGAGGCTCTTCCGGGGTTTCGGCAACCGCGCCATCGGGCGTCATCGGCGGAATCGATTCCGGTGTCAAGGGTAGTGGTAATAGCATGGGATCGACGCCTGCCGGCGGAAATGCAGTCGCTGCGCTGGACAAGAATTTTCTCGATCTGATTTTCCCGACCGCGTATGCGTCCGGCGGCGGTGTCGACAGTGTCTGTGATCAGTACGCGAACCCGACTGCCCCGTTCGGCGCGCAGCTCAACAACGGCGATCCCGACTATCCCGCGATGGTGTTCTTTTGCAAAGTCGCGAAGAACTCCGGCGACCCCGATTCAATTCAAGGGTCGTACGCGTTGGTGCGCGGCATCTCCTGCATGATGGAGCGTGCCGGCATTGTATTTGATGGCCAGGACCGCGTGGTAACCGTCGCCGTCGATACAAACTGTTTCACTCCGGCGCAAATCACCAACATGGGAGTGGGCACGATGACCATTACCGCGAATGCCTCGCGGCCTGCGGCATTCAATCCACACTACGACGCAGGTATCGTAATGAACGTGCCGGGTTTTGGAATATTCAAACTCGCGGCGAAAGTCACCGGAAAGAAACTGGAATTCATCGCCTACGAAGATCAATCAGCAATTACAGCGAACAAGTCCGGCGTCTATGCCGCGTCGTTTGATGGCGTAACCGGCGCGCTGAAATTTGAATCCAGACATGACCGCTTTTTCGCGGATTCGAGCGGTCCTTGCGGCGGCAGTTGCGGCTGGTCGCGACATCTTCGCGTCGCGGCAGTTCTCACCGTTGACGGTAGCGGCACACCTACCGGGCTCACCAGCATTGAAGGCGTATTCGCTTCACTGAATGGCGGACCGTCCAGCGGCAGCTACAGCAGCGAAGTTGACACCGTCTCGGGTGACATGACCAACGGAATCAAAGCGAGAACCTTTGCCTACGGCGGCGCAACGATCGCCAATCTCGACATCGGCTCAAGCTTTACCGAAACGACCAATACCAAGTGTTACACGACGACTACTTCGAACGCGGGGGGTTGCGGCGCAGGCATTGCGTGGCCCTCGGGCGCCATCCCGTTTGATCAGTATCAGAGCTATACCTCGCCTGCCACTTGGCTCGCCAATCTGACCAGCGGACTGACTTTCACGAGCATCACCACCGCAGACGTGCAATGACGGCGCCGCGAGACCTCCGCGATCGTCCGCCGCAGGAATAGCATTTTCTTCGAGCGGCTTGAAAAACAAAACGGGCACCTGCGGGTGCCCGTTTTTTTCCTCGGCACGCGCGCACGCGTAGATGCGCTTGCGCCACCCATGGCTTAAACCTACAAGGCGCTCAGATCCGTGTTGGCCGCTTCGCGCTTCGCTCCCGGCTTGGGACCAGTCGCGCGTGGCGGCGTATACGCCGCCAGCCGGCAGCTCACGCCCTCTATGGGTTTTCCGGCCAGGTAGCGAGTGACCTGACAGCAGATCACCTCGCCTGCCGCAGAGAGCTCCGCGATCTGGGTTAGAACCACCGACTTCTGCAAGTGAAGAGCTTTGGCAATCTCGACGTCCATTTGCTCTCCGTTGCTTTTCAGAAACTGAAGAATATTCGCTTTCATCCGGGTATCCCTCTGGTGCCTACGAATTGGGGGCAGGCTTTATACGCCATGTGGCCCAGTATAGCAAGCAAAGAGGCTTTCCCCTAAATCATCGTCGAATCGAATGCTTTGCCGGGTAAGCACCTGAACGCATACGTCGGCGCGCGGCTGATTGCATACAATGGCTGAGAGGAGAATTCGAATGCAAATAATCAAAACCGTTACTGTGCTTGTGTCACTGGTTGCCGCGAGCCAACTCAGTACAGCGGGCCTGCCGGACGAAATTCACATCATCGTTCCCATTGCCGCAGGCAGCAGCCTCGATGCACGCGCGCGCGTGATTGCCGACGCGCTCGGCACGCGGCTCCAGCGCCGCATCATCGTCGAGAACCGGCCGGGTGCCGGTGGAACCATCGGCTCGCTCGCCGCGGCGAGAGCCAAGCCGGACGGCTCGACGCTGCTGTTCACCAAAAACAGTCACGTGGTGAATCCGCACGTCTACAAGAACATCGGCTATAACGCGATGAAAGATTTCCTGCCGGTTGCCTATCGCTACGTAGCCGGGGTGGTGCTGGTGGCACATCCCAGCGTTCCGGCGGCTTCGCTCAAGGCACTCGTCGAGCTTGCGAAAAATTCCGTGGAACCGCTTTCCTATGCCTCCAGCGGCACCGGCGGCATGCCGCACCTCGCGACCGAATTGCTCAAGGAAGTCGCCGGCATTGATCTCTTGCACATTCCCTATCACGGTGATGGTCAGGCCTTGACCGATGTGCTGGCAGGCCGCGTGCCGTTGATGATGAGCGGTTACGTGGTGGCGCTTCCGCACATCAAGGCCGGCACCCTGCGCGCGCTCGCCGTGAGCAGCAAGCAACGCGTCGCCATCCTGCCGGATGTCCCCACCATCGCCGAGGCCGGCTACCCCGCCTACTCGATCGACATCTGGAGCGGATTCTTCGCCCCCGCCGGAACACCGGCCGACGTGGTCAGCAAATTGAACCAGGAAATCTCCGCCGCCATCGCGCTGCCACAGGTTCAGACGCAGTTCGCCGACACCGGCGCGCAATCGGTCGCCGCGTCACCTGCTGAGTTTGCGAGCTTTGTGCGATCAGAATGGGAGGTGTTTGGGAAACTGGTTAAGCGGCTCCAACTGAAAGCGGAGTAGCTGGCCAAACCGCAATTCAAGGCAAGCGATTCGATCTTGCATTGCATAGCTTGGCGACACTAACAGAATCCACCGCCCTGAATAGGGTATGACATTTTTCCGTACATACAACGCTACCCGCGTACGCCAAGTCCGATGCGTATTGGGCTATGGTGCGGTCCCCAGTTCAGCATCTTTGAGAGATGCATGGCCATCGCATATCCGAGATCGCCTAGAAAGCAGCGAACGCAAGAGGAGCAACTGTCAGTGGCTCCGTCTTTTTTGCTATTGCACGCGTGACTTACTTTCAACAGCGATTTACCGCATCTCCATAGCTTACGGAAAAACCGACGTTCGGAAAGATCCGATTCTTAACTTGCCCCCCCTCGATACGATTTTGGTACCTGGAACAGGTGTAGCTGAGGTGCAACGTGTGTTTTTCGCTTCGCCACCCCATTTGAGGAGTTCATCTCGACATCCTCATTGCCCCACTGATGCCATCCATCCCGACGAAATCTCGCAAACAATTCAAGGTATGGCCCCGGCGAACACGACTCAATCAACTCATATGTCTCATCAGGCTTTCTGGAATGCTCTCGCTTGCGAGTGTGAAATAAATTCACGCGGGTCCGTCCGGGCTGAAGCGTTCGCATGCTTCCCCGCACTCCAAATAAAATGAGCTCGGTCACGTTCCTAAAGTAGAACCCAACACCCCGTCCGTCAGGACCACCATCCTTTCGAATCTTGTACCAAACCAGATTCGATTTGTATTTAAATCCCCATGCCTCCATAACTTTCAAGCCTTCCTGTAGCAAGGCGTTTGGAACCCAAAGATAAAGATGCGACTTCGCTGCCGCGAGTCTGGATACTGGCAGTTCCAATATTTCTTTCAATTCCATCGTCGGGTACCGACGCAGCCGCTTATGTTCCGGAGCCATTTTCCCCGTACGATTTTGAAACTGCCATGGTGGATCGGCAAGAATCGTTGTGTAGGGGCCTTGCGTCTTTCGAATCAAGTCTTCGGTCGGATTGACTTCCGTTAGGTTAATCACTTTTGCCATCTTTTCAGTTCTCCTCGTGAAATCGAGTTAACGGCGAGATTAACCCGTAACGACATTGACAGGTATTCCGATAAGCAATAGCGGGCAGGGATTACCGACACCTCGTCTTACACGCTCTTCAAGTTTCTTCCAGTGCGTCGTCGCTTCGCCAAATTTGTCTGCAACAAATACATGCGCCCAACCTTCTTCAAATGAGCCTCGTGCTTTCGCCGCCTTCTCAATCATCGCTTTTTGCCGAGGCGTCGGCGTATAGAACTTGGATATGCGGTCAATCGAATTTAGCTTTTCGCGTTGGGCAAAGTCCTCGATGACCTTTCGCATCCCTTCATGCAGAGAGGCACCACGAGTAATGATTGCTCCAATCGAAATCACTCCGTCAGCGTGAAGTCTCTTGAAATTCTCCAAATCTCTGTCAAAAAAAGGATCCTTGTTATTCCATTCTATTTCAAGCGCAAAAGTTCCATTGTTAAATTCCTTAACGTGATCAATCTCGTGTGAAATTGATTCTCTTTCTTTGCCGTCGACTATTTTCTTTACTTCAAATACGTGTTTCTTCCATCCATGTTTTTCTGTCAAGGCTTTTCTCATTCGTTGAGTCAACTCTCCCTCCCCACCTCCGCCGTAAACAAGCTCACTGACGGGAATTGAAACATCAACGAGGACACTTTCCAACTCACTGATTGACTCCTTCATGTCATGCATTAGGATTGCCTCTGCATGATGAAGCGTAAGAATCTGAAATTCTTGCTTCTTCAATTTATCAAACATTTAGATTCCCATAGCCTCTCAAATCAGCCCTGCCGCGTAATAGTTTGTACCGTGCTTATCCGGTTGTCACACCCACCCACTACCGGTAGTATGTTGAGCATCTGCACGAACGTGGGGCGGCCATGGCAATCGACGTACTTGAGAGGG
>JAYUZG010000076.1:0-5137 GCA_043751985.1 Betaproteobacteria bacterium
ATCGCGGCTCATCAGCCACCCCGCAGTAGGAACAGATAAACCCGTTGCCCCATCGTGCGCGCTCAAGGTAGGCAGAGCACGCAGCTTCATCAGGGAACAGGCGCTGAAATTCAGGAAGCAATTGCGGGAACGGCAAATCATCCCTCTCAAGTACGTCGATTGCCATGGCCGCCCCACGTTCGTGCAGATGCTCAACATACTACCGGTAGTGGGTGGGTGTGACAACCGGATAAGCACGCTACAATCTGGGCGGTAGCGGCGACCCAAGACGGCATTGGGCAATGGGTTCTCTCAGTCTGAGCTACGCAGAGCGCAATGCGCTGTTGGCGTTTCTCAACGCGTTGACCAGCCTTGATATCGAGACCGTCATCCAGCGGGCGCGCGAGTGAAGCGTGTAGATGTGTGCTTGGCGACGACTTCGTTGCTGTTGCTCAGCTTTGGCGCTCTGCCATCGGCGTCGAATCTCGTCACCGACGATGCCGCGCTTGGCTTACCGCCACTGAAGGCTCCGCCACACAACACGATGACGGCGGAGAAAATTTCACTCGGGCGCAAACTGTTCCTCGATCCGCGTTTGTCCAAAGACGGCCAATTCGCCTGCTCGACCTGCCACGTTCCGGAACAAGGCTTTGCGCTCAACAGCAGCGCCACCGCGATGGGTCTGCAGGGTAAGGCTCTCACGCGCAATGCGCCGACCTTGCTCAATGTCGCTTACGTAACCGAACTGTTCCTCGATGGGCGCGAGCCGGACCTGGAATCGCAAGTCTGGGGACCGTTGTTGAATCCCAGAGAAATGGCCAACGACTCGCGCGACGATGTCGTGGTAAGGATTGCCTCGCTTCCCGACTACGCGGGCCTATTTGAGAATGCATTTGACGGATCCGGCGTGAGTGTCAAGACGCTTCCGCTGGCATTGGCGAGTTTCACGCGCAGTCTGATCGCGGGAAATTCACGCTTCGATCGCTGGATGTATGGCCATGATCCCGCTGCGCTGTCCACCGAAGAACAAGCCGGCTTCAGAGTGTTCAACTGGCTGCGCTGTCCGGCATGCCATACCTTCCAGAAAACTTTCGCGACCTTTAGCGACGGAGCGTTTCACAACAATGGCGCGGGGTATCGCCCAGACGAGTCAAGTTCGCGCGATCCCGGGCGGTTCGTGATCACCAACCAGGAGACGGATCGCTTTGCGTTTCGTACACCCAGCCTGCGCAACGTCGCATTGACCGCGCCCTACATGCACGACGGTTCGTTGGCCACGCTGCGCGACGTGGTCGATTTTTATCTCGATCAGGCGCGCCGCGATCCGCTGGTCGATGCGCTGGTGCCGCAGCAGACGGTGATCGCGTCCGAACGGCGCGCGCTGATTGTTTTTCTGCGCGCACTGACCAGTGAGAATATTTCGTCGATCGTTAACAAAGTGCGGGCACAACAACGCTAGATCACAAGCCGAGTTCGTTCCAGATGTCGTCCACGCGCGCGCGAACACGCGCATCCATGCTGATGGTGCGGCCCCAATTACGACTGGTTTCGCCCGCCCATTTGTGGGTCGCGTCCAGCCCCATTTTCGATCCGAGCCCGGACACCGGGCTGGCGAAATCCAGATAGTCGATCGGGGTGTTTTCCACCAGCAAGGTGTCACGCGACGGGTCAACCCGAGTGGTGATAGCCCAGATCACTTCTTTCCAATCGCGCACGTTGATGTCGTCGTCGACCACGACGATAAATTTCGTGTACATGAACTGGCGCAGAAACGACCAGATGCCGAACATCACGCGCTTGGCGTGCCCCGGATACTGCTTGCGCATGCTGACCACCGCCATGCGATACGAGCAACCTTCCGGCGGCAAATAGAAATCGGCAATCTCGGGAAATTGTTTTATCAGTAGCGGAACGAATACTTCGTTCAGGGCCAATCCCAGCACCGATGGTTCGTCCGGCGGTTTGCCGGTATAGGTGCTGTGGTAAATAGGATTTCGTCGCATGGTCACGCGCTCGACGGTCAGAACCGGAAAGCGTTCCTGTTCGTTGTAATAGCCGGTGTGATCTCCAAACGGACCTTCCAAGGCGGTTTCGCCG
The DNA here is from genome assembly GCA_043751985.1 of Betaproteobacteria bacterium. Taxonomy (GTDB): domain Bacteria; phylum Pseudomonadota; class Gammaproteobacteria; order Burkholderiales; family JAYUZG01; genus JAYUZG01. The sequence goes on from JAYUZG010000076.1 coordinate 2,077, forward strand.
GGATGAATGACGCCTTCGAGCACTATTTCGGCGCGCGCGGGAACGCGCAACGCTGAGCCAATACAACGCGTGAGTTCGGTTTTGCCTCCGCGCAACAGGCCAGCAAATTGGTACTCGCCGAGACTGTCCGGCACCGGCGTCACCGCGGCCAGAATGGTCGCCGGGTCCGCCCCTAATGCAACCGCGACTGGAAATGGTTGTCCGGGATGCTTCACGCAGTGATCCCGATGATCCAGCGCACCGCCACGATGCGCCAGCCAGCGCACGATGACTTTGTTGCGCGTCAGGACTTGCTGGCGATAGATACCCAAGTTCTCGCGCGCTTTGTGTGGACCTTTGGTAACGGTGAGGCCCCAAGTGATCAGGGGGCCGGCGTCGTCCGGCCAGCAAGTCTGCACCGGCAGGCGGCCGAGATCGACGTCATCGCCTTGCACGATAATTTCCTGACAGGGCGCATTCGATACGTCCTTGGGCGACATATCGAGAACTCTTTTCAGCACCGGCAATTTGTCCCACGCGTCTTTCAGCCCCTTCGGTGGCTCGGGCTCTTTCAGGTAGGCGAGCAATTTTCCAACTTCGCGCAATGCTTCAACGCGGTCTTCTCCCATTGCGAGTGCGACGCGCCGTGGGGTACCAAATAAATTGCCCAAAACGGGAATATCAAAACCGAGTGGTTTTTCAAAAAGCAACGCCGGGCCGCCGGCTTTCAATACGCGATCGCAGATTTCGGTCATCTCCAGCTTGGGCGAGACGACCGTCGCGATGCGCCTCAGTTCGCCCAGTTTCTCGAGCTGCGCGATGAAGTCGCGCAAGTCCTGATACTTCATAGGACTGGATTGAGTCCGCCATCCATCGGCACGATTGCGCCGGTGACGTAGCCAGCGCGCTCCGAAGCGAGAAACAAGGCGACCGCCGCCACGTCGTCCGGATCGGCGTAGCGGCCCAGCGGCACCCTCGCTTGCCCGTCTTCGAGCGCTTTTTCGGCCGACACGCCGGTGCTTTTTGCTTCAAGCAAAATTGCCTCGTTCACGCGATCGGTCCTGGTGGCGCCGGGGTTGATGCCGTTGATGCGCACACCATAGCGCCCGAACGCATTGGCCATCCCAATGCTCGCCAGCATCAGGGCCGAATTCGCCGCACCGCCCGGCAGATGGTAAGGCGTAGCGACTTTGCCCCCGGCGCCGATAATGTTGACGATCGCGCCGCGTCGTCGTGCCTTCATACCGGCCAACACGGCATGCATCGCGTGGATATAAGTGAAATACTTCGCGTCCATCGCGGCGTGCCAGGCGGCGGTGGTCAATTCGTCCGGCAGCGTCCGCTTTGCCGCGCCGGCGGAATTTACCAGGATGTCGATAGGCCCAAGCGCGTGCTCCGCTTCACTCAGCATGCGTTGCGCTTGGTCGGCTTCAACCAGGTCTGCTTTGATCAACACGGCTTTCCCGGAAAGTTTGGCTTGGGCTTGGTCAAGATTGCGCGCATCGCGCGACACGATCGCGACGTGCGCGCCTTCGGCGAGAAAAGCACGCGCGCAGGCGAGACCGATGCCTTTGCTGCCACCGGTGACGAGAACGGTTCGATTAGTTAATTGAAGGTCCATGGGGAAGATAGTAGTGCGCGCACAGACCGGCGAACACCGCTGCGCCGACCCAGTTGTTTTGATGGAACGCGCGAAAACAATGGTGCGGATCGCGCGCGCGAATCATCCGGTACTGACGCGCTGCCAGTAAAGCCGCCACAATCAGTCCGAGGAAATACCAGTATGACAGTCGGAAATGCCGCCCGATCACGGCCAGCGTTGCAATGAGCAGGCCGTGACAAATCATCACCGCCAGCACATCGAACCGGCCCAAGGTCTTGGCCGACGTGCGAATAGCGAGCCGCACGTCGTCGGCCCGATCCACCATCGCATATTCGGTGTCATACGCGATCGCCCAGAATATATTCGCCAGCAACATTACCCAGGACCACGGATGCAAGTATTCGGTTTGCGCTGCCCATGCCATCGGGATGCCGAAGCCGAACGCGACTCCGAGATAGGCTTGCGGTAACGCGAAAAACCGCTTGGCAAAAGGGTAAGTTGCGGCGATGGCGACCGCCACGAGCGATAAATAAACAGTGAGGCGGTTCAGCGTTAACACCAGAGCAAAAGCCAGCAGCGCGAGAACGATGGCCACCGCCAGCGCTTCTCTCGCGCTGATCAGGCCAGCGGCCAGCGGCCGATGTTTCGTTCGCTCGACATGCGGATCGATGTCGCGGTCGGCGTAGTCGTTGATCGCGCAGCCGCTGCTGCGCATCAGGATCGTTCCCAGCACAAAGACCGCCAAGACATCCCAGCGCGGACGACCATAAGAGCTCAACCACAGCGCCCACAAAGTCGGCCATAACAACAACAAGATGCCAATGGGCTTGTCGAGTCGCACCAGGCGCTCATAGGCAGACAGGCGCTCGGCCAATGTCATCGACTGTCCAATTCAGTGGTCGCGCGACTCACTCACCGTAATGCGTTTCAACTTGGACGCCTAGCTTCTTCAGCAATCCGGTCGGCAAGATGCCGCCCGCGCAAACAATCAACGCCTCATTCTGGATGGTGAGCAATTTCGCTTTGCTCTTTAACATGATCGACTCAGGCTTAATTTCCATCACGTCCGTTTCCAACATGGTCTTAACTCGATTGGCCGCCTCCGCGGCAGCCAAGCGATCGCGATTGCCGGGCTTGATTCGATTGAAGGCGGCACCGCGGTATGACAGAGTGACCGTGGTACCCGATTCACCCGAACACGCCAGCGCCGCCTCGATCGCGCTGTCGCCGCCGCCCACGACCATCACGTGCATGCCGCGATATTGCTGTGGATCGATCAGCCGGTACACGACTTTGGCCTGGTTTTCACCACGCACGTCCAGCGTACGCGGCGTGCCACGGCGACCGATGCTCAGCAGAACCGATTTCGTCAGATATTCCTGCTTGGTCGTTTTCACCTGGAAGCCATTGTCAATCGGATTGATCGCCTCCATGCGTTCGCGGAAATTGAAACTCAAGTCGCTGCGTTTGGCGATGTCC
>JAYUZG010000077.1:0-9776 GCA_043751985.1 Betaproteobacteria bacterium
TTGCGGGTACCGGTGCCGTGGGCGTATGGACCAAGGCAGACAGTGTTACCGAGTTCGACGATTTTTCCTGGGACGGGAAGTAGCGATGAAATGGATCACGCGTGAACGCCCCAAGATCGATCGGATTGCGTGCCCGTGGCTGATTGCTCGGTTCATCGATAAGACACCAGAATTTCTGTTCGTACCTGCCAAGGACGTCATGCGAATCGCCGGCGAAACAGGTGCGACACCTTTCGATGTCCCGGGCGTACCCATGTCACATGTCGGTGAATATTGCAGCTTCGATGCGTTTGTAGAGGCTCACCATCTCGGTGAACCGGCCTTGCAACGCCTCGCGATGATCGTACGCGGCGCCGATACAAATCGGTTTGATCTCGCGCGGGAGGCGGCGGGTCTGTACGCCGTTTCTCTGGGCTTATCGAAGATTTATGCGGATGACCACGAGATGCTCGACTTTGGGCTCATTATGTATGACGCGCTGTATGCCTGGTGCAAGCACGCGCAGGGCGAGGTTCATCGATGGCCACCCACAATGTGAGAGACAAGGGTCGTGAGCGTACCTACTCGTTTCCGGGCATACCCAATTCGCACCTTGCACGGGCAGAGATGACATCATGAGACTCCTGTCGGTCGCACTGGATCGCCCCGTCACGATCCTGATCGTCGTGCTCTCAATCATCCTCGCGGCGGGATTAGCCGTCTCGCGCATGAAGGCAGACGTGTTCCCGAAACTTGGCGCCCCAGCGATATATGTGGCGCAACCTTTTGGCGGAATGGATCCCTCGCAGATGGAGGGCTATCTCACCTATTATTACGAATACCACTTCCTCTACATCACTGGCATCGAACACGTCGAGTCGAAGAACATTCAGGGCATCGCCCTGATGAAGCTGGTGTTCCACCCCGAGACGGACATGAGTCAAGCGATGGCGGAAACCGTCGGATATGTGAATCGCGCCCGCGCTTTCATGCCTCCCGGCGCGGTTCCACCCTTCATCATGCGTTTTGATGCGGGGAGCGTGCCGGTTGCGCAACTGGTGTTCTCCAGTGCGACCCGCACGCCAGGCGAAATGCAGGATATCGCCCTCAATCGCGTGCGGCCTATTTTTGCCACTTTGCCCGGCGTTTCGGCGCCGCCGCCGTTTGGCGGCAGCCAGCGAACCATCATCGTCAAAGTCGATCCGGACAAGATGCGCGCGCACCGCATGGCACCGGAGGACGTTATCACCGTGGTTAACCGCGCCAGTACCGTACTGCCCAACGGCAACGTGCGAACCGGTGATTTGCTGCGTATATCTTCTACCAATTCCGCGCTGGGCGGAAACATCCAGGAATTGCTCGACACGCCCCTGCGCTTGGGCAGCGGCTCGACGGTGTACTTGCGCGACATCGCAAGCATCGTCGATTCAACTGATCTGATCGTGGGTTACGCGCATGTGGACGGCAAGCGTACGGTCTATATTCCGGTGACCAAGCGCGCAGATGCCTCCACACTGGATGTCGTTCGACGAGTCCGCGAAGCATTGCCAAAAATGCAAGCAGTGGCCCCCGAGGACGTGAAGATTGATATGGTGTTCGACCAGTCGGGCTATGTCGTGGGTGCGTTGCGATCGCTGGTAATAGAAGGCCTGCTGGGTGCGCTGCTGACCGGCTTGATGGTATTGCTGTTCCTACGCGACTGGCGCAGTTCCCTCATCGTGGTTGCGACCATTCCTTTCGCGTTACTGGGCGCCGTGGTGGGACTGTGGGCGCTCGATCAAACCATTAACATCATGACGCTTGGCGGGCTCGCTCTAGCAGTCGGAGTGCTGGTCGACCAGGCGACGGTTGTCATTGAGAGCATTCACACTCATCTGGCAACGGGTCTGTCCAAGGCACGCGCGGTCGTAGAAGCTTCCAAACGGACGGCCTTCCCGCTGCTGCTGGCCATGCTCTGCATTCTGGCGGTTTTCATACCTTCTTTCTTCATGGCGGGGACCGCCAAGCAACTTTTTGTACCACTGTCGCTGTCAGTCGGTCTTGCAATGATTGTGTCATATCTCCTCTCAGGAACGCTGGTGCCTGTGCTCGCCACGCGGCTCATGCATGATGAGCGTAAAACCGAGCAGCCTGGATTTTTCCGCGCAATTCTTTCGCGCTACCAAGCGTACCTTGGCGGCGTACAAAAGTTTCGCTGGCCCCTGGTCTTGGTCTATGTGGTCGCAAGCGGCGCGTTGATTTACGCGCTGCTCCCGCTGGTGGGGACGGAACTGTTTCCCGCCGTGCAGACCAATCAGATTCAACTTCGACTGCGCGCGCCAACCGGCACGCGGGTCGAGAAGACAGAATTGATCGCACTGCGAGCCATCGAAGTCATCAAGGAAACGGTTGGCCCGGGGAACATTGAAATTACCACTGGGTTCATTGGTGTCGCAACACCCAATTATCCGATCAACCCGATATATCTGTTCACCAATGGCCAGCACGAGGCCGTACTCAAAGTCGCGCTAAATGCAGGCGCACCGCGAACCGGTAGTGCCCTGGAAGAAGAACTGCGTGCTAAATTCAAGGAAGCCCTGCCACAAGTCAGTGTCTCCTTCGAACCTGCCGACATCATCGGACAGGTGATGAGCTTTGGGTCCACAACGCCGATTGAGGTTGCTGTCCAGTCGCCGAACCTCGCGCTCAGCCGTCCATTCGCGGAAGTTGTCAGGACTCAATTGGCGACGCTTCCGTTCCTGAGAGATCTGCAATACGCGCAACCGCTCAATTATCCGACGCTGGATATCACGATCGATCGTGACCGGGCCGGCCAATTTGGACTCGCCATGGCGGACGTGGCGAAATCGCTGGTACCCGCGACCAGCTCGTCACGGAATACCGATCTTAACTTCTGGCGCGATCCGCGCAGCGGTAACGCGTTTCAGATACAGGTTGAAATTCCGCAGAACAAGATCGCTTCAATCGAGGACCTATTGAGTTTACCTGTTATGCGTCCATCGACTTCAGGCAATTTGCTGTCGCGCCCGCTTCTCGCAGACGTGGCGTCCGTCCGAAATGGCACGACGCTGGGCGAAGTCGATCGCTACAACATGCAGCGCGTGATCAGTTTTACCGCCAATATTTACGGGGTTCCTATGGGACGGGCAATTGACCAGATTCGACAGGCCATTGCAGGTGCAGGCGAAGTGCCGCGCGGAGTGAACGTATTCTTGCGCGGCCAGATTCCGGCGTTCGAAGAAACTCTTGCCGGGTTGCGGATGGGATTACTGTTTGCCGTTATCGTGATCTTCCTGCTGCTCGCTGCCAACTACGAATCACTGCGATTATCTGTGGCCGTGGTCTCGACCTTACCGGCGGTAATTCTGGGTGTAATCCTCATGCTGCTCGTAACCGGGACCACGCTCAATGTTCAGTCTTTCATGGGCGCGATCATGGCGATCGGCATTTCGGTAGCGAATGCCATTTTGCTCGTCACCTACGCGGAAGACGCGCGTAAGAGCGGAATGTCCGCTCACGAGGCGGTTACGGAAGGCGCGAGTGGCCGACTGCGGCCCATTCTGATGACGGCGATGGCGATGATGGCCGGGATGGTCCCGATGGCCCTGTCATATGGAGAAGGCTCGCAAGCGGCCCCATTGGGGCGCGCGGTCATTGGCGGACTATTTGCGGCAACCTTGGCAACGTTGATCGTATTGCCCGCCGTATACGTCCTGTTGCAATCGCGTACCAAGACCGCCTCTTCGTCTCTTAATCCGGATAACCCGATGAGCAAATACTATGATCTTGGCTGACATCTCCATGGCACTCCTACTGGCGGCGGGGCCGGCTGCCCCTGCCACCTTTGAACTGATTCAAGTTGTCTCAAAGCCCGTTGAACGACACGCGAAATTGCCCGGGGAACTGCAGCCCTATTTACGCGTTCCGCTGCATGCCAAGGTGACGGGTTTCGTTGAGCAGGTAAACGTGGATCGCGGCAGCGTGGTCAAGCGTGGCCAAACGCTTGTCGTGCTGAAGGCGCCGGAGATGATCGCCCAAATCGCGGAGGCTGAAGCGAAGATTCGCGCGGTCGAGCTGCAGCAAGCGGAGATTGAGGCAAAATCGGCAGCCGCGCAAAACACCTATGAGTCGATAAAGGCCACGCTCGCGGCAGCGCCGGGATCAGTGTCTGAAATTGACCTCGTCAATGCGCAGAAGACGGCAGATGCAATCCGCGCACAGATGCAAGCCTTGGGGGGCTCGATACAGGCCGCCAAGGCGTCGTCGCGCGCCTTACGCGCCCTGACCGAATACCTCACGATTTCCGCGCCCTTTGATGGTGTGATAACCGAGCGCAATGTACATCCCGGCGCGTTGGTCGGCCCAGGCGCCGGTGCGGGGCAGCCACCCGTTCTCAAGCTGGAGCAGCTTTCACGGCTTAGACTTGTGGTCGCTGTTCCGGAAGCCGCGGTGGGAAATATCGTCGAAGGCACCCGGGCAACTTTCACTGTTCCAGCGTTCCCCGGAGAAGAGTTCGCCGGCGTCATCAGACGTGTTGCCCACAGCTTCGACGAGAAGACCCGAGCAATGCCGGTGGAGCTTGACGTGGAAAACCATGACCTGAAGCTGGCGCCTGGGATGTATCCGGAGATTCTCTGGCCAGTGAAGAAAGACCGGCCTTCTCTCCTGGTACCGCCATCAAGTATTGTCACGACCACCGAACGTACTTTCGTGGTTCGCATAAAGGAGGGCAAAGCGGAATGGGTCAATGTCAAACGGGGAGCGAGTGTGGAAGATCTGGTGGAGATCTTCGGCGCGGTGCAAGCGGGCGATACCGTTCTCAAACGTGGATCGGATGAGGTAAGACCCGGCACAGCGGTCACCGCCGCCGCACCGAAGAGTTAACGTGATGCACCGATTGCTACTGGGTCAGAACTCCCTTGAATAACGAAAGCAAAATAATGAGCTTGAGCGAGAGGGCCGGTAACGTTCGCGTTCTTCGCCGTGCAATCACCAAGCATCCAGCAGTGCTGATCCTGCTTCTAACAGGTTGCGTCGCGGTGGGGCCGAATTATCAAAGGCCGCAGATCGCCGTTCCGACGCAATTCAGGGAAACCGGGCCGTGGCGCAGTGCGGCGCCAAGTGATCTCGATGCACGTGGCAGTTGGTGGGAGGTCTTTGGAGACCCGGTTCTGAATGCGCTCGAACGCCAAGCAAAGGAAACCAATTTTGGTCTGCGGGCGGCAGCCGCACGCGTCGAACAAGCGCACGCGATTGCGGGAATTGCCGGTTCTTTCCTGGCTCCCGAACTGAATTTCAATCCGAGTGCAGCGCGTTACGGTGTCTCCAAGAACCGCCCTGATCAACCGAGCAAACAACCGTCAAATACGGCCTATGCCATCAGTGACTATCGTGTCCCGCTTTATGCAAGCTACGAGCTCGATATATGGGGACGGATGCGCCGTCAGAATGAAGCGGCAGAAAATTACGCCAAGTCAAGCATCGCGGCCTATCAGACTGTGTTGCTGACCCTCGAGGGGGACATTGCGCAGACCTACTTCCTGATTCGTGCGTCAGACGAAGACGCACGAATCCTGCGCGACAATATCGGGCTGCGCGAGCATGCACGGGATCTGATCGCCGCGCGTCGAAAGAACGGCCTTTCCAATGATCTCGATTTGGCGAAGGTGGAGACGGAACTCGCCATCGCGAAAGCGGAGGCCGAATCAACAAGTAAGCGACGCGATGAACTTGAACTGAGTCTGGCCGTGCTGATTGGTGCGCAGCCGGAAAATTTTAATATGAAGCCCGCACCCTACGAACTTCGATCTCCGATCATCCCCACGGGCCTGCCGTCGGACTTGCTGGAACGGCGTCCTGACGTCGCTGAAGCGGAACGGTGCCTCATTGCGCGCAATGCCGAGATCGGAGTGGCCAAGTCTGCATACTTTCCCTCTATTCGATTGACGGCTGCCGTTGGTGTACAAAGCTTTGAATTGGGTAATCTGCTCAACCAGGACAGTACTATCTGGACAATCGGCGCATCTGTCTGGCAACCCGTGTTCAATTCCGGCCGCATCGGATTCGATGTCAAGCGAGCCAAGGCAGCCTACGCGGAAAATCTCGCCATTTATCGTGAACGGATACTGAAAGCGTTTCAGGAAGTGGAAAGCTCGCTTTCGGGCCTGCGTCATCTTGCGCAACAGTCAGAGTACCAATTGACCGCAATGGAGAATGCCACCAAGGCTACGACCATGGCCATGGCGCGCTTTAAAGGGGGCCTGGTTCCATTGATTGATGCCATCGACGCACAGCGGGTGTCGTTGGCGACACAACGTCAAGCGTTGCAGGTTACGAGCTCCCAAGTGTTGACCACTGTTGCGTTGATAAAGTCTCTGGGCGGCGGATGGGGCAGCAAGCGTCTGACACAAAGCGACTCTCCCTCTATGTCCGCTAGCGTAACGACCAATACACAAGTCAAATGAAGTGGCCGGCCATAATCCTGTCGACCTGCGCGGTGGCTGGATTGCTGTGGTGGCTATTTACCTTCAGAGTAGCCACTAGCGTGGTGGTCTATGTGAGCCACGACCAGGTATTTTCGGAGCCGATCTTGAAAGACTTTGAGAGGGCGACGAAAATCAAAGTCAATGCGGTGTACGACACCGAAGAGACGAAAAGTGCCGGTGTGATGAACCGGCTCATTGCCGAGCGCGACAATCCACAGGCAGACGTGTACTGGGCGAATGAGCCGATCCGGGCAGAAGTTCTGAAACAGAAAGGAATCTCGGCACCGTACCACTCCCCTTCCGCGGAAGGGATTGCCAGGGCCTTTGTTGACCCGGACGGACACTGGACGGGCTTTTCTGCGCGTGCACGAATGCTGATCGTGAATCGACGCATGACCATGAAACCTCAATCTATCATGGCCTACACCGATCGACGCTTTGCCAAGCAGGCAGTGATGGCCAATCCACTCTTCGGCACCACCACGACGCAAGTCGCGGCCCTGTTCGCGTTGTGGGGCGACGCGCGCGCGGAGAATTTCATGTCGGCCACGCGTGCCAACGGCGTGCAGATTGCGTCGAGCAATGGAGAAAGCGCAGATCTGGTTGCCTCGGGAAAATTTCAATTCAGCATGGTAGACAGCGACGACGTGGTGAGCCGGCTTAAGCAAGGCCTGGACATTGAAGGTGTCTTCCCCGACCAGGAGGCTGGCGGGTTGGGCTGCTTCGTCGTTCCCAACGCGGTGGTATTGATCAAGAACGCGCACAACGTGGCAAACGGAAAGCGACTCATCGACTATTTGCTGTCACGCGACACGGAGAAAAAACTCGCTTATTCCGATGCGGCGCAGATTCCGCTCCATTCCGGGGTGGATACGCCGGCAACCGTTCCACGCCTCGAAACGCTTAAAGTGATGACGGTCAGTTATGCGGACGTGGCCGCCAAGTTGCAATTGATCCAGCCGTTTCTCAAAACCTGGGTAGGACAATAAGGTGTGGAACGACGCCTGACCCTTCTCGCGGCGATTCTGGCGCTATTTCTCGTAGGTGCTGCGCCACTTGGGGTAATGCTCTGGAAAAGCGTCCACGTGGACGGCGCACTTTCCCTGTCCCGCTATCTGAAGCTGATAGGAGAGGCCGGAACACTTTCGCCAGTGCTCGTTCGCAGCCTCGTCCTTGCGCTATCCGTAACCTTGGTTGCGACTGTGACGGGCGTGGCACTGGGCGTAATTTTAGGCAAGACGGACCTGGCTTGGCGAAAAACACTTGCCCTCCTATTCTGTCTGCCGCTCGTCGTGCCTCCCTACGTATTGTCGCTGAGCTGGTTCGCTGCGGTTTCGGAGGACAGTCCGCTGGCATTGCTCATTCCAGCATCTGTGCTGCAATTCTTTTCCGGCCAGCTCTTCGCGCTTCCCGGCTGTATTTGGGTTTTGAGCAGCGCATTGATGCCCATCGTGATGATTCTCACCATGGTCTATCTTCGCGCCGTCAATCCAAGAGTGGAGGAGGCGGCGCGGCTGAGCACCGGGTGGATCAACGTGCTTCGCCATATCACTGTGCCAATGATTTTCCCCAGCATAGTATTTAGCGCATTGCTGGTGTTTCTGCTGGCGCTGGGTGAAGTCGGCGTACCTATGTTCCTGCACCTTCCGGTTTTCGCGGTCGAAACATTGACCCAGATCGCGGCCTTCTATGACTTTGGTGCGGCGATGGTGACTGCTTTGCCACTACTGCTGGTCGCGCTGATTCTCCTTGCGCTTGAGAGAAGGCATCTGCGTGATCACCTGCAAATGCTCACAGCCTTGACACATTCGAAGGAGATAGCGCTGATTCCGTTGGGGCACATTGGACCGCCAGTGCTCGCCGCAACGATCATTCTTGCCGTTATCGCTGTCTTATTGCCTTTCTCTATGATATTGACGCAATCGCTTGCCGGGTCGGGGTATGCGGAAGCGTGGTCGCACGCGTCGGCGAGCGTCTGGCACAGCGTGCTCATCTCGACGATTTCCGCCTGCCTGCTTACTGCATTGGGGTTTTTGCTGGGATACGTCGTCCATCATCGAATCTGGCCCGCCTGGAACGCGGTGGACTCGGTCACGCTACTTCTGTTCATTCTGCCGGGTACAGTCATTGGTATCGGCCTGATCGAGCTTTGGAACCGTCCATCGATGAACTGGATCTATGGAACGTCCGCTATGATCGTGCTCGCCTGCCTAGCGCAATATGTTGCCTTGCCTTGTCGTATCACCATGGGTGCCATGGCAAACGTTCCGAGTGCCCTGGAGGATGCAGCCCAGATTGTTGGTGCGCCGTGGTTTGCCCGACTTCGTCATGTCATCCTGCCGTCCATTGCACCCGCCCTTGTTGTGGCCTGGGCAGTGAGCTATGTGTTCTGCATGCGTGATCTCGGCGCTTCCATGCTGGTCTATCCACCGGGCAGCGAGCCGCTTGCCGTGCTGATTTTCTCGATCATGGCCAACGGCAAGCCGGCAGTCGTGTCCGCACTCAGCGTCATTTTGATTGCTGCCACCGTGATGCCACTAGCCTTGCTGCGCCTGCTGGTTGTGCGCGCGGGTGAATCAAGGTGAATGAAATCGAAATGCGAGCGGTGCGCAAATCGCACGGCGATCGCGTGGTCCTCGACAATTTCAGCTTCGAGATCAGGAAACACGAGCGCGTGGCCATCGTCGGCCCTTCTGGTAGCGGTAAGACCACGCTGTTGCGGCTGATTGCAGGTCTGGAAAGTCCGGATTCAGGTTCTGTAAGTATCAAGGGCCGGTTGGTCGCGGCAAACGGACACAATTTGCTGGAACCCGAAGCGCGCAAGGTGGGCATGGTGTTTCAGGATCTGGCTTTGTGGCCCCACATGACGGTTGTACAACATATCGAGTTTGCGTTGCGCTATTCGAACAATACTCGGGCTTCGACAGAGCGCGCACGCGAAGTGCTGCAACTTGCGCGGTTGACCGGATTGGAAAAGGCAAAGCCTGCGCAACTCTCCGGCGGGGAACAGCAACGGGTCGCTGTCGCGCGTGCGCTGGCCACCTCCTCAGAAATCATGTTGATGGATGAGCCACTGTCGAGCCTTGACACTGAACTGAAACAACAGCTCGGAAATGAAATCTTGAGACTGCATGGCGAGATTGGGTTTACGCTCGTATATGTTACTCACGATCATGCCGAAGCCGAACGGATCGGCACACGTGTGTTCACGATGAATAAACCGTGCTTATCCGGTTGTCACACCCACCCACTACCGGTAGTATGTTGAGCATCTGCACGAACGTGGGGCGGCCATGGCAATCGACGTACTTG